>JBJMVV010000113.1:0-35227 GCA_045810505.1 Massilia sp.
CCAGCAGCAGGGCCCGGACCGGATCGTGATTCAATTGCCAGGCGTGCAGGACGTGGCGCGCGCAAAAGACATCATCGGCCGCACCGCCACCCTGGAACTGCGCATGGTCGACGAGTCGGTCCTGCCCGGCACGGAGACCTCGGCTGCCATCCCCCTGAACTCTGAACTGTTCACGACCGGTCCAGCCGCGCCATCCGTGCTGTACAAGGATATCGTGCTGACGGGCGAATACATTTCGTCGGCCACGGCCAGCTTTGACCAGAACCACCAGCCAGCCGTGTCCATCGACCTGAACGGCGATGGCGGGCGCACCATGCACCAGGCCACCCGCGATCGCATCGGCAAGAAGATGGCGATCCTGCTCAAGGAAAAGGGTAAGTACAACCTGATTTCCGTCGCCACCATCCAGAGCGAACTGGGCAGCAGCTTCCAGATCAACAATATGGGTTCGGCCGAGCGCGCCAGCGAACTGGCCCTGCTGCTGCGCTCCGGCGCCCTGTCTGCGCCGATGGAGTTCGTCGAAGAGCGCGTGGTCGGTCCCCAGTTGGGCGCCGAGAACATCGCCAAGGGCCTGTACTCGACCGTGTACGGCTTCATCGCCATCGCGATTTTCATGATCATTTATTACCAGCTGTTCGGCTTCTTCAGCGTGATCGCCCTGGCCTGCAACCTGCTGTTCCTGCTGTCCTTGCTGTCGATGCTGCAAGCCACCCTGACCCTGCCGGGTATTGCCGCTATTGCGCTGGCGCTGGGTATGGCAATTGACGCCAACGTGCTGATCAACGAGCGCATCCGCGAGGAATTGCGCAATGGCGCCGCGCCCCAAGCGGCAATTGCGGCCGGTTTCGACCGTGCCTGGGCGACCATTCTCGACTCCAACGTGACGACCTTGATCGTCGGCCTGGCCCTGCTGGTGTTCGGCTCCGGCGCCGTGCGCGGCTTTGCGGTGGTGCACTGCCTGGGCATTCTGACCTCGATGTTCTCGGCCGTGTTTGTCTCGCGTGGCGTCGTCAACCTCTGGTACGGCCGCAAGAAAAAACTCGGCAAGATTTCCATCGGCACGGTCTGGACGCCCGGCGTGACGTCCATCCGGAAGTAATCAGCGTAATCAAGAACAGGAACATTCAAGATGGAATTTTTCAGAATCAAGCGGGACATACCGTTCATGCGCCACGCGTTGATTTTCAACGTGATTTCCGCGCTCACCTTTGTCGCCGCCGTGTTCTTCCTGGTCCACAAGGGCCTGCACTTCTCGGTGGAATTTACGGGCGGTACCAAGCTCGAACTGCGTTATCCGCATGCGGCCGACCAGGAGAAAATCCGCCGCCAGCTGGAAACCCTGGGCTATGAACAGCCCGAGGTGACCAGCTTCGGCACCGCCCAGGACATCCTGCTGCGCTTGCCTGTACTGAAAGGCCAGGGCGGCGGTGATGGCTCGACCCGCGTCTTCAATACCTTGTGCGCTGCCGAGCAGGGCGCGCCCAAGCAGGTCGATTCGGTCGTCAACGGCCAGGCCGTGTCGCGCCAGGCTTGCGTCAATCCCGCCGGCGCGGAAGTGCTGTCGCTGCAGTCGAAGGATTTCGTCGGTCCCCAGGTGGGTGACGAATTAGCGCAGAACGGGCTGAACGCCCTGGTGATGGTGATCATCGGCGTGATGATTTATCTCGCCATCCGCTTTGAATGGAAATTCGCCGTCGCCGCCATCGTGGCGAACCTGCACGACGTGGTCATCATCCTCGGCTTTTTTGCCTTCTTCCAGTGGGAGTTTTCCCTCACCGTGCTGGCGGCCGTGCTGGCCGTGCTGGGCTATTCGGTCAACGAATCGGTCGTTATTTTCGACCGGATCCGCGAGAACTTCCGCAAGCAGCGCCGCGCCAGCGTGACGGAAGTGATCGACAACGCGATCACCAGCACCATCTCGCGCACCATCATCACCCACGGCTGTACCCAGATGATGGTGTTGTCGATGCTGTTCCTGGGCGGCCAGACCCTGCATTACTTCGCCATCGCCCTGACCATCGGTATCCTGTTCGGTATTTATTCGTCCGTGTTCGTCGCTGCCGCCATCGCCATGTGGCTGGGCGTGAAGCGCGAAGATCTGATCAAGCCGGTCAAGGAAAAGGATGAAACGGACGGCGCGGTGGTCTAAGCGCGACTGATTGCTTCCCACGCAAACGGCCCGATCGACTTGTTCGATCGGGCCGTTTGCTTTTGGGAAGGCCCGGTTCGGTCGGGCAACCGCTAATGACTGTCGGAAATTTTTACACTTCGGAATCGAACTTGTTTTTAGGAAACGTAAGGTGTTGTTTAGCATAGGAATTATTTCTTGGCATACTTATTGCTTAATCACACACATTACAATTTAATGTTCCTGAAAGCCTCCATGAAAACCAAAGTTATCGCCGCTGTCCTGTCCGTATTGCTGGCCGGTTCCGCCCAAGCTGCCCTGATCACCAATGGCAACTTCGAAAACGGTCTGACGGGCTGGACCACCACCGGTAACGTCGCCGCTGCCACGTTTAACGGCAACTACTTTGGCGGTGGCAGCAATGCCCTGAACGGCAGCACGATGGCAGCCTTCAACGCTGGCGACTCGGCCGCCAATGGCACCCTGTCCCAGACCTTCGCTACCCTGGCCGGCGCCACCTATGCCGTGAAATTTGATTTCGGCACCAATTCCGGTAACCAGAGCATCGTCTGGGGCGCTTACGACGGCAACGTCACCCTGGCCAGCAAGTTGATCACCGACACCAACCCGTCCGGCCTGCTCGACAGCTACACCTTCCTGTTCACCGCGACCAGCGCCTCGACCACCCTGCGCTTTGCCGATGTCGCCAGCAATAACACGGTCAGCAAAGATGGCCTGATCGACAATGTCAGCGTCAAACTGCCAGAGCCGGCATCGCTGACCTTGCTGGGCCTGGGCCTGCTGGGTCTTGGCGTGAGCCGTCGTCGCAACGCTGCTTGATTACGCTTGGTCTTGGGGCTGATCGCCCACACGTGGAATGCGTTTGAAAAAAAAGCCCGCCTCAGCGGGCTTTTTTTCGTCCATGCAGCATCGTTGTGACAATGTCGCATTGAAAGTAGGTATTGTCCTACGTTGAAATGTCGATATTTCTTACAGGTTTTGTGCAAATGCAACTCTCTACTTACCATAAGTAATTGTTTTTATTCAAATGATTGACGGTGGCGCGGTTCTTGCTAACTACTGGTTATGCACAAAAGTGCTCCAACAATAAGGGATATCTGAAATGAATACGAAAATGATCAAGCGGTTTGTCCTTGGCGCAGGACTGATGGGTTCACTGTTGTGCGGCTTTGTCGGCCAGGCCCAGGCCAACGTCTACACCAACACCGTAAACTTCACGACAGGCAATGTTCTTACTGGCACCGGCGAGTTCAACTGGTCGCACGCCATCACGTCGGACTTTCAGATTCCTTTTGACACCCTCAACAGCGCCTCGCTGGTCATCCATTCCCAGCGCGCTGCCGGCGGCAACGATGACGTCTTTGCTATTAACCTGGCTCAAATGTTGACCGACCTGGGTCCGCTAGGCGCTAATGGCAATAGCGATTTCACCACGACGCTGACCATCCCCAACGGCGTCTTTACCGCCGGCTGGACGTCGGGCAAGGCGCTGCAATTGAGCCTGCATTACAACCAGGGCACCGGCAACAACAACACGCTGACGATGTTGTCCTCGTTCCTGACGCTTGACTACACCAACCAGATCGGCGCTGGTTCGAATGGCACGGTACCTGAGCCTGCACCAGTGGCCCTGCTGGGTCTGGCGCTGGCCGGCTTGCTGATGTCAAAGCGCCGCAAGCAATAATCCGTGCACCGGCGCCCGTCTCTGGCGTCGGTTTCGTGCAGATCGATGGCCCCTCGCGCGAAGGGCCATTTTTTTGGCGTATTCACGGAAAGGTGCTGGGTAATTAACTTTGCGTATGTTGGATGGCGCACAGAACGAGTCCGCAGAGCATCGTATAGTGGAACCGTCTCTTTCAGGACATCCCTAGTTTTGGACTTCGGCCCGCTCTTTCGAGAGCGGGCATTTTTTTTGGGCGCTCAAAAGTGGAAATCTACTGTTGAGCGGACTGAAGTGAGGGAACTTGGGAAAACCGGCTTAGAACACAGAACCAGTCAGCAAAAAATCACTGGCGGAGCCAGATGATTTTTTTTTGGGGCGCTCAAAAGTGGAAACCTACTTTTGAGCGGACTGAAGTGAAAAGACCTGGGAAAACCGGCTTAGAACACAGAACCAGTCAGCAAAAAATCGCTGGCGGAGCCAGATGATTTTTTGACGGGAAGGGCACGCTGGGGCGGCGCTGGCGGCTATCCGAGGGCGGCGGTGAGGCTGTCGACTTCTTCTTTGGCGTCTTCGAGGATGGTGGCGAGGGTGCCTTCGCCGACCACGAAATCGACGGTCGCGGCGGATTGGCGGGTGGTGGCGCCGGCCTGGACGTGGAGGGGGGAGTCGTGGGGGGCGAGGTCGTTGGCGAGCATCAGGGTGTCGCCCAAGGTTTCAGGGGGCAGGGCGCGCATGCCTTCCCACATGGCTTCGATCGCTTGCAGGACCGGGGTCGGGACGCCCAGTTTGGCCAGCACGCCGCGGCCGATGGTGCGTTCGCCGTATTCGATCCACTCTTCCGGATCGCCATCGAGCAGGCCCGGGAACTCGGACGCGCGCGACAGCATATAAAAGCCGCCTACTTCATGGACGATGCCGGCAAACATGGCCGTTTCCGGGTCGACCTTGCTGACGCGCTTGGCGATCAGTTGTGACAGGGCCGCCACGTGGGCCGAGTGCTTCCACAGGCGGTTTGCCTTGTCGCGCAGCACGGGATTGGTGATCTTGCTGTCGAGTTGACGGACGATCACGGCCGCCGCGACGGCGTTGAGCACGCGAAAGCCCACCCGCTGCACGGCCGCACGCACCGTGGTGATGGGCTGGCCCGAGCGGTTGTACGTGACCGAATTGGCAATCGCCACCGTGCGCGCCGCCAGCAGCGGTTCCGACTGGACCAGGCGGGCAGCAACGTCCACATGCAGGTCCGGATCGGAAAGCGCGCGCTGCAGCTTGAGCGTGGCGTCCACATTGGTGGGGAAGCTGAGCTCGCCCCTTTGCGCCTGGGCGGCGATCTGTTTGAAGGCGTCGAGTCTGTCCATCAAAAAATTATACCCCTGTGCTACTGGCCGGGACCAATATATTTCTTGATGGCATCACTCAGGCAGCGAAATCCGCCTGCGCAGCGACATCAGCCTTCGCTGAAAATGGCGTCGCAGCCTTCGTGGGTGCCGTCGGTTTCCTTGAGTTCGTCGATCATGCCCAAGTCTTCCAGCTCTTCCACCGCATTGGTGTAGCTGTTGGCCTTGGCGGCGCCGATCAGGCGGTAAATGTCGCCTTCTTCATTGCGTACGCCGATCAGCATTTTTTCCTGGCGCACTTCGTCGGCGGAAGCAATGTCGAGCAGGAGATTGCCCATGATTTGTTTATCGATCTTCGCTGGCGTGACGCCGTCAATCAAAGCGGTTTTCAAGAGTGTTCCTCGGTGGATGTGGATGAATTGGCAGGGGGGGAAGCAGCCGTGATGACTTGCTTGAGCTTGCTGAGCGCGGCGTCGAGCGCATCGTAGTCGGCCTCGCCCCAGCTGGAAAACAGGCGTCTGCCGTCGTTGACCATGGGCGGGAAAACCTGTTCGAACATGGCCACGCCCGACTCGGTGAGGCTGACATAGAATGAGCGCTTGTCTTCGCCGCTGCGGCAGCGCGCCACCAGGCCTTTTTGTTCAAGCCGTTCAATGACGCCCGTCATGGTGCCCTTGGTGATGAGGGTGCGTTCTCCCAGTTCCTTGTAACTCATGCCCTCGGTATTGCCCAGGGTAGCGATAATGTCGAACTGGGCGTGGGTCAGCCCGCAGCGGCGCACCGACTCGCCCGAAAAGCGCTCGAAGCCCTGCATGCATTCCGCCAACAAGCGGATACTCCTTAAGTATCGTTCCCCCATGGCGGGATTATAACGTCCCGGGGCACAGCGGCGCGCCGGGACGTTTCCATGCCGGTTCGCATTTTGCAGCAGAGACAGTTACCATAGGGGGATTGCCACATTCACCAGACGCCGAGAGATTGTCATGACCCACACACTACGGGGCATTCTTGCCTTGCTGCTCGTCACCCTGGTCTGGGGAACCACGTTTCCCGCCATGAAAGCCCTGACGCTCCACTTCTCGGCCCAGTGGATCATCTTTATCCGCTTCGCCATTGCCGGCATCCTGCTCTCTCCCTTCCTGTGGAAACCCAGCCGCGACGACTTGGTCTCCGGCGGCCTGCTGGGCGTGCTGCTGTTTTTCTGTTTCGTGTTCCAGGTCGAGGGTCTTGCCCTGACCAGCTCGAACCGCAACGCCTTCATTTGCGGCCTGTCCGTGCTGTTCGTCCCCCTGCTCGATCTGCTCGCCGGCAAGCTGCCCGAAAAACGCATCGTGCTCGCCAGCCTGCTGGCCGTGGTGGGGCTGGCGCTGCTGTGCTGGGATGGCGGCGCCTGGGGCCGTGGCGACAGCCTGGCCCTGGCCAGCGCCATCGCCTTTGCCCTGTATATCAAGATGATGGCCTTCCGCACCCGCCGCGCCTCGCGCCTGATGACCCTGACGGCAGCGCAGATCGTCACCGTGGCCCTGTGCGCCGCCATCTGGCTGCTGGCCCGCGAAGTGCCGCGCACCACCATCGACGCCGGCCAGGATTTTGCCAATTACTGGGAATACATCGAGCAGGGTCTTGGCAAATACGCCATCAATCTGCTCTACCTGGGCGTGGTCGCCACCGCAGCCATCATCTCCCTGCAAAGCTGGGGCCAGGCCCGCGCCAGCGCCAACGAGGCGGCCGTGATCTACTCGTTCGAACCGGCCGCGGCGGCCTTTTTCGCCTTCTTCATGCTGGGCGAGACGATGACGCCGCGCGCCTGGCTGGGCGCCGCCATGCTGATCGCCGGCATGATCGTCAGCCAGTGGAACGCCGCCGCGCCCCGCCCGGCGGCTGCGCTCGCCCCGGAGTAAGTCCACCGCCATGGCCGAAGCCGACCTGGCGCCGCTCGCCCAGCTGGCCCATGAAACCCCGCTGCGCATCCTGCTGCTCGGCGCGGGTGAGCCCGATTCGCTGACCTGGTCGGGCCTGATGCAGCCGCTGCGCCTGGCGGCCAAGCTGCTGGGACCGGAGCGTCTGCACGTGGACGTGCGCACGCCCGACAAGTTCCTGGCCGGCGCCTTGCAGCACTGGCAAGTGGTGCTGCTGGTGGCGGACGATACCGAGGTCGCCAGAAAGCCGGCCAACGCCCGCCGCGTGATCGAACGGGTGCGCGCCGCGCCGTACTGGGGCGGGGTGGGGGCAGGCGTGCTGTGGCTGGCTGAAGCAGGGGTGCTGAACGGCGCGCGCGCCGCGCTGCCCTGGTCGCTGTACGCGGGCGTGGCCGATGCGGGCGACCAGGCAGTATTGACGCCCCACCTGTATGAAGTCGATGGCCAGCGCCTCACCTGCTGCGGCGGCGCGGCCAGCATCGATTTTGCCTTGACCCTGGTCGACGCCATTTTTGGCGCGGCCGTGCAGGCGCAGATCAAGGAAGTGCTGTGCATCGACCGGGTGCGGGGCAGCCAGGAACGCCAGCGGGTGGCCCTGCAGGCGCGCTTCGGCGTGCTGCAACCGAAGCTGAGCGAAGCGGTGACCCTGATGGAAACCAATATCGAGGAACCCCTGTCGACTGATGACGTCGCCCACCTGGTCGGCCTCTCGCGCCGCCAACTGGAAAGATTGTTCAAACAATACCTGGGCAGTCTGCCTTCGCGCTACTACCTGGAAATGCGCCTGCAACGGGCCCGCCAGTTGCTGCTCGATACGAATTATTCGATCGTCCAGGTGGGCCTGATGTGCGGGTTTTCATCGGGCTCGCATTTCTCGACGGCCTTTGGTGCCCTGTTTGGCAACACCCCGCGCGAGGAGCGCCAGCGAAAATTGTCGAACTAACACGACAGCCAAAAACGAAAATCGCTGTCGCCTATTTAAAAGCAGCGTTCGCCTTCTGTTCTTATAATTGTGCAAGCGTCCGGCGCTGTAGCCGCCGATACCATCCCATTGAGAACTGAAGAGGAATTGCCATGAATGCCAAGCTTGATTCGCACGCCACCACGCGGCCAGTGACCCGGGCCACCTTTGACGAGGTGCTGGTGCCCACCTACGCCCCTGCCGCCATGGTGCCCGTGCGCGCTTCCGGCCTGGACCTGTGGGATCAAGCAGGCAAGCATTACCTCGACTTCACGGCCGGCATCGCCGTGACGAGCCTGGGCCACGCCCATCCAAAACTGGTCGATGCGCTCACCAGGCAGATCAACACCCTCTGGCACCTCGGTAACGGCTACACCAATGAGCCCGTGCTGCGCCTGGCCACGGCCCTGACGGAAAGCACCTTCGCCGAGCGCGCCTTCTTCTGCAATTCCGGCGCGGAAGCCAATGAGGCGGCCCTGAAACTGGCGCGCAAATACGCCCACACCAAGTTCGGCGCGCACAAATCGCGCATCGTCTCCTGCTTCTCGTCCTTCCATGGCCGCACCCTGTTCACCGTCTCCGTCGGCGGACAATCGAAGTACACGGAAGGCTTTGAGCCACTGCCGCAGGAAATCAACCACATCGCCTACAACGACATCGCCGCCGCCCGCGCCGCCATCACCGATGATGTGGCCGCCGTCATCGTCGAGCCGATCCAGGGAGAGGGCGGCGTCATTCCCGGCCAGGCCGCCTACCTGCAAGCGCTGCGCGAACTGTGCGACCAGACCGGCGCGCTGCTGGTGTTCGACGAAGTGCAGTCGGGCGTGGGCCGCACCGGCACCCTGTTCGCCTATGAGCAGTTCGGCGTCGTCCCCGACATCCTGACCGCCGCCAAGGCGCTCGGCAACGGCTACCCGATCGGCGCCATGATCACGTCCCACGACATCGCCCAACACTTCGGCGTCGGTTCGCACGGCACCACCTACGGCGGCAACCCGCTGGCGGCCACCGTCGCCCTGAACGTCCTTGAAACGATCAACACCCCCGCCTTCCTGGCGCGCGTCAAGGAAGCCTCGGGCTACCTGATGGGCAAGCTGAGCAAACTGGCTGCCGATTATCCGCAGTTGTTCGGCCAGGTGCGCGGCATGGGCCTGTTGATTGGTCTGCCGGTATCCGAAAGCTTCAAGGGCCGCTCGAAGGACTTCACCAAGGCCTGCGAGGCTTTGGGCCTGATGCTGCTGATCGCCGGCCCTGACGTGGTACGCCTGGCGCCCGCGCTGATCGTCACCGATGCGCAGATCGACGAGGCCGATCGCATCATGCGCGCCGCTGCCGACGCGATCCTGGCCCAGGAAGCCGCCAAGGTCGCAGCCTGAACGTCCACGCAGGTACAGGAGCGCTTATGCACGTCGTCCGTCCCGCGCAATTATCCGACATCGCCGCCCTCGAAACCCTGGCGGCGGTGACGACGCCAGGGGTGCACACCTTGCCCCGCACCCGCGAGAAAATCGCGCAATCGGTGGAGCGCTCGCTCGCCTCGTTCGCCGCCCAGGTCGACCTGCCCAGCGAAGAATCCTACCTCTTCGTGCTGGAAAACCAGGCCAGCGGCGAGATCGTGGGCACCGCCGCGATCCACGCCTCGGCCGGATCGAACGGCACCTATTTTTCCTTCCGCAACGACGTCATCCAGCAGGTCTCGCGCGACCTGAATATCTGCCACAGCGTGCACGCCCTGACGCTGTGTTCCGAGCTGACCGGCTACTCGCAATTGTCCGGCTTTTATGTGCGCGAGCGCCAGGGAGCAGCTATCGAGGCGGCGCTGCTGTCACGGGCCCGCCTGCTGTTTGCCGTACTGGCGCCGCAGCGTTTCGGCGACCGCTTTTTCGTCCCGCTGGCCGGACTCACGGACGAAGCGGGCAATTCGCCGTTCTGGGATGCGCTGGGCCGCAAATTTTTCAAGATGGATTTTCTCGATGCCGAACGCATCATCGGCGGGGCGCGCAACCGCACCCTGATCGTCGAACTGATGCCCCACTATCCCGTCTACGTGCCGCTGCTGCCGGGCGACGCGCAGGCGGTGATGGGCCAGATTCATCCCGACGGTGAACTGGCCTTCAATCTGCTGACGGAAGAGGGTTTTGAAGCCGACGATTACGTCGACATTTTTGACGGCGGTCCGATCCTGCAAGCTCACAAGAATGCGCTGCGCACCTTTGCCGGTGCGCTGGTGCGACGCGTGGCGTCCAGCGAGGATGCCGATGCGCCGGGCGGCTTTGGGGTCATGCCCAAGGTGACCTACGCTGTCGCCGCCCGCAGTGACCAGAACTTCCGCGCCATCACCGTGCACTGCGCGCCAGTGGAGGCGGGCGACAGCGTCTGCCTGCCGCCTGCGGCCCAGGAAGCCCTGCTGGTCGCACCGGGCGACAGTGTTATTTGCGTACGTCTTTGAGAGGGACTCCATGCTAGTTGTACGCGCCATTGAACCGACCGACCTCGATGCCCTGCTGGCCATGGCATCGCAGGTTGGCAGCGGCATGACCACCCTGAAGCCGGACCGCAAGATGCTGGGCGACCGGGTCGATGTGGCCGTCGCCTCGTTCGCCGAGACCATCGCGCCCGAAAAGCGCGATTACATGTTCGTCATGGAAGACACGGCCACCGGCAAGATGGCCGGCATCTGCGCCATCAAGAGCGCGGTGGGCCTGAACGAGCCGTTTTATAACTACCGCATCGGCACTCTGGTGCATTCGAGCCGCGAGCTCGATATTTTTACGCGCATGGACACGCTCTACCTGTCGAACGATCTGACGGGATCAACCGAACTGTGCTCCCTGTTCCTGCACCCCGACTACCGCTTTGGCCACAACGGCAAGTGGCTCTCGAAAAGCCGCTTCCTGTTCATCGCCCAGTTCCCCCAGGTGTTCACCGAAAAGCTGATTGCCGAGATGCGCGGCTACCAGGCCGACGACGGCAGCTCGCCCTTTTATGAGGGCCTGGGCCGGCACTTCTTCAAGATGGATTTCGACCACGTCGACGAACTGACGGCGCTGGGCAAAAAATCCTTCATCGCCGAACTGATGCCGCGTCAGCCCCTGTACGTGGACTACCTGCCCGAGAGCGCGCGCGAAGTGATCGGCAAGGTGCACCGCAATACCCAGCCGGCCCGCAAGATGCTGGAACAGGAAGGCATGCACTTCGAGGGCTACGTCGATATTTTCGACGCCGGTCCCGTGCTGCAGGGACGCGTGTCGGAACTTCGCGCCGTGCGCCAGAGCGAAGTGGTGGCCGCCGCGCTTGCGCCATCCCGTAATACCAGCAGCGAAGAAATGACCCTGGTCTCCAACACGGACATGCGGCGCTTTCGCATGATCGTCGCCGCCGGTGCGCCGGAAGGGGGCGCGATTGCCCTCTCGGCCGAAGAACTCAATCTGCTCGGTGCCAAGGCGGGCGATCCGCTGCGCACCCTGCCCCTGAACGGAAGGAAGAACCAACATGTCCCAGCCCGCAGAAGCGAAGACCGCCATGACTGACAGCGCCGTAGCCAGCAATTACATCGGCGGACAGTGGCAGGCCGGCAGCGGAGAAGTGCTCGTCACCATCGATCCCTCGACGGGCAAGCAAAGCTGGAGCAGCCAGGCTTCGAATGCCGATGATGTCGCCCGTGCGGTGGAAGCGGCGCGCGGCGCCTTCGAGCCGTGGGCATTGAGTTCGCTCGATGACCGCATCGCCATCTGCGTGCGCTTTCGCGATCTGCTGAAAGAAAACGCGGAAGACCTGGCCGTGACCATCGCCGAGGAAGTGGGCAAACCCCTGTGGGAAGCGCGCACGGAAGTGGCGACCATGGCCGCCAAGGTCGACATCTCGATCCAGGCGTATGGCGCCCGCACGGGGGCGGTGGCCAACAAGGTCGCCGACGGCACCGCCATGCTGCGCCATCGTCCGCACGGCGTGTTCGGCGTGTTCGGGCCCTACAATTTTCCTGGTCACCTGCCTAACGGTCATATCGTCCCCGCCCTCATTGCCGGCAACACGGTGGTGTTCAAGCCGTCCGAATACGCGCCCCGCACGGCGATGAAAACCGTGCAGCTGTGGCAGCAGGCCGGCGTGCCGACCGGTGTCATCAACCTGGTCAACGGCGCGCGCGATACGGGCGTGGCGCTGGGCCAGCAGGCCGGCCTCGATGGCGTGCTGTTCACGGGCAGCTGCCAGACCGGGGTCGCGCTGCATAAACAGTTCGGGGGCCAGCCAGGCAAGATGCTGGCGCTTGAAATGGGCGGCAACAATCCGCTGGTGGTGTGGGACATCGGTGACAAAAGCGCAGACATTGACGCCGCCGTACACCACGCCGTCATGTCGGCGTTTATTTCGGCCGGCCAGCGCTGCACCTGCGCGCGCCGCCTGATCGTTGAAGACAGCCCGGCCGGCGACGCCTTTGTGGCCCGCCTGGTCGAAGTGGCGTCGAAGCTGACGGTGGGCGCTTCCAACGCCGAACCGCAGCCCTTCATGGGACCCGTGGTATCAAGCCGCGTCGCCGCCATGCTGTTGCAGGCCCAGGCCGACATGGTCGCCAAGGGTGGCAAGGTGCTGCTGCAGATGCGCCAGCTCGACCCCAACGCCGGTTTTGTCACGGCCGGCATCGTCGATGTCAGCAACGCGGTCGGCATTCCCGATGAAGAATGGTTCGGCCCCCTGCTGCAGGTGATCCGCGTGGCCGATTTCGCCACCGCCGTGAAGGTGGCCAACGCCACCGAGTTTGGTCTCGCCGCGGCCCTGCTGTCGAACGATAAAACCTTGTGGGAACGCTTCGCCGTGCAGGCCCGCGCCGGCATCGTCAACTGGAACCGACCCACCACCGGTGCCGCCAGTTCGGCGCCGTTTGGCGGCGTGGGCAAGTCGGGCAATCACCGCCCCAGCGCCTACTACGCTGCCGACTACTGCGCCTATCCGGTCGCCTCGATCGAGACGAGCGAACTCGAACTGCCGGCCAAGCTCTCGCCCGGCCTGCACCTGTAAAGCGACGCCATGACTATCTCTGCCATGACTACGACCGCACGCGAATTCAACTTCGATGGCCTGGTCGGACCATCGCACAATTATGCCGGCCTCTCCTACGGCAACGTGGCCTCGTTCAGCAACGTCAAGAGCGCCTCGAACCCAAAGCAGGCCGCCTTGCAGGGCCTGGCCAAGATGCACGCGCTGGCCCAGCGCGGCTTTGCCCAGGCCCTGCTGCCGCCGCAACTGCGTCCCGACTTTCGCATGCTGCGCGCGATCGGCTTCGGCGGCAGCGACGCCGACGTGCTGGCGCGCGCCTGGCGCGATGCGCCCGTGCTGCTCGCCAGCGCCTATTCCGCCTCTCCCATGTGGACCGCCAACGCCGCCACCGTCAGTCCTTCGGCGGACACCGCGGACGGCCGGGTGCACTTCACGCCGGCGAACCTGAACAACAAGCTGCACCGCGCCCACGAGCACCGCCAGTCGGCCCGCAGCCTGCGCGCCCTGTTTGGCGATGCGCGCCACTTTGCCGTGCACGAGGCGCTGCCCTCGACGCCGGCGTTTGGCGATGAAGGCGCCGCCAATCACACCCGTCTCGCCGCCAGCCATGGCGACCAGGGCATCGAACTGTTCGTCTACGGCCGGGTCGAATTCGATCCGTCCGCGCCGGCCCCAAAACGCTATCCGGCGCGCCAGACCCTGGAAGCGTCGCAGGCGGTGGCGCGCCTGCACGGCCTGGAAGCCAAACGCACCATCTTCGCCTCGCAAAATCCGGACGTGATCGACCAGGGCGTGTTTCATAACGACGTCATCGCGGTCGGCAATGGCAATGTGCTGTTTTATCACGAGCAGGCGTTTGCCGATGAAGCAGGCCTGATGCAGCAACTGCGCGCGGCCATGGACGGCGTCGGCGCGCACCTGCAGCCGGTGCGCGTGGCGACCGGCGAGGTACCGGTGGCCGACGCGGTCACCAGCTACCTGTTCAACAGCCAGCTATTGAGCAAAGCCGATGGCAGGATGGCGCTGGTGGTGCCGCAGGAGTGCCGCGAAAACGCGGCAGTGTCGCGCTACCTCGATGGCCTCATTGCCAGCGGTGGGCCGATCGATGAATTGATCGACTTCGATTTGCGCCAGTCGATGCGCAACGGCGGCGGGCCGGCCTGCCTGCGCCTGCGCGTGGCCTTGACGGAAGCCGAAGCGCTGGCCATGCACCAGGGCGTCGTCATGACGGAAAACCTGTATCTGCGCCTGGTGCGCTGGGTTGAAACCCATTACCGCGACCGGCTCGAGCCGGCCGACCTGGCCGACCCGCTGCTGGCGCGTGAATGCGCCGCCGCGCTGGAAGACCTGGCCCGCATCCTTGGCTTGCCAGGGCTGTACGATCTCGATTGATGGACCCGCCGTTAGCTGGTCTAATGGCGGCACTTGAAACAGCTGTACCGGATTTGACCGGCCACCCCGGTCACCAAAGAACCGCCACCGCCAGGCCATAAGCCTTGGCGACGGCGGTGCAAAGACCCACGTATTGGAGATGCAACATGACACAAACGCCACAAGACCTGCGCTCGCAGACACTCGCCGCGGTCACCGCCAACCAGCCTGCCGCCGGCGGCCAGGTGGCCGCCCTGATCAGCGCCTGGATCAAATCGCTCGATGAGGAAGACCTGATGGGCACCGCGCCAGCGAGCCTGGCGCCGGTCTTGTGGGACGGCTTCACGCAGGCCGCCAAGCGCGAAGCGCCCGGCTGCGAAGTCGAGCAACTGCGCTACGCCGATGGCCGCGGCGGCATGGCCACGGCCCTGCTGGTGCTCAATGACGACATGCCTTACCTGGTCGACTCGATCGTCATGGCGCTGCGCCGCCAGAAGGCCGCCGTCGCCGGCGTGATGAACGCCGTGCTGCCGGTGCGCCGCGATGCACAGGGCGTAGTGGTGGAAGTGGGCGGCGCGGGCGCGCCGCTGGAATCGTATGTCCTGTGCCTGTTGTCGGAAGAACTCTCCAGCGCCGACCTGGCCGCACTGGTGGCGCGCATCGAGATGGTGGCACGTGACGCCGCCGTCGTGCGCCGCGACGCCGTCGCGATGGGCGACCGCCTCACCGCCGTCGCCGCCCAGGCAGCCAAGCACGGCCCGGACGGCCAGGAAGTCGCCGCTTTTCTGGAGTGGGCCAAGAACGAAGGCTATGAGCCGTTCGGCTACGCATACTATGTCGTCAAGCCCGGTGTGCGCGAACTCGAACGCGATATCCCAAGCCGCATCGGCGTGCTGCAGGATACCAGGCACCCTGTCTACGGCACCTGCCTGGCCAATATCCCCGGCGACCTGGTGACCCTGTCCGGCCGCGCCGACACCCTCTCCATCGTCAAGGCCGACGTCGAAGGCACCCTGCACCGCGACCAGCCGCTCGATTTTATCGGCGTGCGCGACACCGACGCACAAGGCAACATCCTCGGCGAACACTGCTTCGTGGGCCTGTTCACCCGCGCCGCCACCGCCACCCCCCTGTCGCGCCAGCCGTATGCGCGCGGCCGCGTCGCCAAGGTCCTGAGCCTGGCCGGCGTGCGCCAGGAAGGGTTTAGAGCTGAAAAATTCCTCGAAATTCTCGAGTCGCTGCCCCGTACCGAAGCACTCGAAGCCGATCCTGAATGGCTGGCGCAGGTCTGCAGCTCGGTGGTCTCGCTCTACAAGCAGCCGCGCGCCCGCGTGTTTGCCCGTCGGGACGTCTATGCGCGTCACCTCAATGTGCTGGTGTATCTGCCGCGCGAGCGTTACAGCGCCGCGGTTGCCCACGCTCTGGCCAACGCCCTCAAAGACAGCTCGGGCGCGCGCGAAGTGCGCTCGCAGACCCTGGTGGCCGATGGCCCGCTGGCGCGCGTCTACCTGATCGCCGAAGCGGCCCGCAATCCGCTCGACCTGGAGATGGATATCCAGCGCCCCCTGCTGTCGGTGCTCGATGGCTGGCACGATACCTTCCAGGCGCTGACGGACAATCTGGACGACGTCCCTTTCCGCAGCAACCTGCGCAAACTGTGCGCCACGCTGCCCGTGAACTACGTCGCCAATACCGCGCCCGCAGTCGCTTTCCGCGATCTGGGCGCGCTGCTGCGCAATGGCAAACCTGGCCACATCTCGGTGCGGGTGGAAGCCGACAGCCTCGATGGCGCTTCGGTGCGCCTGTACTCGACCGGCTCTGTGCCTTCGCTCTCGCGCATCCTGCCCGCCTTGCAAAACGCTGGTGTGGCGATTGACCGCGAGCAGACCTTCGGCATCAACATGGCCGACGGCTCGCGTCATTTTGTCAGTAGCCTCGTGGTCGATGCCGACAGCGCGGCCAAGCTGGCCAAGCCCGGCATCGTGGCGGTGGCGGAAGAACTGTTCGCAGCCCTGTTCAACGACAACGCCGAAGACGGCCGCCTGAACGGCCTGACCGTCGAAGGCGGCCTGTCGATGCGCGAAGTGCAGCTGGTGCGCGCCTACATCAGCTACTGGCGCCAGACCGGCAGCAAGTTCACCACCCGCTACATGGCCGAGACCCTGCGCTCGCAGCCGGCCCTGGTCAAAGAGCTGGTTGACCTGTTCATGGTCCGCTTCAATCCTGCCCGCGTTGAGGCCGAGCGCAGCGCCACCGGTGAAGCGCTGGCCGCGATGAAAACGCGCCTGGCCGCCGTCAACCACGCCGACACCGAAGAAATCCTCGCGGCCCTGATCGACCTGGTGCTGGCCACCGTGCGCACCAACTACTTCCAGAATGGCAGCCAGGGCGAGAAGATCATCTTCAAATTCGACACCAGCCATCTGGCCCTGGTGCCGGAACCGCGTCCGTTCCGCGAAATCTATGTGTTCTCGCGCCGCTTCGAAGGCGTGCACCTGCGCGGCGGCCCGGTCGCCCGCGGCGGCCTGCGCTGGTCGGACCGGATGGAAGACTACCGCACCGAAGTGCTGGGTCTCGTAAAGGCGCAGATGGTGAAGAACGCCGTCATCGTTCCGGCCGGCTCCAAGGGCGGCTTTGTCTGCAAGCAGATGCCGAAGGACGCCCCGCGTGAAGTGGTGGCCGCGGAAGGCGAAGCCGTCTACCGCCTTTTCATCGCCTCGCTGCTGGAACTGACGGATAATCGCGTGCGCGGCGCCATCGTGCCGCCGCAGGACACGGTGCGCTTCGACCAGGACGATCCATATCTCGTGGTCGCCGCCGACAAGGGCACCGCAACGTTCTCGGACATCGCCAACAGCATCGCCGTGCAGCGCGGTTTCTGGCTGGGCGACGCCTTTGCCTCGGGCGGCTCGAACGGTTACGACCACAAGAAAATGGGCATCACCGCCAAGGGCGCCTTTGAAGCGGTCAAGCGCCACTTCTACGAGATGGGCCACGACATGAGCACCACCCCGATCACCATGGTCGGCGTGGGCGACATGTCCGGCGACGTGTTCGGCAACGGCGTGCTGCTGTCGCGTCAACTGAAAGTGCTGGCGGCGTTCGACCACCGCCATATCTTCCTCGACCCGACCCCGGATGTCGCTGCGTCGTTCGCCGAGCGCGCCCGCATGTTCGCGCTGCCGCGCTCTTCGTGGGAAGACTATGACAAGTCGCTGATCTCGGCCGGCGGCGGCGTCTATCCGCGCAACGCGCGCCACATCGAGTTGTCGCCGCAGATCCGCGCCGCGCTCGACATCGCTGAAACCTCACTGGCGCCGGAAGAACTGATGCATCGCATCGTGCTCGCTCCCGTCGACCTGTTTTATAACGGCGGCATCGGCACCTACATCAAGGCCTCCACCGAAACCCACGCGCAAGTGAAAGACCGCGCCAACGACAATATCCGCGTCGACGGCAATGCGCTGCGCTGCAAGGTCGTCGCTGAAGGCGGCAACCTGGGCGCCACGCAAAACGGCCGTATCGAATTTGCCCTGGCCGGTGGCCGCATCTTCACCGATGCAATCGACAACTCGGCTGGCGTGGATTGCTCCGACCATGAAGTGAACGTCAAGATCTGGCTGGACACGGAAGTCAATGCTGGTGAACTGCCCGAAGCGGACCGCAATCGCGTCCTCACTGAAATGACCGACGAGATCGAGCGCCTGGTCCTGCGCGACAATGAGCTGCAAACCCACCTGCTGGTGCGCGAAGTGCAGGCGCAACTCGATCCGGCGATGGTCGACGGCTACGCCGCGCTGATCACCAGCCTGGAAGCGGAGGGCGCCCTGTCGCGCGAACTGGAACAGCTGCCGCTGGACGCCGAACTGGCGCGCCGCAAGGCCGCAGGTCTGGGCTTGACCGCGCCCGAACTGGCCGTCGTCATCGCCAACGCGAAGAACCGCTTCAAGCGCCTGCTGGCGCTGCTGCCGCTGACCGACATGCCATGGGCGGAAAGCGTGCTGCGTCCTTACTTCCCGGCCCAGCTGGTTGCCACCCGCAAGCCGCTGGATCACCCGCTGGCCAATGCCATCCTCGCCACCGTACTGGCCAACGAAGCCGTCAACCGCTGCGGTCCTTTGATGATCCGCGAACTGGCGCTGGAACACGGCATTGAAGACACGGCCGTCGTCACCGCCTGGGGCCAGGCATGGGCGGCATTGAACCTGGCGCCGGTATTCGACGCGCTCGATGCCGACGCCTTGAATGTGCCGCGCGAAGTGTCGATCCAGATCGACGCCCGCACCCGCGTGCTGTTCAAGTCCGTGCTGGAAGGCGCCTTGTCAGTCGCCAGCAGCCAGCAGGGCGGCGGCATGGAAGAGCTGACCCGCCTGTTCGCCGACGGCAGCATGGTGAGCCAGTTGAGCCCCACCAGCGCCAGCGCCGATGCGGATGCTGTGGCCAACCTGCCGGTGGCCTTCGTGAAAGCGTGGAAGGCGGTTGAAGCCATCGAAGCAGTCGCCACCTTCCTGTTCGCGGCCGTTTCAGTGCAGCGTCCGGCCGGCATGAGCCTGGCCCAGTTCCTGCAGGTCGGGATGGCGCTGCGCGGCAAGGCCGGCATCGATACGCTCGAACGTGGTTTGAAACTTACACCGACCAGCAAATCGCAGGAACAGCTGCGCAACTATGCCATGCAGGCACTGCGCCGCACCCAGCAACGCCTGTTGATGCAGGTGCTGGCCAAGTCGAACGGCGGCGCGCAGGCGCTTGACGCGGTCGGCACGGTCACCGGCACCATGGGCCTGTCGGGCTTCCCGGCGCCGGCTGACCTCGAGCAGGCCATGCTGGACGTGTGGGCCCTGTCGGAAGCGGCCAACGCCGCGCAGGCATGATGGCAGCGGCGGCAGCGACGCTGTCCGCCGCCGTACGCCAGCTGGCGTCGGCGGACTTCAGCGCGCTGGCGGCGCGCTTCACGGAGGCTGGCTTCGCGGTCAGCCAGCCGGCCCACGGCATCATCACGCTCGCTTCGCCCGATCTGGCGGCGCGGCCGGCCGTGCTGGTGTCGGTCGGCGTGCATGGCGACGAGACGGGCCCGATTGAAGTGCTGGCCCAGGTGCTCGACCGCCTGGCGCCATCGAGCCTGGCCGTCAATCTGATGGTCTGCGTCGGCAATATCGACGCCATCGCGGCAGGCCAGCGTTTTATCGACGCCGACCTCAATCGCATGTTCCGTGCCGAGCGGGGCGCCCTCGCGCAGGCGGCGGAAGCAGCGCGCGCCGATACGATGATTGCCGCCACCCGTGCCTTTTTCAGTAACGCCGGCCCCCAGCGCTGGCACCTGGACCTGCACACGGCAATCCGCCCCTCGGTCTATCCCACCTTTGCCGTCGTGCCCGAGCTGATCGCCGAGCAGCCCAAGGCGCAACTGGTGCACTGGCTGGGGCAGGCGGGCATCGGCGCCATCATCATGAACCCGCAATCGGCCGGCACCTACAGTTATTACACGGCGGAGCACCACGGCGCCGCCGCCAGCACGGTCGAACTGGGGAGAGTAGGCGCCCTCGGCGAAAACGACTTATCACTGTTTGCCGACGTCGATGCGGCGCTCGATGGTTTGCTGCGCGGCCTGCCGCCAGCGGCCGCTGTCACGCCTCACGTCTTCAAGGTGGCGCAGGAGATAATCAAGCGCAGCGATGCGTTCACGATGGCGTTCGGGCGCGACACGCAAAACTTTACGGCGCTCGATGCGGGCGCTGTGATTGCTTCCGATGGCGAGATGGTGTGGACGGTGGGCGAGCAACCGGAGCGCGTGGTGTTTCCGAACCCGGATGTGCGGGTGGGCCTGCGGGCTGGCTTGATGGTGGTGCGGATCGCCTGAGGCGACAGCAAAAAAAAAGCCGGCGCGAGCCGGCTTTTTTACGTTACACGTATCGCTTAGAAGCTGAAGCGTGCGCCCAGGGTGATCTGGCTGGCCTTGATGCTGTCGCCGTCCGCTTTGGCGACTTTGCCGAAGTTCAGGTATTCCAGGGTGATGTCCACGTTCGAGGTGACGGCGTACGAAGCGCCGATACCGACGAGAACGCTGTTGTCGTTGTTCTTGACCGAGTCCGAAACGCCGTTCAGGCTTACGGAAAGCGTGGTGCGGGTACGGGCCGCGCCGAGCTTGCCGAAGACGGCGAACTGCTCATTGATCGGGTAGGTGCCGACGACGGCGGCGTAGAACGATTTTGGCTCGATGCTCAGGCTGGCGTTAGGAACGCTTTCTTCCAGTTTGCCGAAGCTGGTGTAGCCGATTTCCAGCGCGACGTTCTGGTTGAACTTGTAGCCGCCGTTGATCAGGAACGCGGTCTCGTTGTCCTTGGCGTTCATGCCTTCGATGCTGTACTTTTGCTCGGACTGGCCAACGCCTGCGCCGACGTAGAAATTGCTTGCAGGAGCAGCAGGAGCGGCAGCGGCAGCGCCGCACACGAGGGTAATGGCCGCGGCCAGGATAAATTGTTTCATCAGGAAATTCCTATTGTTTTTTGGAGGCCAAATTATATCCGCACGACAACATTAAGCGAAGTTTATTGCCCACATATGTTGCCGTACGCATACATAACTTATTTTTTAATAAGGCCCGGCGATCAGCTGGCCCGTTGCAGCCGATGACCTGGAGTGCCAAGCTTTAGAAGCTGAAACGCGCCCCGACGGTGAGCTGGGCGGCCTTCACATCGAAGCCGTCCTCTTTGACGACTTTGCCCAGGTTCAGGTATTCCAGCGAGAGATCGATAGTCGGCGCGACCGCGTAGGAGACGCCAAAGCCGGCAGCCAGGGTGGTCTCGGACTGGGTGGTGGCGAAAGTTTGATTGAACAGGCGTGCCGAGATCTTGGTGCGGCTGCGGGCGACGCCGAGCTTGCCGTAGATGGAAAAGGCCTGGCTCACGGGATAGATCCCCACCGCCGCAGCATAATAAGAATTTGGCTCGATGCTGGCGCTGATATTGGCGTCGCCGCCGCTGTTCTTGCTGAAACCCGCGTAGCCGATTTCCAGCGCGAAGTTCGGGTTGAACTTGTAGCCGCCATTGAAGTTGTAAGCGGTCAGCTGGTTGCTGTCGCTGTAGCCATTGATCGAAATGTCCTGTTGCGACGGGCCGACGCCAAAACCGACGTAGAGGTCCTTGCTGACCGGCGCTGCGGCGGTGGCGCAGGCGCAGGCGACGGCCAGCGCAGTTGCCAGAATAAATTGTTTCATCAGGTGATTCCCTATAGTTTTTTTGAGCGGCAATTATATCTATTGAGCAACTAAGAAAAATATATTGTTTGGAAAGGTTGCGGAAAAGTCACAAATGCCGCGCGTGCCAAACCTGCGGCGACGCGAGGTTTCATGGGACGTCAAGCGCGGCGCCGTCCTCTTTGTTAAACTGGTCTTTTGGTCAACGCCGGAGCTTCCATGAGCAAGCTGTTCTCTCCGATTTCCCTCGGTCCCCTGCAGCTCGACAACCGCATCGCCATCGCGCCCATGTGCCAATACTCGGCCGACGAAGGCCTGGTCACGGACTGGCACATGATCCACCTGGGCCACCTGGCCCTGTCCGGCGCCGGCATGTTGATGCTCGAAGCGACCGCGGTGGTGCCGGAAGGGCGCATTTCGCCGAACGACCTGGGGCTGTGGTCGGACGCGCACGCCGCCGCGCTGGCGCCGGTGGTGCACAGCATCCGCAAGTACGCGCCCATCAAGCTGGCCATCCAGCTGGGGCACGCTGGGCGCAAGGCCTCCAGCGCCGTGCCCTGGGAGGGCGGCGCCAATATCGCGCCGGGCGAGGGCGGCTGGCAGACGGTGGCGCCGTCCGCCGTGCCCCACGCCGCCGGCGAAACCGTCCCCACCGCGCTCGATGAAGCGGGCATGCGCCGCGTCATCGACGGTTTTGTCAGCGCCGCCGTGCGCAGCCACGCGCTCGGCTTTGACGCCATCGAACTGCACGCCGCCCACGGTTACCTGCTGCACCAGTTCCTCTCGCCGATTGCCAACAAGCGCGACGACGACTACGGCGGCTCGCTCGCCAATCGCATGCGCTTTCCCCTCGAGGTGTTCAAGGCCGTGCGGGCCGCGGTGCCGGCATCGATGGTGGTGGGCGTGCGCATTTCGGCCCACGACTGGGTCGACAACGGCTGGGACGTGGAGCAGAGCGTGGCGTTTGCCCAGGCGCTGGAAGCGGCCGGCTGCCATTTTATTCACGTTTCCAGCGGCGGCGTCTCGCCGCACCAGAAAATCCCCGTCGGTCCCGGCTACCAGATCGGTTTTGCCGCCTGCATCAAGCGCGAGACGGCCATGCCGGTGATTGGCGTGGGCATGATCACGGAAGCGGCCCAGGCCGAGCAGATCATCGCCTCCGGCCAGGCCGACATGGTGGCGCTGGCGCGCGCCATGCTGTTCGATCCCCGCTGGCCGTGGCACGCAGCCGCCGAACTGGGCGCGCACGTGACGGCGCCGCCCCAGTACTGGCGTTCGCAGCCGCGCCAGTACAAGGACCTGTTTGGCGAAACCCGGCTGGGACAGCGCTGAGCAGTTTGTCCCCCGATTTCTGCAGTCTGTCGCAGCGCAGGTGATGGGCGCGGGTGAACTTGTTAAGGTGTAATCATTGGCGCCGCGGCGCCCTGACCCTACAAGGAACCCCATGCGCTCACTGCTCACCTTTGCCTGCATCGCAGCCCTGTCCGGCTGCGCCATCGTCGTTGCCAATGACGATGTCCAGATGCGTTCCGTCTTCAGCAGCAATGCCGTTGCCGGCAATGGCATCCTGGCCCACGATGTGCGCCAGGTGGGCGCCGTCAGCGGCCTGGAAGTGAGCGGCCCGCTGGAAGTGAACGTGCGGGTCGGCTCCGCCACCAGCCTCTCGGTCGATGCCGACAGCAACCTGCTGCCAATGATCCGCAGCGAAGTGTCCGGCGGCAGCCTGCACGTGTGGGTGGAGGGTTCGGTACGCTCGAACAACAGCATGCGCGTGACCTACACGACGCCCTCCCTGCTGCTGTTGCGCAGCAGCGGTTCGGGCCGCCTGACGGTGAACGACCTGAACGGAGCGCCGCTGGACTTTTCCAAGAGCGGCTCCGGTACCGCCACCCTGACCGGGCGGGTAGCGGAACTTGACTTGCACCACAGTGGCTCGGGCGAGATCAACGCCCGCGGCCTGTCCATGGGCACGGCCCGCGTCGAGCAGTCCGGTTCCGGGCGCACCGGCCTCGGCCCCGTGCAGGGCGCCAACCTGGCCCTGCGCGCCAGCGGCTCGGGCATGATCGAGGCCAGCGGCGCCGTCGCCACCGTCAGCGCCCGCACCAGTGGCTCCGGCCAGATCGACATCGCCGGCGTGGTCAGCGAGCAGGCCGATCTGACCACCAGCGGCTCCGGCGGCATCAGCGCCACCGTCAAGCGCAGCGTGCTGGCCCAGACCAACGGCTCCGGCCACATCACGGTGTACGGCAATCCGGTGCAGCGCCAGCTGACGGGGCGCAACGTCACCGTGCTTAACTGAGCTCAACTGATGAGCTGAGCTGGCGCGCTTGTCGTTGCCCCGCCACGCGTGAAGCCTGTTGCACGGAAAGCAAAAGATGCTGCGGCTAAACCATATGGCCCTATAATCGCTAGGTTTTTTGGCGCAGGCCTTTGCCGGCGCTGATCGATTAGCGAATAAGGACATTCCGTGAAGCTGAGCCTGGGCCAGAAACTGATCCGCACCAAACCGACCGCCCCTGCCGCGAGCGCAAGCCACCCGGACAGCGCCGGCGGCCACAATCGCCTGGCACGCAGCATCGGCCTGTTTCCGCTGACGATGATCGGGGTGGGCGCCACCATCGGCACAGGCATTTTCTTTACCATGGTGGAAGCCGTGCCCAAGGCCGGCCCTTCCGTGGTGCTGTCCTTCCTGCTGGCCGCCATCACGGCGGGCCTGACAGCGCTGTGCTACGCCGAACTGTCGTTCCGGATTCCGGCCGCCGGCTCGTCCTATTCCTTCGCGTACGCTACCGTGGGCGAATTTGCCGCCTTCATCATGGCCTTCTGCCTGCTGCTCGAATACGGGCTGGCGGCCAGCGCCACCGCCATCGGCTGGTCCGGCTACCTGAACAATTTCCTGAGCAACGCGATCGGCTGGCAGATTCCCGAAGCGCTGCGCTCGCCCATGTTCGTGTCCGGCGCCAACGGGCTCGAAGTGCACGCCAACCACATCAACCTGCCGCCCATCCTCCTGGTGATCCTGTGCGGCTTCCTGCTGGTGCGGGGCACGCGCGAATCGGCCACGGCCAATGCGGTGATGGTGCTGATCAAACTGGCGATCCTGGTGTTCTTTGTCGTGATCGCCTTCAGCGGCTTTGACATGAACAATTTCCACCCCTTCTTTTTCGAAGCCTCGGCCAAGACGCCGGGCGGCATGGCGGGAGTGACGGCCGCGGCCGCGACCGTGTTCTTCTCCTTCATCGGCCTCGACACGGTCGCCACCGCCGGCGAAGAGGTGCGCGATCCCACCCGCAACGTGCCGGTGGCGATCCTGGCCGCGCTGGGCATCGTCACCCTGTTCTACATGCTGGTGGCAGTGGCCGCCATGGGCGCCCAACCCGCGAAAATGTTTGAAGGCCAGGAAGCGGGCCTGGCCGTGATTTTGCAAAACGTCACCGGCAAAGCCTGGCCGGCCATGGTGCTCTCGGCCGGCGCCGTCATTTCCGTGTTCAGCGTGACCCTGGTGACCATCTACGGCCAGACCCGCATCCTGTACGCCATCAGCCGCGATGGCTTGATCCCCAAGGCGTTTCAGAAGGTCAATCCGCGCACCCTGGCGCCGGTCAGCAATACCATCATCGTGTGCCTGATCGTGGGCATCGTCGCCGGCGTGGTCGATTCGACCTATCTGTGGGACATGGTCAGCATCGGCACCCTGACCGCCTTCATCGTCGTCTCGATTGCCGTGCCCGTGCTGCGCGCCAAGGAAGGCGCCAGCGCCACCAAGGGTTTCCGGGTGCCGTTCGGGCCCTACCTGGTGCCCGCGCTCAGCATTGCCGCCTGCCTGTACCTGGTGTGGGGCCTGTCGACCATCACCTACGTCACTTTTGCGATATGGATGAGCGTGGCGGTGCTCACTTACCTGGGCTACGGGATCCACAATTCCAAGCTGAACACACGGCCCGCGGCCCTGTGAGATGCCGCATGGCATTTTCCACCCAGCTATAACCATTGAACATTACTAAACTGTAATCGGGTAAGTGGGCGAACGCACAGAGCCGCACGGCGTCTGCGCCTACGATTTGGAAAGCGTAATTTACTTCTCTTTCCGGACCATCGCCATGCACACTTGCCCCGATTGCGGCTCGACTTTCACCCGTCGGATTGCCCGCACACCCCTGATGCGTTTGCTCTCCATCGGCCAACATATCCTGTGCAGTCACTGTGGCGAGCGATCCCTGATCCTGTTTCCGAACCTGGTCAAACAACGGGAAGAAAAGCCCATCGTGCGGCAATCCCAGCAACGTCGGCAGGTTTATTGATATGCCAGACGGAACCGCACAGACTTCGCAGCGCCTGGCCGATGCGGTGCGCGGCATGCACGCCAGCCAGGCTGGCCGCACCGACAAGCGCACCGCCAAGGTGATCTACCAGGCCCAGGCATTGCGGCGCGCTTTTGGCCGCTCCGCCGCCCACACATTTCTCATCGCCAAGCGGGTGCCGGCGGACTTGTCGCGCCGGGTGCTCGCCTTGCCCGACCAGCAATTGCGGCGCTAAGGGCGCGCCGCCGGCTGCATTGAAGTGCTAGGCTAAACAGGAGAGCGAGGAACACCGGAGACCCACTTGTTCACCGGCTTCATGTTTGCCACCGGCATTGAAGGGAGCAATCCCACCATCAATCACGGCAAGACCCGTGTCGATGAGCTGGAAAAGTGCGGCCACTACCGTCACTGGCGTCTCGATTTCGACCTGGTGCAGCAACTGGGCATTCGCGTGTTGCGCTACGGCCCGCCCATCCACCACACCTGGCTGGGGCCGGATCGCTACGACTGGTCCTTCGCCGACGACACGTTTACCGATCTGCGCCGGCGCAATGTAGTCGCCATTGTCGACCTCTGCCATTTCGGCCTGCCTGACTGGCTGGGCAATTTCCAGAATCCCGATTTCGCGCCCCAGTTCGCCCGTTACGCGCGCGCCTTTGCCGCCCGCTATCCCTGGATCCAGCTCTACACGCCGATCAACGAGATGTCGATCTGCGCCCAGTTTTCGGCGCTGTATGGCTGGTGGAACGAGCAGACCACCAGTGACCGCTGCTTCGTCAATGCCTTGAAACACATCGTCAAGGGCAACCTGCTCGCCATGCGCGAGATCCTGCAGGTGCGTCCCGACGCCCTGTTCGTGCAGAGCGAGTCGAGCGAGTACTACCACGCTGAAAGCCCGGCCGCGATCGGCTGCGCGGAATCCAGGAACGCGGCGCGCTTTCTCTCGCTCGACCTCAATTACGGGCGCCGCGTCGATTCCACCATGTATGAATACCTGATGGACAACGGCATGGCGCGCGAGGAGTACCACTTTTTTCTGCACAATAATTTCAAACATCACTGCGTGATGGGCAACGATTATTACCAGACCAATGAGCACCATGTCGACGCCAGGGGCGGCACGCGGGCTTCCGGTGAAATCTTCGGCTACGCCGTCATCACCCGCCAATATCACGAGCGCTACCGCCTGCCCGTGATGCACACGGAAACCAATTTGAACCAGGGGCCGAATGGCGACGAAGCGGTGCGCTGGCTGAAGAAGGAATGGGCCAATGTGCTGCGGGTGCGCAACGATGGCGTGCCCATCGTCGGCTTCACCTGGTATTCGCTGACCGACCAGGTCGACTGGGACTGCGCCCTGCGCGAAGACAATGGCTGCGTCAATCCCCTTGGCCTGTTCGACCTGGAGCGCAAGATCCGTCCTGTCGGCGAGGCCTACCGCGAGCTGATCCGCGACTGGAGCAATGTGCTGCCGACCCAGAGCGTGTGCCTGCAGGTGCCGGTGGCCCTGCCGCAGGACACCTGCACGCCGATGGACAGCGCCAGCATCCTGGCCGGCAATCCCGCCAACGAAACCAGCGACGCCGCCACCGCCGCGCCAAAAAATACGGAGTGACATCATGCCCTCAGCGGACCGCGCCGCCATCGTCACCGGAGCCGCCGCCGGCATCGGCCTGGCCGCCGCCCGGCGCCTGCTAGGCGAGGGCGCCAGCGTGCTGTTGGCCGACCTCAACGGCGAAACCCTGGAGGCTTCCGGCGACAAGCTGAAAGCCGAATTCGGTGCGGCGCGCGTGGCCACGGCGCTGTGCGACGTCGCCGACGTGGCCGCCGTCGAGGCTGCCGTCGACGGTGTCCTGCAACATTTCGGCGCGCTCGATATCGTTGTCAACAATGCTGGCCTGATGGTGTTCAAGGCAATTGAAAACCAGACCCGCCAGGACTGGCTGCATATCCTCGAAGTGGACCTGCTGGGCGCGTTTTATTTCACCCGGCAGGCGTTCACCCGGATGCGCCGGGGCGGCGCCATCGTCAACGTCGCCAGCGTCCACGCCGTGCAGACCGAGCCGATGGTGGCGCCGTATGCCGCGGCCAAGGCGGCCCTGCTGTCGCTGACCCGCTCAGCGTCGCTCGAGGGAAAGCCGAAGCGCATCCGCGTCAACGCCGTGCTGCCGGGCGCGATCGACACCCCGATGTTGTGGGACAACCCGAACGTGCGCGCCGGCGTCGAGAAGATCGATCCGCAGGATGTGGGCAAGCCGGATGACGTGGCCGAAGTGATTGCCTTCCTGGCCAGTGCGGGCGCGCGCTTCATGACCGGAGCGGCGGTGCTGGTCGATGGAGGCCGGCTCGTCAAACTATAAAAAACCGCGCACGGGGCGCGGTTTTTTGTGAAGCGTTCCGAAATTACTCGGCGCCCATTTCTTTCAGCAGATTGTCGGCGTGGTCGACATGCTTCATGTTCCACAGGATGTAACGCACGTCCACCTGGATGTCGCGGGTGTTGGCCTTGTTGAAATCCCAGTCGGAAATGATGGAGTCGAGCGTACCGTCGAAAGCCAGGCCGATCAGTTCGCCCTTGGCGTTCAGGGCAGCCGAACCGGAGTTGCCGCCGGTGATGTCCAGGGTGGCCAGGTAGTTGACGGGCACGGTCTTGAGTTTCGGATCAACAAACTTGCCGAAGTCCTTGTTCTTGATCGCGGTCAGCTGGGCGACTGGGGCATTGAACTCGCCTTCGCCGGTGGCCTTGGCCTGCACGCCCTTGACGGTGGTAAATGCGGTCCAGGAACCGGTGCCGTCGGCGCCGTGGTCGCGGCCGGCGATCTTGCCGAAGGTCACGCGCAGGGTGCTGTTGGCGTCAGGGTAGACGGCCTGGCCTTTGCTATTCATGTAGGCAATTTTCGCCTTCATGTAGTTGGCGTAGGATTGCTGGATCTTGCCGGCCAGTTCTTCGTCTTCCGCTTCCTTCTTCAGGCTGCCGTCATACATGGCCACTGCGGCCTTGATGAAAGGATCGTTGCTGGCCTTGAAATCGGCCGGCTTCTTGCTCAGCCACTCGGCCCGCACCTTGGCGTCGTTCAGGGTGGTCTTGCTGTACATCGCATCCAGCAGGCTGGACAGTTGCGCTTCGCTCATGCCGTCCTTGATGCCCATGGCGGCGTCAAAATTGGCGCTGCGATTGGCGGCGGGCTGGGCGGCGTACTTGACCAGGCTGTTCATGACCAGCGCCTTGTCGACCTTGGGATCGTAGGTGCGGTCGAGCGACGCAACGCTGGACTTGAAGCGGGGCAGGTCGCGTTCCTGGAAGCCGGCGCGGCGCTCCGCATTGTCCTTGGTCATTTCATTGGACAGGCGATACAGCGAACGGGCCTGGCCCAGCAGGCGGGGCGAGGACGACATCAGGTACCAGTCGCGCATGGTCTGGGCGTCGCGCTCGGCGATCAGCTTTTCCACGGCGTCGATGTCGGCCGCGTATTCCTTCTGGCGCGCCGGGTTGGCGTTGACCCAGGCTTTCAGGTCAGCATGTTCTTTCGTCTTGCGCGCCAGGAAATCGCTGCCTTCGTAGCTGGTCAGCATGCCCTTGCGGTTCTTGTAGTAATTGTTCACGCCGGCGACCTGGCCGGCGTATTTCAGCTTGGCGTCCGGATCGTTCTTGGTTTCGCGATCGATGATGGCCAGGGTTTCGCCCGAGGTCTTGATGAAGGCCGGGTAGTTCTGGTCGAAGGTGTACGCCACTTCCGAAGGCAGGCGGTGACGGTTGGTGCGGCCCGGGTAGCCGGCCACCATGATGAAGTCGCCTTCCTTGACGCCTTCCTTGGCGATCTTCAGGTAGTGCTTGGGCACGTAAGGAACATTGTCCTTGGAATAGTCGGCAGCCTTGCCGTCCTTGCTGACATAGGCGCGGTAAAAACCGTAGTCGCCCGTGTGGCGCGGCCACATCCAGTTGTCGGTGTCGCCGCCGAATTTGCCGACACCGGCCGGTGGCGCGTGCACCAGGCGCACGTCGCGGATTTCCAGTTGCTTGATCAGGTAAAACTCGAGGCCGCCATAGTAGCTGGCCACGGTGCAGCGGTGTCCTGGGTCCTTCTCGCACTCGGCAACGATGCTTTTCTCATTTTTTTCCATCGCATCGATACGGGCTTTGCCAGCGAGCTTGGCGACATCGGCGCTGATGATCTTGTTGCTGACGTTGCTGACGTCCTTGGTCACGAAGATGCGGCTGCCTGGAGCGGCCGGCAATTCGTCGGCGAAAGTCTTGGCCACAAAACCGTTGGCCAGCAGGTCTTTCTGGGGCGTCGAATTGACGGCCACACTGTTGTAGACGCAGTGGTGGTTGGTGACGACCAGACCCTCGGGCGAGACGAACGAAGCCGAGCAGCCGCCCAGGCTGACGATGGCGCCCATGGGGAATTCGGTCAGCTTGGTGAGGGTGGCGGGATCGAGCTTGAGGCCGGCGGCCTTCAATTGCTTGGCTACTTGTGGCAGCTGTTGCGGCATCCACATGCCTTCGTCGGCGTACGCCGCCGATGCGGTGCTCAGGATGGCGAGCGTCAGGAGGGTCTTTTTCATTCGCGATGGTCTCAGATATTGTAAGGTCCGCTGGCCGGCAGGCCGGGCGAGGATGCTCGGATAGAGCACCCAAGAGTATCCGTAGACCATCGTTTGAAGTCAACATAAATTGTGTCGCCGACCCGGCAGATGGTGAACTGGCGGCAAGCTTACGCGAACGCCTACAGCTGCGAGCCCACCACGCTGGCCAGCTTGCCCATGATCTTGGCCGTCATTGGGCGATCGTCCCAGGCTGCATAGGTGACAACCTTGGCGTGAGCCCAGTCGTCATTGAAAATTTTCACCTGTTCTTTGGCAAATACCGGGTCGAGCACGTTGAGGTTGGCTTCATCGTTCAGGCTGAACGAGCGGTTATCGAAATTGGTCGAGCCGACCGATACCAATAAATCGTCGACCACCAGCGATTTAACGTGAAACATGGTCGGCTGGAATTCCGCCATCTGGATGCCGGCGGCCAGCAGGGGGCCCCATTGCTCGCGCGAGGCCGCCCGCACCACGCCGGAATCGATAATCTTGCCGGGGGTGATGATCTGTACGGACACGCCCCGTTTCTTTGCCGCGATCAGGGCATTGATGGTCAATTCATCGGGCACGAAATACGCGTTCGACAGGCGGATGTTTTTCTGCGCGGCCGTGATCGCCATCAGGTACATCAGGTGCATCGATTCGCTGCCCCCCGTGGGCGAGCTGGAAAACATTTGCGCCGGTTGATTGCCGGTCGGCTGCAGGGGCGGGAAATAATTCACGCCGTCGAGCACGACGCCTGTTGCCTTGAGCCAGTTATCGCAGAACACGGCCTGGATTTGCGCCACCACGGGCCCGGTCACCTTGAAATGGGTGTCGCGCCAATGGTCTTCATCCTGGGCCTGGCCGCGCCATTTATCGGCGATGCCGACGCCGCCCGTGAAGCCGGTGGCGCCATCGACCACCAGCAGCTTGCGGTGGGTGCGGTTGTTCAATCGCGTCAGTTTCCACCAGACCGGCTTGTGATAACGCTGCAACTGGACGCCGGCCGCTTTCATGGCATTGATCTGGTCCTCGCCCATCTTGATCGAGCCGATAAAGTCGAGCATGACGTGGACCTTCACGCCGGCCTTGGCGCGCTCGATCAGGGCGTCGGAAAACTCTTTGCCGATGGTTTCCGACCAGTAGATATAGGTTTCAAAGGTGATGGTTTTTTTTGCGCCGCGAATCGCCTCAAGCATCGATTGAAAAATCTGGTCCCCATTGAGCAAGACCTCGACCTTGTTGCCTTCCAGGATAGGCGGCCCCAGCAGGACGTCCATCGAACGGCGAAATTGGGGATCGGCGATATCGTATTTCCGCTCGAGCTTTTGCTCGATTTTTTTCTCGCCGGGCGCGAAATTGAGAAACAAAAATCCTGCGAGCAGGGTCGCGAGACATGTGCATAAAACAGTGACCACAGGCTTGGTTCTCATGGCAATTCTCAAGGTGAAAAAAAACCAACGCCGCAGCGTTGGTTTGGTGGAGCAGGGGAGCTTACCGGGTACGGCCGCGACGGAACAGATTCACGATGGCCAGCAGGATAACTGCGCCCAGGAAAGACACCAGCAGCGAGGTAACGCTGAAGTCGTTTGAGTTGATGGTGCCGGTGCCAAACAATGGCGAGAGCAGCCAGCCGCCCAGGAAGGCGCCGATGATACCGACGACGACATTGAGGATCATGCCTTGCTCAGCGTCCGTTTTCATGACCAGACTTGCCAGCCAACCCAAGATACCGCCTACGACGATCCAGATGATGAATAACATGGTGTTTCTCCTTAAGTTGAAATTAGCCCGAGACCACAAGTGCTGGCCTTGTGAAAAAGTCTAGTCAGGTCGACACCCTCGGTCGGTGCGGCAACGAACGTTCGTCACCCTTTTTGACCGGGCCGTTCGGGATCGGTTCAATCCTTATTTTAGGCGCTGGTTTCCCGGTATTGAAGTGCCGTCAGGAATGTATGAATCAGGGTGCGTGAACTAACAGAGCAAAACACACTCAGGCATTAACGTTGAAGAACTGGCAACTGATTCCCAGTTTGTTTTAGCGGGACCCCACATACTTATTTACCTGAAGGAAAACATAAAATGAGCAACTACGAGACCTCCAGCAATAATCCCCGCATGGTTACCGGCCTGTTCCGTGACCGCGACAGCGCCGAGCGCGCCTACAACTCGCTGGCCGACCGCGGCTACAGCAAGGACGACGTCACCCTGATGATGTCGGACGACACCCGCAAGACCCACTTTGCGGACACCGACACTGAACTGGGCAGCAAGGCCGCTGAAGGCGCCGGCATCGGCGCCGGCATCGGCGGCACCATCGGCGCTGTGCTGGCCGGTATCGCAGCGGTGGGCACCACCCTGGTGCTGCCAGGCATCGGCCTGGTCGTGGCAGGCCCGATCGCCGCAGCACTGGCTGGCGCTGGCGCTGGCGGTGTGGCAGGCGGCCTGGTCGGCGCTCTGATCGGCGCCGGCATCCCCGAAGAACGCGTGGTGCACTATGAAGAAGGCATCAAGAATGGCGGCATCCTGATGGGCGTGACCCCACGTTCGGACGATGACGCCAGCTACGTCGAGAAGAGCTGGACCGACACCGGCGGCGAGCACATCATCGGCACCGGCGTCGGCGCTGCTGGCGGCGCTGCGACTGGCGCAGCGATCGGTTCGGTTGCCGGTCCAATCGGCACGCTGGCAGGCGCAGCTATCGGCGGCATCGCTGGCGGCATGGCCGGCAAGGGCGCTGCCGAAGTGGTCAATCCAAAAGCTGGTGACGACCTGGGCGAGCACTATATGGCCAAGGGCGTCGGCGCTGGCGCCGGTGCTGCAACGGGCGCCGCGATGGGCGCCGTGGGCGGCCCGATCGGCATGGCGGCAGGCGCTGCCATCGGCGGCATCGCTGGCGGCATTGCCGGCCGCGGCGCTGGCGAAGTGGCCAACCCGCACTCGGAAGATCGCTTGCAGGAACATAACCTGTCGCAAGGTGTCGGCGCTGGCGCCGGTGCAGCAACTGGTGCAGCCATCGGCGCCGTCGGCGGCCCGGTCGGCATGGCAGCCGGTGCAGCCATCGGCGGTATCGCGGGCGGCCTGGCCGGTCACGGCGCCGGCGAAGTGGCCAATCCAAAACCTGGCGACGACCTGGGCAACCATAACCTGGCCAAAGGTGTCGGCGCAGGCGCTGGCGCAGCAACCGGCGCAGCAGTTGGCGCCGTCGGCGGCCCGATCGGCATGGCTGCTGGCGCTGCAATTGGCGCGATGGCAGGCGGCGCTGCCGGCCACGTGGCAGGCGCAGCAGTGAACCCACAGGCGGAAGACGCTTACTGGCGCGAGTCCTACACCAGCGCACCGTACTATTCGTCGCAGTACAGCTACGACGACTACGCGCCGGCCTACTCGCTGGGCTACAACAACCGCGGCCGCTACATCGGCCAATCGTTCGACAGCGTGGAAAACGACCTGGCTGACGACTGGAACCGCACCAAGGGCAATTCGCGCCTGGCATGGAACGACGCCCGTTCGGCCGCCCGCGCCGCCTGGGACAAGGTTGACCGCGCAGCCGTTGGCAACAGCACCACCCTTGGCCGTTAATCAGTAGCGACCGGTAAGAAAAAAGCCCCGCGACCGAAAGGCCGCGGGGCTTTTTTTATGCCAGCAGGGAATTACTGCTTGATGGCTTCGACCTGGATCGCCAGCTTGACGTCCGGCGCAAAACCCATCTTGACAAGGTAGTCGATGCCGAAGTCGGCGCGGCTGAAGGTGGCCGACGCATCGGCGCCGCACACTTCACGCTTGAGCATCGGGTGCTGAATGCACTTGAACTTGTTAATCGTCAGCACGACTGGCTTGGTCACGCCGTGCAGGGTCAGTTCGCCATTGACGGTGGCAGGCATGTCGCCTTTAAACGTGATCGAATTCGATTTGTAGGTCGCGGTCGGGAACTTGGCGACGTCAAACATGTCACCACTCTTGGCGTGGGTGTTCAGTTTTTCATTGCCGAAGTCGAGCGAGGTGGCGTCGATGGTGATGTCGAGCGAGCCGGACTTGGCAGCGCGGTCGAGCACAATGTTGCCGCTGGTCTTGTCGAACTTGCCGCGCCAGGTCGACAGGCCGCCGAAGTGGTCCGCTTCGAAGCTTGGGTAGGTGTGGCTTGGGTCGATCGCGTAGGTATCGGCGGCGAAGGCGGTGCCGACGGCGCTGACGGCCAGCAGGGCGGCGATGAAGTGCTTGAGTTTCATGCAATGATCCTTTGATAGAGTGAAGGGTGAAGCTTACTGCGCCGCGGTGACGCGGAATTTGATGAGAACCTCGTCGGCGACAGTACTGGTGTCTTTCCATTCGCCTTCGCCGATGTTGTAGGCCAGGCGCTTGATCGGAAGCGTGCCTTCGAACACTTGTTTGCCAGCCTCGGTTTTGACCGTCATCGGGAAGGCGACATCGCCGGTCTTGCCCTTGATGGTCAGTTTGCCTGCGACATTGAATTTACCGGCGCCGGCTGGCTTGATCGAGGACGACACGAACGTGGCCTTGGGGAACTGGGCGGCGTTGAACCACTCTTTGTTCGCCACTTCCTTGTTGTACTCCGGGTCGCCCAAGTCCATGCTGGCCGTTTCGATATCGACCGTGGCCTTGGCTGCGTCCGGCTTGGCGGCGTCGTAATCAATGGCAGCGCTGAACTTCTTGAACTTTGCTTCGACGGGCACGTTGAGCTGTTTAAAAGTTGCCGACACGCTGCTCTTGGCGGGATCGGTCTTGAGCGGGGCGGCCATGGCGGCAATC
>JBJMVV010000114.1:0-15551 GCA_045810505.1 Massilia sp.
CCGTAACGCAAAGCGTTGGTCAGCAGATTGATCACCACCTGCTCGATGCGAAACTCGTCCCACTGCCCTTCTACCGGCTCATGCGGATGCAGCTTGATGGTGGTGCCGTAACCCGCCGCCTGCAGGGACAGGTCGCTGACAACGCGCTTGAGCAAATCCATCAGTTCGAAACGGGTGGGCCGGATCGACAGGCGGCCGCTACGGATGCGCGAGACGTCGAGCATGTCGTCGATCAGGCGGATCATCGACTGGATCTGGCGCTGGTCACGCGCGATCATGGCCGGCAGGCGCTCCGGTCCCAGCGCCTCGACGTTGCCGCGCTGAAGCTGCAGCATGCGCATCTGGCTTTCCAGGAACAGGGTATTCAGAGGCGTACGCAATTCGTGGGCCACCAGCGACATGAAATCGTCGCGCATCCGAAGCGAGCGTTGCAATTCGGCCTGGGTGGCGCTCAGTTGCTCCAGCAGGGCCTGCTGCTCGAGGCGGCTCTGCTCGATGGCGGCAATCTGGCGCAGCCGCTCGTGCCGTTGCTGGTCGAGCGCAACAAACACATTGACCTTGCTGCGTACGGCATCGCTGTCGAGCGGCTTGTACAGGAAATCGACCGCACCCGACTCGTAGCCCTTGAAGGCGTAGTTCAGTTCGCGGCCGGCGGCGCTGGTAAATACGATGGGAATGTGGCGGGTGCGCTCGGTGCCCCGCATCAACTCGGCCAGTTCAAAGCCATCCATGCCAGGCATTTGCACATCCAGGATCGCCAGGGCAAATTCATGCTCGAGCAGCAGCTGCAAGGCTTGCTCGCCTGACGAAGCGTGGAAAATGATGCGCTGCTCGTCGCGAATCAAGGCATCGAGCGCCTGCAGGTTATCGGCCAGATCATCGACGATCAACACTTTACTGAATACTTCCGCCTTCATGGTCTCTCCACCTTGTCGTCCTGCCCTGCTGAACTTTCGTCCCTGATATTGTCGTGATGTTGCTGTCCGGACGGCGGAAAAGGCCCGGCACGCGCCACAATGCCACCGAGCAACTCGCCGATCCCCGCCAGATTGAGAATCAGGTCCGGCGCGCAGGCCTCGATGGCAGCACGCGGCATGGTCGCCACCTGCGCCTCTTCCGGATCCTGCACCACGGTAAAACCGCCCCGGGCATGGATGTCCGCCATGCCCGCCGCCCCGTCCGCGTTGGCGCCAGTGAGCAAGACGCCGACCAATTGATCACCATACACGTCTGCAGCAGAACTCATCAACACATCAATGGCAGGCCGGGCAAAATGCACGGGTGGTTCGCAACTGAGGGAGAAACTGCGATCCCGTTCAAGCGACAAATGGTAACCCGATCCCGCAAAATACACCGTTGCGTCGGCGACGGCTTGCTTGTCGGCCGCCTCCAGCACCGGCACCGACAAGCGTCCGGCGAACACTTCGGCCAGGCGGCTGTCGCGGTTGGCCGGCATGTGCAACATGCAGATCACGGGCACCTGCATGTTTCCCGGCAAGGCGCCCAGCAAGCCCATCAAGGCCTCCACCCCGCCCGCCGACGCGCCGATGATGACGGCGGCGACATCCTGCGGCAACCTGGCGCCGTGCAAGGTCGCGGCATTCATTCCGGCAGCTTCCGGTAAATACGCTCGCGCTTGGCGATCGGCTCGAAGCGGTTGCCGTATTCCGAAAAGTCGATGCTTTCCTTGCTGCCGAGGGCGAGAAAGCCCCGGTGGCACAGCGACTCGTGGAACAGGCCGAACACCCGGTTCTGCAGGCGCCGGTTGAAATAGATCATGACGTTGCGGCAGCTGATCAGATGGGTTTCCGAAAACACGCTGTCGGTGGCCAGGCTGTGGTCGGCGAAGGTGACGTTTTCCACCAAACTCTGGTCGAAGCGGGCGCCGCCGTACGCTGCCGTGTAGTAGTCGGAGAAGGCCGTCTTGCCACCGGCTGCCTGGTAATTTTCTGTGTAGAGCTGCATCTGGTCGAGCGGAAACACGCCCCGCTTGGCCGTCTCCAGCGACTGCGGATTGATGTCGGTTGCGTACAGGATAGCGCGCTCTAGCAGGCCCTCTTCGCGCAACATGATCGCCATCGAATACACCTCCTGCCCCGTGCTGCAGCCGGCCACCCAGACCTTGAGGGAGGGATAGGTTTTCAGGAAGGGAATGACCTGTTCGCGCAGGCTCAAATAAAAGCTGGGATCACGGAACATCTCGGTGACCGGGATGGTCAGATACTGCAGCAGCTGAGAAAACGCCGCTGGGTCATGCAGTACCTTGTCCTGCAAGGCCGAAATGGTCGTGCAATGCATTTCCTTCATCGCATGCAGCACCCGGCGCTTCTGGGAGGCGCCCGTGTAATCCCGAAAATCGTAGTTATAACGGAGGTAGACCGCTTCGATCAACATCCGCAACTCAATATCAGTCGCTTGCAATAAGGGTTTCAAATCCGTTCCAGGTTGGGCATCCACACGCGCAGGAGGGAATACAGGCGGTTCAGATCGATCGGTTTGGCCAGGTAATCATTGGCGCCCGCGGCAAGGCATTGTTCCTGGTCGTCCTTCATGGCCTTGGCCGTGATGGCGATCATGGGCAGGCGGTCGAAGCGGCCGTCGGCACGGATGCGGCGCATCGCTTCCAGGCCGTCCATGCCCGGCATCATGATGTCCATGAGCACGACGTCGACATTGGCAAGCTCGTCGAGCTTGGCAATGGCCTCAAAACCGTTGCGGCCAATTTCCACCTTGGCGCCCCGTTGTTCGAGCGCCGCCGTGAGAGCGAACAGATTACGCATGTCGTCGTCGACCAGCAGAATGGTGCGGCCTTCGAACACGCGGTCACGGCCGCGTACGGTTTGCAGCATGCTCTGGCGCTCGGACGAGAGCTTGGCCTCGACCTTGTGCAGGAACAGGGTCACTTCATCGAGCAGGCGCTCGGGAGAACGCGCGCCCTTGATGATGATGGAACGGGAGTACTTGAGCAGCTCGGCTTCTTCCGCCCGCGTCAGGTTGCGGCCCGTGTAGACGATGACGGGCGGGAAGGAACACAGTTCTTCGCCGGACATTTTTTCCAGCAGTTCGTTGCCCTGCATATCGGGCAGCTTGAGGTCGATGATCATGCAGTCGAATACTTCCGTGCGCAACAGGGCCAGGGCTTCTTCGCCGGAACCGACGGCGGCGATTTCCACGTCGCTGTCGCCGATCAGCGCCACCACGCTTTCGCGCTGGCGCTCATCGTCTTCCACCAGCAGGATGCGTTTGATTTTTTGGGTAAATTTTTCCTCGAGCCGCTTGAAGACCTGCTCGAGTTCTTCGCGGGTGGTGGGCTTGAGGGCGTAGCCGATGGCGCCCAGGGTCAGCGCTTCGCCGCCGTTGTCGTTGCTGGAAACTACATGGACGGGAATATGCCGGGTCGCGGGATTGTCCTTCAACAACTGCAGCACCGACAGGCCGGAGCGGTCAGGCAGGCGCATGTCGAGCAGGACGGCATCGGGCAGGAATTCCCGCGCCAGTTGCAAGCCTTCGGTGCCCGTCAGGCCCACCAGGCAGCGGTAGCGCATCTCGCGGGCCAGTTTGTACAGGATGTCGGCAAAAGCGGGATCGTCCTCGATCACCAGCACGGAACGTTCGTGTTCGCTTGCGGGACGGTGGCGGTCGTCGGGGAAGCTGGCCGATTCAGGCGCCGGCGCGGCGCTGGTGCTGTCGGCAGCAGACGGCGCCATTGGCGGCGACATCGCGCTCGCATGGTTGGCGCCCTGGTGGACCGGGCTGGCGAGGGCCGGCGCACGGGGCGCGGGCTCGCCAGCCCTGCTGGCCACGGCGTCGTCGCGGCCCTTATTGCCCTCGCCTTCGCCTTCGCCTTCGCCCTTGCCCTGCGCCGGACAGGTACGCGGCAGCATCAGTGTAAATACACTACCTTTGCCCGGCGAACTAGTCACGTTGATTTCCCCGCCGAGCAGGCTCGCCAGGTCGCGCGAAATGGACAGGCCCAGGCCAGTGCCGCCAAAACGCCGGCTGGTGGTGCCGTCGGCCTGGTGGAAGGCGTCGAAAATCTTGTTCTGCTGCTCAGGCGCAATGCCGATGCCGGTGTCTTCCACGGCAAACCGCACCGGGCCGCCCGGCGTGCTGCTCACGTTCAGGGTCACGGCGCCAGCTTCGGTAAATTTGACGGCGTTCGACAGGAGGTTTTTCAGCACCTGTTCCAGCCGCTGGCGGTCGCTCCAGACGGTGGCAGGCACCGACGGTTCCACCTGCACCTGGAAGCGCAGTTGCTTTTGCATGGCCAGCGGTTCAAAAGTCATGGCCAGGCCTTCCACCATGCGGCGCAGCGGCAACGACTCCAGCACCAGCTCGAGCTTGCCCGCCTCCACTTTCGAGATATCCAGGATGTCGTTGATCAGGTGCAGCAAGTCGTTGCCGGCCGAATAAATCGTCTGCGCAAATTTCACCTGCTCTTCCGACAGATTGCCCTTGGCGTTGTCCGAGAGCAGCTTGGCCAGGATGAGCGAACTGTTCAGCGGGGTACGCAACTCGTGCGACATATTCGCCAGGAACTCGGATTTGTAGCGGCTCGCCCGCTCCAGCTCGGAAGCGCGCTGCCGCAACTGCACCTGCGCCTCGTTGAGCGCGACATTTCTCGCATCGAGGTGCACTGCCTGTTCAGCCAGCTGGTCATTGGTCTGCTCCAGTTCGGCCTGCTGGTTTTCCAGATTGGTCTGCGACTCTTCCAGCACGCGCGACTGTTCTTCCAGTTCCTCGTTGGCCGTGCGCAATTCTTCCTGCTGCACCTGCAGCTCTTCATTGAGCTGCTGGGTCTCCGCCAGCGACTCCTGCAGGCGCTGACGGTAGCGCGCCGCCACCACGGCCGCGCCGATCGCCTCGCCCACATTGTCCAGGTAGGCCAGGTCGCGCGCGGAAGTCGGCTGCAGAAAACCAATTTCAATCACGCCCACGATCTCCCCTTCGTTGCGGAACGGCGCAATCAACAGCTGCTTCGGCGCCGCGCGGCCCAGGCCCGAGCTGACCTTGATGTAATCGGGCGGCAGCTCGTCCAGCGCCAGCATGCGCTCTTCGTGCACGGCCTGGCCGACCAGCGATTCGCCCGGCTTGAATACCTGGCTCTGCCCTTCCCAGGCTTCGGCAAAGCCATAAGTCGCCACGCGCCGCATATGGCCGCCGTCTTCGCGCACATACAGGGCCGCCACCAGGCCGCCCAGCTGGCGGGTCACCTGGTCGAGCGTGGCCTGCGCCATCGGCTGCATCGACAGGTGCCCGGCCATGGCTTGGCCCAGTGCATTCTGGCCGTCGCGCAGCCATGCCTGATTTTCCAGCAAGGCCGTGTGAGCGGACTGCTGATCCATCGCCGTCGTGTAGGAGTTCGACAGGGACACCAGTTCGCGCCGGCCAAAGTAGGCCAGCAGGCCCGCCACCGTCAGGCTGAAAATCAGGAACAGGCCGACCGACCAGCGGGTGGTGGCGCGTGCCGCCATATTGCGTTCGACCAGCAGCTTTTCTTCAATCTCCAGGAAGGTGGCAAACTGGCGCCGCACCTCGTCGGTCAGCGCCCGGCCGCGGCCACTTTTAATCAGGCCGACGTAATCGCCATCCTGCCGCCGCGTTTCGATGATCTCGCTGGCAAACTGCTGCCACAGCTTTTGCGCGGCCTGCACCTTGCGCAGGCGCGTCACCTGCTGCGGGTTGTCGCTCACTTCTTCCAGCAAGCTGTCCAGTTCGGCCTCGATCCGTGGCGCCGCCGCCTTGTAGGGCGCAAGGAAAGCGTCGTCCTTGGTGATGATGTAACCGCGCATGCCGGTTTCCATCTCGGCCGACATCTTGCTTACTTCATTGGCGTCGCCGATCACCCGCTCCGAATGCTCCACCCATGTCAATACATTGACCAGATACACAATCATCGCCACAAACACCAGCGAACTGAGCACGCCCACGCCAAGCGGCACGGCGACATTGCGCGCCAAAATGCGGCGGAACTGATTGTTATCGATCATGAGACTGGCTACCGGAAGTGTTGGCAAAATATCCCTAGTTTAGCGCACATTGCTGCCATGTACGCGCACACGCGGCTGCTTCTCCGGGGCAAAATAGCGGTTCAAATATGGAGCGGTGCGGCTTGCTTTCACCTTCGCCACTTCGCGCGGCGGCGCGGCGGCAACCACCTGTCCGCCCTCGTCACCCGCACCCGGGCCGATGTCGATCACCCAGTCGCAAGCCGCAACGACGGCCATGGTGTGTTCCACCAGCACGACCGTATTGCCCGCCTCCACCAGCCGGTCGAGCTGCACGATCAGGCGCTCGACGTCGGCCGGATGCAGGCCCGTGGTGGGCTCATCGAGCACATACAGCATGTCGCCGCGGGCGGCTCGCTGCAATTCGGTTGCCAGCTTGATCCTTTGCGCTTCGCCGCCGGACAACTCGGTGGCCGGTTGGCCCAGGCGCAGATAACCCAGTCCGACCTCGCGCAGCACCTCCAGCGAGCGCGCCACGCTGGGCTCCGCGGCAAAAAAATCGGCCGCCGCATCCACCGTCAGGCCCAGCACCTCGGCGATATTCTTGTCCTGGTAGCGCACCTCCAGGGTCGCATCGTTGTAGCGGGCGCCGCCGCAGGTAGGGCATGGGGCGTACACGCTGGGCAAAAACAGCAGTTCGACCATGACGAAGCCTTCGCCATCGCAATGGGCGCAGCGACCCTTGGCGACGTTGAAGGAAAAGCGTCCCGCATCATACTTGCGCTTTTTCGCCATCGGCGTGGCCGCGAAGAGCTTGCGCACGTGATCGAACAGCCCCGTGTACGTGGCCAGGTTCGAGCGGGGCGTGCGCCCGATCGGTTTCTGGTCCACCCGGATCAGGCGCTTGACGCGCTCCAGGCCGGCCACGATGGTCCCTTCGACGGGGGCCGGCGCGGCCGCTTCCAGTGCGTCGCCCTCAACCGTTTCGGTTTCACCTTCAAGCGGATGGCCCAGTGCCGCCGTGACGAGTTCGACCAGCACCTGGCTGACCAGGGTCGATTTGCCGGAACCCGACACGCCCGTCACCGCCGTCATCGCACCGAGCGGAAACGCCACCGAAAGGCCATCCAGATTATTGCGCGTCACCCCTTCCAGTTGCAACCAGCCGGCGGCCGTACGGGGCGTGCGTACTGGCGGCGCGGCTTTATCGAACAGAAAGCGTCGCGTCTGCGATTCGGCCACGCCATTCAAGCCCTCGGGCGGCCCGCTGTACAGGATATGGCCGCCCTGCTCGCCCGCGGCCGGCCCCACGTCGACGATCCAGTCGGCGTGACGGATCACATCGAGAGCGTGCTCCACCACGAACAGGGAGTTGCCAGCCGACTTGAGTTGCGCCAGCGCCTGCAGCAGCGCTTCCGTGTCGGCCGGGTGCAGGCCGGCCGAGGGTTCATCGAGCACGTAGACGACCCCAAACAGGTTCGAGCGCACCTGGGTGGCCAGGCGCAGCCGCTGCAACTCTCCCGGCGACAGGGTCGGCGTACTGCGTTCGAGCGACAGGTAACCCAGCCCCAGCGCCAGCAACACGTCGATGCGCGCGGCCAGGTCGGCCGCAATGCGCTGGGTGACGATGCGCTTTTCCGGATGATCGTTTTTGCCCCTGGCGGGGGTGACGCTGGCAGGATCGGCATGGGGACGCAGCAACTCGGCCAGGCGCGCCAGCGGCAGGCGCGACATGTCGGCAATGTCGAGGCCGGCAAACGTCACCGACAGCGAAGCGCGCTGCAGGCGCTTGCCTTCGCAGACAGGGCACTCGGTGCTGACCATGTAGCGCGCCACCCGCTTTTTCATCGACGCGCTTTCTGTCGTGGCAAAGGTCTGCAGCACATATTTGCGCACACCCGTAAAGGTGCCCTGATAGCTGGGGGTCTCCTTGCGTTTCAAGGCCGCCCTGGTTTCCGCGGGGGTGAATCCGGCATAAACGGGCACCGTCGGTTGCTCTTCCGTGAACAGGATCCAGTCGCGGTCTTTCTTCGGCAACTTGCGCCAGGGCGTGTCGACGTCATAACCGAGCGTGGTGAGGATGTCGCGCAGGTTCTGGCCGTGCCAGGCCGGAGGCCAGGCGGCAATCGCCCGTTCGCGGATAGTCAGGCTGTCGTCCGGCACCATCGACTGCTCCGTCACTTCATACACCCGCCCCAGCCCATGGCAGCTTGGACAGGCGCCATCGGGCGTGTTGGGCGAAAACGATTCCGCGTACAGCAGCGCTTGTCCGGCAGGATAATCGCCCGCCCGCGAATACAGCATGCGCAACGAATTGGACAAGGTGCTCACGCTCCCGACCGAAGAACGGGTAGTCGCCCCGCCCCGCTGCTGCTGCAAGGCGACCGCCGGCGGCAGGCCCGCAATATCGTCCACCTCCGGTACCGCCATCTGATGAAACAGCCGCCGCGCGTAAGGCGACACCGACTCCAGATAACGCCGCTGCGCTTCCGCATACAGTGTGCCAAAGGCCAGCGAGGATTTCCCCGACCCGGACACCCCGGTGAATACCACCAGCGCGTCACGCGGGATATCGAGCGAAACGTTCTTAAGATTATGCTCACGCGCACCACGCACGCTGACCACGCCATCGCGTGGTTTGAGTATATTGAGGGTCATCCACTCTTCCCGGTTAAACACCGACGCCCACGCCGGCCCCGGCTCCATATATAAGAAGCCCATTACGCCGGATTCCGCTCGACGCCACAGTGCGCTGCCTCACGAAACCCCGCAAGCCGCAAGCTGCAACAGCCCATCAGCAATCCCGCACACCCAAAGCGATCACGACCGCAAGACTATCGATTTCAATGCAGACCCAGCGACACCAAACCCGAAGGCCCGGCACTACCAATCTTATATGCTACGAACTTCTGCCCCCGAGGCGACAGTCGCTCCGAATCGCGTTTGCGTAAACTGAAACGCCCTCGGGTTTCCCGAGGGCGTTTTATCTGACTAAAAAACAAAAGTAAGGTTCCACTTCAGCCCTCCCCCGAGGCGAAGATGGATTCGAATCGGGTTTGCGTATACTGAAAAAGCCCTCGGGTTCCCCGAGGGCTTTTTTATCTGACTAAGCCAAAAAAAAGTAGGTTTTTACTTTTTTTTGATTAATTACGGCTACCAACAACTTCAACAGTCACGCGACGATTCTTGGCGCGGCCTGCTGCAGTCTTGTTGTCAGCAACTGGCTGGGTCTCGCCCTTGCCTTCGACGAAAACGCGCGACTGATCGACGCCTTTCGATACCAGGTAAGCCTTGACAGCTTCAGCACGACGCAGCGACAGGCGCTGGTTGTAGTCGTTCGAACCGACCGAGTCGGTGTGGCCGACGGTGACCATGGCTTCGGTGTTCATGCCTTGCAGCTTCATCAGCAGATCGTCCAGGGCAGCTTTGCCGGCTGGCTTGACAACAGCTTTGTCGAAGTCGAACAGGGCTTCAGCAGCGAAGGACACTTTTTCCGACACGGCCACTGGGGCTGGTGGCGGTGGTGGTGGTGGGGTCTGCTCGACCACTGCTGGCGCCGGGGTTGGCTCTGGTGGTGGGGTGTAGACCACTGGGGCTGCAACTGGGCGGCCCAGCTTGTAGACCAGCGAGACCGAAGCGAAGTTGGCATCGGCGCGACGCTCGAAAGCATCTTTCATGCGATAGCGCTCGATTTCGCCGCGCACTGCCAGCGCTTCGCTGAATTTGTACTCGAGGCCGACGCCGGCCTTGTAGCCGCCGGAGCTGTTCGAGCCCGACACTGCGCCTGGACGGCCAGCGACGTTGCCGCTGTAGTCATCGCTGACGCGGGAGTACACACCACCGACGCGACCGTAGACCGAGAAACGCTCGCTCATGGGGATGGTGCCGATCAGATCCAGGGCGCCGCCGCGGATCTTGGTTTCACGGTTGAGCGAGTTGCCATTCGAGGTGCCCGACTGGTAGGTGAACTTGCCCAGGTCAAAGTAGCTCAGTTCCAGGGCGATGTAGCGGTTGAAGTTCTTGCCAACAAAAAGCTTGCCGCCGGTATCACGCGTATCGTCCGTGTAACGGTTGGTCGTGCCCGTGGTGCCGATGGCTGGATGGTAGCCGTCGTTGTTGATGAAACCACGGGTGCCACCGATACCGGCGCCGATGTAGGTCGCGGTATTGGCCCAGTCAGGGTTGATGAAGTCGTCAGCAGCAAAGCTGGACTGGCTGGCGAGAACCGCCGCAGCGACTGCGGTCAAGGAAATCAGCTTCTTAGCAAGTTTCATGGTTATTGTTCCATTCTAGTGTTATTAATAGGTTGTCAAGCCGGATATCGTCCGCGGTTGATGATTCCATTATTGCTATTCCGCACTATCGGTTCTGTTCGGTAGCGCTCATAGCAAATAGAAAATTAGTCGATTCGCATCAAAAAACAACACGCAACCGTTTTTTTTGCCGTCACGAAGCCAAAGCGGCCAATGCGGCGCAGAGCTTGTCGAAGTCCTGGCCAGGGCCAAAGCGTGATGCAAGAGCACGCGACTTCACTGCAAACGCGCGTGACGACAGCAGATGGCGCAAACGGTGCGTGAGGCGCACCGCGGACAATTGCGCCGCCGGCAGGCTCAATCCGACACCCAGCGTAGTTACCCGCGCTGCATTATCGAACTGATCATGCGCGAATGGTACCACCAGCTGGGGAATACCGCTGAGCAAGCCCTCCGCCGTCGTCCCGATGCCGCCGTGGTGCACCAGCGCCGCCGCCGCGGGCAGCAGTTTGCGCAAGGGGACGTAGGCCTGCCACAGGATGGTGGCCGGCAAAGTTGGTGGCACCTGGGCGGCATGCGGCGTGAGGAAAACCGCCCGCCGGCGCAGCGTGGCCGTGGCCGCCGCCGCCGCTGCAAAGAAAGCCGCGGCCTGGCGGTTGCCGGTACCGGGCGTAAAAATCAGGGGCGCTTCCCCACTGGCGAGAAAAGCGGCCAGCGCCGGCGAGAATGGCGCCTCTGGATCCGGATCGTAGAAGGGAAAGCCGCCATGCAGCAGCGCTTGCGGCCAGTCGGGCTGGGTCGGCCCAAACCAGGCGGGAAACAGGGCCAACGACACATCCGCCACCCGAAACAGGTAGGCAAACGCATCGCGTACGGGTGCCAGCCCGCGCCGGGCGCGCTGGGCATTCAGGCCAGGCAGCACTACCGGATCGACCAGGCTTGTCCCGATGCGCCGCCACAGCCAGCGCCGCGCCGCAAACGGCACCCAGCGCGGCACCCGCACGGGGCCGATCAGGAGGGGATCGTGCACCGTCGGCAGGTTCGACGGCGCCAGGTAGACAGCCGCGATGCGCACACCCGGCCGCGCTGCCCGGCACAGGTCCGCCTCCGGCAGCGCCAGCGGATGCACCACCAGCACGCAGGGTTCCTGCGCCGGCAGCGTGTCCACGTACGCCATCAGGTCCGCCGCCGCCTCCCTGGTCGCGCGCCAGACCACGCCGAAACCATGGCGCGCATCCCACAGCCGCGGATCGTCCAGCACCGCCTCGTCGACCGGCACACCACGAAACGGCAGCCCTGCCCCTTCCACGTAGGGCCGGTGCTGCTCGGGCCCCAGAAAGCTGATGCGGTGCCCCTGCCCGCGCAAGGCAAGCGCCAGCTTCAGCATGGGGAACAAATCCCCCGCCGAGCCGATCGCCATCACGACGAAGTGGATGGGTGGTGCGCTGATTTTGCCTCCCCTTCAAATGGATGGGCCCACCCGCCGCAGGCACGCTACGGGGCAAAGTCTACACAAAACGGGGTGGAGGTCGCCGCGCGGCTATTCGGCGCAGCATAAAGCATAGTGGATGCATCAGGTCCGGCGGATCTGATGCAAACACAAGCGAAGCAGATGGGGCACTGACACTTCGGTGCAAGTCCCCCGGGTTTTTGCGTCGCGCGCCCGGCTACGCCCGCCGCGCGAACAAATCCCCCGCATCAGCGTCGCTCCCGCCCAGCGCGGGCCGCACCAGCGCCTCGAACGCGCCGATCTCGCCGGGCCGGCCAAACAGATAGCCCTGGTAGGCCGGGCAGCCGTTTTCGCGCAAAAAGGCCAGCTGCTCGGCCGTCTCGACGCCCTCCGCGATCACGTGCAGGCGGAAGTTGCGGGCCAGGTCGATGATGGTCTTGACCATGATGGCGTCGTTCGGGTCGGTCGTGATATCGCGGGTAAAACTCTGGTCGATCTTGATCTGGTCCAGCGGCAGCTGCTTCAAATAAGCCAGCGACGAGTAGCCGGTGCCGAAATCGTCCATCGACAGCGCCACGCCCATTTCGCGCAGGCGGTGCATCTTGCGCACCACGTCGTCGACGTCGTTGACGATCACGCTTTCGGTCAGTTCGAGCTTCAGCCGGCCCGCCGGGAAGCGGTGGCGTTCCAGCACGGCGGCCACGCTGTCGACAAAATGCGCTTCGCGGAACTGGCGGGCGCTGACGTTCACGGCCAGGGTCAGGGGCGCCATGGCCGGATCGAGGGCCCAGCGCGCCAATTGGGCGCAGGCCGTGTCGAGCACCCAGTTGCCGATGTCGAGGATCAGCGAGCTTTCTTCGGCGATGCCGATGAAGGCGCCGGGCGGGACGGCGCCGCGCTGCGGGTGCAGCCAGCGCACCAGCGCTTCGGCGCCAATCGGGCGCGCCGCGGCGTCGACCTGTAATTGATAGTGCAGGCGCAACTGGCCGCCGGGGACGGCGTGGCGCAGGTCCGCTTCCAGCGCGGCGTGGGTTTCCACCGCCTGCTGCATGGCCGCACTGAAAAAGCGCAGGGTGTTGCGGCCGGCATCCTTGGCCTTGTACATGGCGATGTCGGCCTGGCGCAGCAACACGTCGGAGCCATCCTCGGCGCCGCAGTACATGGTCGCGCCGATACTGGGCGAGGTGCGGTGCAGGTGGCCATGCAGTTCGAACGGGGCGTTCAGCGCCACACGCAGTTTTTCTGCCGCCAGCGCCGCCTTGTGCGAAGCTGCATCGAGGTCCCCGTCCAGGTCCGGCAGCAGCACGACGAATTCATCGCCGCCGATGCGGGCCACCGTGTCCGCCTCGCGCACGCAGGCGCTCAGGCGCTCGGCCACCTTGACCAGCAGCTGGTCGCCGCTGGCGTGGCCATGCAGGTCGTTGATGCTCTTGAATTTATCGAGGTCGACGAACAGCAGGGCGCCGTAGCTGCGGCTGCGCGCGCTGGCGGCCAGCGCTCCGCTGAGGCGATCGAGCAGCAGCCGGCGATTGGGCAGGCCGGTGAGAATATCGTAGAAGGCCATCTGATGGGCCCGCTCCTCGGCCTGGCGGCGCGCGCTGATATCGTCGAAATTGACCACGATCTGTTTCAAGGCGCCGTCCGCATCGAAGTCTGGGAAGGCCGACACCTGGATCCAGGTCAGCGCCCTGGATGCGCGCACCACGCCCATCAACTGGCCGTGCACGGGCCGGCCGGACAGGCGCACCCGGTTGGCCGGATAGTCGTCCGGCGCAATGCGCTCGCCCCTCTCATCGATGAAGTGCCAGTCCGGATCGCGCACATCGGCGCCGCGCAACTGGCTCGTGCTCATGCCCAGCAGCTCGGCCGCGCGCGGATTGCTGAACACGATGCCGCCGTCCACCTTGTGCACGACGATGGCCGTCTGCAGGTTTTCCAGCAGCTCGCGGTGGCGCGCTTCGCTCTCGCTCAATTCGGCCTGCTTGCGGCGCAGGGCCGCCTCGGCCTGTTTGCGCTCGCTGATGTCGCGCGACGAATTGAACAGCACGATGGCGCCGCCGATGGCAATTGGATTACAGCTGATTTCAATGTCGATCAGCTCGCCATCCTTCTTGCGGTTGACGGTCTCGAACTGCACCCGGCGTGGCCGGGCCAGCAGGTCGGCCATATGGGCCCGCACGCTGGCCTCGTCCAGGGCGCTGTCCCACTGCCACACCTGCATGCCCTGCAGCTCTTCGCGCGTGTAGCCCAGCATGGCGCAGAAAGCGTCGTTCGCTTCGATCAGGCGGCAGTCGGTGTCGATGATGTGGATGCCGTCGCTGGCGTTGTGCAGCATGGCCTGCGCCCGTTGGCTTTCGCGCACGGCCGCCAGCTTGGCGTGGGCCCGTTCGGCGCGCGCACGCAAGGAGGCCATGCCATAGGCCAGGTTGGCGGCCAGTTCTTCCAGCAGGGCTGCTTCCTCGGGACTGAAGGCATGCGGCTCGGGCGCGTAGATACTGAGCACGCCGATGGTCACGCCGCCGGCCTGCAGGGGACAGGCGAAATTGGAGCGGTAGCCGCGCTGCGCGGCGACGTCGCGAAAATAGGCGACGGAAGGATCGGTCAGCAGGTCGCCGACGATGACGGCGCCGCCCGAATCGTAGGCGCGCCGGCCCGGGTGCAACGCGCGGATCGGGGCCGGCACCGTACGCAGGGCCGCCTGCAGCCTGGCCAGGTCGCCCGCGCCCCGCACCGCGGCAGGACGGATGTGCAGGCCGTCGTCCTGCATCTCGGGAAAGCCGACCCAGGCCATGGTGTAGCCGGCCACGTCGACGGCCAGAGCGCAGATCGATTCGATCAGGTCCTGCTCATTGTCGGCATGGACCACCGCCGTGCTGCAGGCCGACAGCAGCTTGACGGCGCGGCTCAAGCTGGCGCGGGCGATTTCAGCGCGCTTGGCCTGGTCGATATTGAAGGTGATGCCGGCAAAGCGGCGGCCTGGTTCGGCGCTGTCGCGGTCCATGATCTTGCCGTGGTTGGCAAACCAGATGTACTGGCCATCCTTCGCCCGCATCCGGAAGTCGGCCAGGTAGCGCGCCGTGCGCCCGGCGATGTGTTCGGCCAGCGCATGGCGCAGGGGCGCCGCGTCGTCCGGATGCACCAGCGAAAACAGGCCTTCGACCATGCCGGAGACTTCTTCAGGGGTGTAACCGAGTTCGGCGTAGATGCGGGTGGCCGCACGGGTGACGGTGCCCGCGACCAGGTCGTTTTCCCACAAATCGAGTTCCGCCGCTTCGATCGCCAAGGCGAGCGTGTCGGCATCAAACTCCCCCCTGCCCTGCTGGTCCATCCACCACTCCCGTCAACCTTGAAGGCAAAGTGTAAGCGAGGTCGCTGATATTGCAGTGGACAAATGGGTGTTTCTGGCCAGACTTAAATTGTCTGATCCTTAATTACAACATCTCGCGCACTACATGGGCGTGGTCGCCCCGTCGCCGATCACGGTATTCCAGGGCCGCACCTTCCAGCTGGTGACCAGCCCTTGCGTGACATACGGGTCGGCCCTGGCAAACGCTTCGGCGGCGGCGGGCGAGTCGCCCTGGAACATCAGCACGGCCATGTCGGCCGGCTCTGCAAGCGCCCCGGCCAGGACGATCTCGCCGCGCTGCTGGGCGGCGCGCGCCAGGTCGAGGTGCACGCCGCGATAGTCGGCGCGCCGTTCCAGGTAGTCAGCTGCCAGTTCGTACATCAACAGGTAATGCATGCGCCCTCCGGTGGCGATTACGAGAAGGATTACAGGAAGCGGTCGAGGATCTTGCGGCTGTGCTTATCGATGGTGAACATATTGCGGATCAGGTAGTGGATGCCGTGATTGTCCGCCACCAGCAGGGAGGCGTCACCGATGCGGCGGATGTCGCCTTC
>JBJMVV010000115.1:0-5583 GCA_045810505.1 Massilia sp.
AGCGGCCATCGACCAGCTGCGTGCCAGGCATGGCAATGATTTCGACGCACTGCGCCAGGCCTGTGCCTTCGCATTCCCGGGCGCGCAATTCGTAGGCGCTTTCAGCCGGGCGGGCGGCGGACCACCACTTAAAACCCGGCAGTTTCCCCGGGTTCGTATCCGCCGAATACGCGACGTAGGTATTGCTGCGCGTGTACCAGCGTTCCTGCATTTGCATCATTTCAAACAGAGCCGCCATGCCTTCCAGGCGGCGCGCGCGCAGCACGTACGCGGCATAGGAGGGATAGGCGATGCTGGCAAGGATGCCAATGATGGCGAGTGCGACCAGCAGTTCAATCAGGGAAAAGCCGCCCCGGCGGACTTGATTGGTCTGCGTCATGGGGACCTCCTGCCCGCCGCTTCGTGCAGCTCGTTCCAGTTGGATATTTCGCGCCAGCTTCTGCGGCCGGCTGGCGTGCTCAAGGTGATTTCATCCAGCGGCAACGCGGCGCCTGCGGCAGAAAGCTGGAACAGTCCCAGTGAACGCCAGCTGCGAATGGCGCCGGTTGGTGTCGGCGCGTCGGTGCCTAGCATGCGTGACATCAGCAGCGGCGCAAAGACCTCGGCGCTGGCGGGTCTGTCATCGCCGCCATCCATGCGGCGCCCGGTGACGACGTCCTGGCCGGGCATGCCGAGGCGGTCAAACCCCAAGCCGGTCAGGGTGTCGAGCACATAGGCGCGCAACGCCGGAGCGCAGGGCGTCGTGCCTGGCGCTGTGCTGACGATGACGACGGCGCTGCCACTTAACTGCGGCGGCCCGGCGCTGCTTTCGCCGTCCGCCAGCGCGCGCGGGTAGTCGAAGTACCAGCCCTGTTTCACGCCGGCGCCTTCGCCGTTGTAATCGAACGCCTCCCCCTCCAGGCGATAGGCGTCCCCTTCGCCCGTCATGCGCCGCTCCGCCAGGGCGCGCCGTCCGGCCACGGGCAGCAAGGGATGAGCGTCACTGTCGCGCACCGCATAAAACGATTGCTGGACGAAATTGGCTGGGTCGATGTCGCCCCGTTCGGCGCTGCGGCCGGTGCCGAACAGCACCAGATAGCCACCGCCAGGCGCGAACACCACCCGCGCCGCGTCCGCGATCAACTGGGAAGCGCCATTGGGGCCGCGGGCATGGAACAAGGCGGCGACGCGCGCGTGCCCGACATCGTCATTGCCCTCACCTTTTGCAGATCCGGCCGCAGCGGCCAGTCCTGCCAGATCGAAACGCCACATGATGCCCTGCAGGTCGCCGGCATAGGCGCTGTGCGCGCTGCCGTCGCCGGCAAGGACCACGACAGGCGGCGCCAGCGCATTGGCGGATGAAGGCGCGCCAGAGGCAGCCGCAAGCCGAAAATAATTGACGCCCCGTTGCCATCGGTCCGATGGGGGCTTGTCCAGCGCCAGCAAAAACAGGGCGCCGTCAGAGCCGCCATCGACAGGATCAAGGCCGCTCGCGATCAGGGCAAAGTAGCGATAGGCCGGCGTCCCCTCTCCTCCAATACGCAATTTGATGATCAGCGGTGGCGCATGGATATGGCCGATGGCCGCGTCGTCCGCCTGCGTGAACTCCCACAAGACACGGGGATCGCCCGCGGAGTCGGTAACGTCAAGGGCGAACACCCCGCGCGCACCCATCCCCATGCCCGATACCAGGGCCGTGCGCCATTGCCCATCCACCAGCACCTCGCCCTGCGCGGGCGAGCCATCGACGTAGGCCCGTGGCGCTGCGCCCTCGAGGGCAAGCTGGGGCAAAGCGGGCAGCAGCGCGGCGGGGATGAAGGCAAAGCGCTCGATGCCGTCGTCCCAGCCGAAGGCGTGCAGCATGCCGTCATTGGCGCCCACGTAGACCAGCTTCGGGCGGTCGCGGTATTGCTGATAGAACGCGGCGTAGGCCGGACCCTGCTGCGCCGTCGAAGGCGCGCCCACCAGCAGGGGCGCCGAGCGCACCATTTCGCCCAGCAGAGCGGCGCGCCGGCGGAACGGCGCTCCTTCGCGGCTGCGCTCACCACGCAGATAATCGAGCCGGGCCTCGCCCAGGCCATCCTCCCCGGAATCGAGTACGCTGCGCTGTCCAGGGTCGAGCGCGGGCCAGGCAAACGGCATCGTCGCGCCGCTGGCTGAACTGGTGAAGATGCGCCGCGCCGCTGGCGGTGGCTGTCCCGCGTCGAGCAAGGCGCCAGCATCCCACAGGGGGGGACCAAGGGTGATTGCGCCGCCGCCCGCGCCGCCACCCGCAGCGCCCGCCAGGCTGCGCCGCAGCAGCCGACCGGCCGCCTGCGCCTGGTCGAACTGGGCATCGATCACATAAGCTGCACCCGCATCGATGCCCGTGACGCGCTGGCCCGTCTGCCAGCCGACCCTGCAGGCATCCTGCCCGGGCGGCACCAACGGCAGCGAGAAGGCGGACGCCGGCGCTGGCGTGGCCGCCCCCTGTAACGGTGAGCTCATGGACGATGCCCACGCCAGCGCGGAAACATACAGGCCACAGCTGATCAACAGGCACAGTGCGCCTGCCCACAGGAAAGCCAGAAAGGAAGCACGGACGACGGCGCTCATGGCAAACCCGCCAGCCCGTCACTGCTGCGATACACCGACTGCAACACCACCAGGGTGCCGGCCCGGGCTCCGTAGCCGAAGGCGGTGATGCGAAACAGGCCCTGTTTGCCCGATCTGGCACTGCTGGCGTCGATGCCCGCCTGCACCAGCGGCAGCCGCTCGATGACGTATCGGGGCGGCGCAAGCGGCAAGGGACCGCCGTAGGGGAACACAGCGCCCGTAAAACTGCCGTAGGCCGCGGTGGCGCTGGCATCGACCGTTTGCCAGGCAGGCGGCGCGCCGGGGCTGTAAGCGCACAGCCCCAGGTTGACGGGGTCGTGTCCGCAGCCCGTTGCAAAGCCGATGGCGCCATCGTCGTGGAACATGCCGGCGCGCGGCGAGCCCGGATTGGCGCCGCCGGTTATGTCGCGCTCGGCATCGAGCAGCCCTGCTTCAGCCGCCTGGAAGGCAAGCTGGCGGTCGCGCTCGGCCCGCGCGCCGCGCTCGCCGTCGAGGGCGATGCGGGCAGTCGCCAGGGCCACCATGGTCACCATCAGCAGAAAAAACAGGGCCATGAACAGGGTGACGCCATGCTGGCGCATCAGTTGTGTGGCCGCGGATAGCGGCGCCAAACACCGCCCGCGCGCATTCTTCATTGCGTGCTCCCGGCGGCATTGCGCAGCACGATGGTCGAGGAAAACAGGCGCCGCTCCCGCAGCCGCAGCGCAGCGCTCATTGGCGCCTCGGCGATTTGCACACCGGCGTCGGCAGCGGCGAAACGGGCGCTGTAAGCGGTGCCGAACACGTCGTAGACGACCGGTTCACGCGGGGCGCCCTTGCCGGGGCCATGCAGCAACAAGGCAATGCGGACGGCAGTGACACGTTTCCAGGCACTGCGCCGCCACAAGTCGCGTTGCCGGGCGGCCTCGTCGGCGCCCGCCAACAACAATGCGGCGTCACGCGCTTCAATGACGGCCGCGCTGACGAATTCATTCGGCACGCCATCGGCAGGCTCGTCGGTGTCGAGGCCGTAGAGCACTTGAAAGGTATCGACCCCGTCGATGATGGCATCGGATCCCCAGCCGCCGGCACCGCGGTATTTGCAGCGCAGTTCGCCCTCCCCGGCCGCGTTGCGTCCCACGTGAAAGATACTCCAGCCGTCTTCTCCCGGCTCAAGGGCAAAGCCGGCGCAGTCGACCGCGCCGCCATGGGCGCCGGCGAAGCGCAGCGCCAGCACATCGCTGCCATTGACGGCCTCGGCAGTGGCGCCGTCGATGCCATGCGTTGCACGAGGGACGGCCATGGCGTCGCGGCCGATGATCTGGAGCGCACTGTTGGCGGCGTCAACCGCAGTACCGCGTTCCTGCTCGACGTAGGCAGCCTGGCGGACCGCCCGGCTCACGATGTCGAGCGCCAGCCGGCCACCTTCGTCGATGGCCGCACCGTCCGCCTGCGCCGTGTAAGCGCTGCTGGCGGAAAACAGCATGACGGCACCGGTCAGCAGAAGCAAGGCGCCGATGACGCTGGCCACCAGGAATTCGATCAGGCTGAAGCCCGCCTGCAGGCCGCGTCGTGGGGCGCCAGCACAAGGTCGTGAACACGCTGATCTCATGGCGGTCCCGCCATCGCCGCCCCGGACGCTATCGGCAGCGCCACCAGCAGCGGTGCCGCGCTGGCTGCCCTCGGGCCGCTGCTTTGCTGTTCGCGCCAGCCGATTTTTACCATGACGGGCGCGCCGGCCGCACCATCGCAATCCCAGTGCAGGCTCGCCGCGGCCGGGTTCCAGGCTGCGCCGTCGCGGCAGATCTTGACCCGGCCAGGCGGATAATGATCGTAGACTTCGCGGCGCACCGCGGCCATGTCGGCATCGGCCAGCGCGGCGCTGTCGCAGCGGTCCGCGCTGCAATCGCCCGGCATGGCGGGCGGACCGTCAGCGAGCGCATCGTAATCGAGTTGCAGATAGGGATTGGCGCTGTCGGAGCCGGCCATGGCGGGCGCGTTGGCCTGCATATTGTCGGCAACGCGCGCAGCGAGCTGCACCGCCGCCGACGTCAGGCTGGACTGATGGGCGGCGCGGCGCGCCTTGAACACGGTGGCGCCGGCGCCGAGCGCGGCGACGGCCAGCACCACGAGGGCGACCAGCACCTCGATGAGGCTGTGGCCGCGATTGCGCCGATTGCAAGGACATGCGCGACGCCCGTGCAAGCCGCCCCCTTCATGTCCGCTTTTTGTCCGCTTCATCTGGCCTCCGTATCGCAGAGGTCCAAGGTAGCAGCGGCGCTTCAGGCGCCGGTGAGATGGCTCAATCGTGTTCGCTTGCGCGGCGCGGCGATTTCAGCATCGGCGTGATGTCGGCCTGGTCAAGCGAGGCAATGGCGCGTGCAGGCTCAGCTTCGCGCGAAGCGTGACGGCACGTCGTATGAAAGGCTTATTTGCGGGGCTTGGCGGACTGGCCCACTTCGGCGATGGCGTCCTGGAATTCGGCCAGATCCTCGAAGTTTTTATACACCGAGGCAAAGCGGATGTAGGCGATCTTGTCGAGCCGCTTGAGCTCGTGCATGACCAGTTCGCCCACGTAGCCGCTGTCGACTTCGCGGCGGCCGCTGGTGAGCAGTTTTTCTTCGATGCTGGCGACGGCCGTATCGATCGCTTCGGCCGCCACGGGCCGCTTGCGCAGGGCAAGCATCAGGCTGCCGCGCAGTTTGGCGGGAACGAATTCGGTGCGGCTGCCGTTTTTCTTGACGATGATCGGCATCGACAATTCGATCCGTTCATAGGTGGTAAACCGTTTGTCGCACTGGGCGCAGCGGCGCCGGCGGCGCACCGCATCGCCCTCCTCGGACACGCGGGTGTCGAGGACCTGGGTTTCATCATGCTGGCAGAACGGACATTTCATGTGTCGCCGGTGCTCCATCGGTGCTGCAACGCGGGCTGGGCGCCCGCCATATTTCAAGCTGAACTAGCAGGTCAAGCTGCGTAGACCGGATACTTGTCAGTCAGCTTTTTCACTTCCGCCTTGACCCGCTCGAT
>JBJMVV010000116.1:0-6799 GCA_045810505.1 Massilia sp.
CTTGGTGAACACGACGGCGGGAATGCGCACGCCGTCCTTGTCGCGTTTGAGCTGACCGATCACCTGCTGCATATAGGCGAGCGAAAAGGTCTGGTAGGCCCCATCGGCCAGCGCGCCGCCCCAGGAATCAAACATCATGACGGCCTGCGCGCCCGCATCGATCTGGGCGTTGAGGTACTGCGCCACGGCGGCCGCGTTGATCGCCAGGATGTGGTGCATCAGGTCGGGCCGGCTGTAGGCCATTTTTTTGATGGTGTGCCACTCCTTCGAGCCGCTGCCCTCGACCATGTAGCAGGCCAGGGTCCACGGGCTGCCCGAAAAGCCGATCAGGGGCACGCGGCCGTTCAGGGCCTGGCGGATCTGGGTGACGGCCTTGAAGACATAGTCGAGCGAATCGAGATCGGGTGCGCGCAGCTTCATTACCGCTTCTTCCGTGCGCAGTGGGCGCTCGAACTTCGGCCCTTCGCCATCGGCAAAGTACAGACCCAGGCCCATTGCATCGGGCACGGTCAGGATGTCGGAGAACAGGATCGAAGCGTCGAGCGGAAAGCGGTCGATCGGCTGCAGGGTCACTTCGGTGGCATAGTCCGGGTTTTTCGCCAGGCCCAGGAAGGAGCCGGCCCGCTCGCGGGTGGCGCGGTATTCGGGCAGGTAGCGGCCCGCCTGGCGCATCAGCCACACCGGCGTGTACTCGGTCGGCTGGCGCAGCAGCGCGCGCAGGAAGGTGTCGTTCTGAAGGGGAGCGAATTGGGGCATGGCGGAGAAGGGCAGCTGGACGAAAGCCGCTATTATGGCATTGTCCCGCCAGGGCGCCGCCAGCCGCGCGCCACTGGCAGGCGGCCCGCCAAACGTGGCATACTCGGCCTCTATCCCAGCTTGACGCGCCGCCCGCGCCGCACCCATGACAAGTTCGCCACTTAAACAGGCCGCCATCAGCGGCGCCTGGCCGTCGCCAATCTCGGCCGCCATCGTCGCCGCCGGCGCCGCGCCCCTGTCGCAAACCGCCATCGACGGGCGCGATGCCTACTGGGTCGCGGGCCGCGCCAGCGAAGGCGGCCGCAACACCCTGCTGCGCGAGCGCGCCGGCGTCATTACCGAACTGACCCCGGCCAGCCTGGTCGCGGATAACGGCGCGCCCTTCAATGTGCGCAGCCGGGTCCACGAATACGGCGGCGGCGCCCTGCTGGTCGATGGGGGCACGGTGGTGTTTTCCCATTTCGCCGACAACCGACTGTATATGCTGCGCGGCGAACAGGCGCCGGCGCCCATCACCGCGCCATCAAAACGCCGCTATGCCGATTTCGTGATGGATCATGGCCGCCAGCGCCTCATCACCGTCTGCGAAGACCACAGCCAGGGCGGCTATCCCGACAATTTTATTGCCGCCGTGGGTTTTGACGGCGCCGAGACCACCCTCGTCGCGGGCAGCGACTTTTATGCCGCGCCCCGCCTGTCGCCCGATGGCTCGCAACTGGCCTGGCTGTCGTGGATGCACCCGCGCATGCCCTGGCAGGGCACCGAACTGTGGCTCGCCGAAGTGGGCGCGGACGGCCTGCTGCACAACCCCCGCCTGGTCGCGGGCGGTCAGGAAGAAGCCATCTGCCAGCCCGAATGGTCGCCTGCCGGCGTGCTGCACTTCGTGTCGGACCGCAGCGGCTGGTGGAATCTGTACCGGTTCGATGGCGCCGCCAGCACCGCGCTGTGCCCCCGCGCCGCCGAATTTGGCGGCCCCCACTGGACGTTCGGGAATGCCGCCTACGGTTTTCAGGATGCCGATACCATTGTCTGCACCTATATTGAAAATGGCGTCAGTCAGCTGGCGCGCCTGGCCGATGGGGTGCTCACGCCAATCGCCAATCCCTACCAGGAAATCCGCGAACTGCGCGTCGCTGGCGACACCATCCTCTTCCTCGGTGGTGCGCCGACCATCGCCAGTGAACTGGTGCGGATCGATCTGGCCAGCGGCGCGGCCACCGTGCTGGCGCGCTCGATGGCGCTGCCGCTGGACGCGGCCGACCTGTCGGTCCCTGACAGCATCAGCTTTCCCAGCGCGGGCGGGCGCACCTCGTACGCGTTTTACTATCCGCCGCAAAACGCCCATTACCAGCTTGGCCCTGAGGAAAAGCCGCCCCTGATGGTGATCGGCCACGGCGGCCCCACCGGCATGGCCACCAATACCCTGAAACTGGCGACCCAGTACTGGACCAGCCGGGGTTTTGCCGTCCTCGATGTCAATTACGGCGGCAGCACGGGTTTTGGGCGCGCTTACCGCGAACTGCTCAAGGGCCAGTGGGGCGTGGTCGACGTGGAAGACTGCGTCGCCGGTGCAGCGTTCCTCGCTTCACGCGGCCTGGTCGACCCAGAGCGCCTGGTCATCCGTGGCGGCAGCGCGGGCGGGCTGACGGTGCTGTGCGCCCTCGCCTTTCACGATGTCTTCAAGGCCGGCGCCAGCTACTACGGCGTGTCGGATCTCGCCGGGCTGGACGCCGACTCGCACAAATTTGAATCGCATTACAACGCCTGGCTGATCGCGCCCCAGCCGGAAGCGGCCCGCCTGTACCGTGAGCGCTCGCCGATCCACCACGCCGACAAACTGAAAAGCCCGATGATTTTCTTCCAGGGGCTCGACGACAAGGTGGTGCCGCCGCCCCAGTCCGAGGTCATGGTCGACGCCCTGCGCCGCGCCGGGGTGCCGGTCGCCTACATGACGCTTGAAGGCGAGGGCCACGGCTTCAGGAAGGCCGACAGCATCATCCGCACCCTGCAAGCAGAGCTGGTGTTTTATCTGCGCATTTTCGGCGTCACGCCGAGCGAGGCCCTGCCCGAAGTGCGCATCGAGAACCTGCCCCCGCGCGCATGACAGGCAGCAGTCTGAAACAGCAGTTCGCCGCCTTCACGGACGCGCAAAAGCTGATTGCGGCCCTGCTGGCGCTGGCCGGCGAGGCCATGGGCAAAAGCCGCATCACCCTGCATTTTTCGGAAATGGGCATGGTGATTCCCGCCACCACCCTCGACAGCGACCTGCAACTGCTGCGCGAAATGAAGCTGGTGTCGGAAGTCGTCGGGCGCGGCTTCGTCATCGCGCCCGATGCCTCCTGGCCCGCCATCCGCGCCGCTCTCGACATGGACATGATTGCGCCGATTGCGGCCGCCTATCAGAAGATCATGCCCTTGCGGACCAACTGGGAGGGCTATGTGGTCCTGCGCAGCTACCGCCAGGGCGTGGCGCTGCTGCGCATGGCGATGGTCAATGGCGACGGTCCCGCCGTGTATGGCCCCCTGCTCGACGCCTGCCTGGCCTGTCATGAAGCGGGCTATCTGCACCCGCTGGCCGACATCGCCGGCCGCCCCTTCGAGGCCGAACTGGTCGACCGCGTCCACCCCGACCTGCGCGACGACGTCATCACCGTGCTGCTGGCCTACATCCAGCAGGAGCCGGCCGATGCCCAAGCCGTGCGCGCCTATGCCGAAGCGCTGGCGGCAAGACCCGCCGCGCCGATGGATTTGCGGGTGGCCCTCACGGCCAACCTGCTGCTGTGCGGGCGTTTTACGGACGTCGCCCGGCGGCTGGCGGACCTCGACCCTTCCTACAGCCTGATGTTCGCCGGCGCGATTAGCCTGCTGCGCGGCGAAGACGACGCGGCGCTGGCCAGTTTCGACGAAGGCCTGCGCTTGCGGCGCAAGGAGACGGGCAAAAAGAAGGCGATTTATACCGGTATCTGCGGCCACCTGTACGTGCTGGGCCTGATCAAGAGCGGCGACCCGAAACACCTGAAACTGGCCGAAGCCTATCTCGATATCGCCACCCGCGCCGTGCAGAATCCCGATACGGCCGTCTACCAGCAACTGAGCATGCTGCGCCAGATCCGCGCCGGCACGGTCGACCCGGACGTGCTGCCCACGCGGGCGTGGGAGACGACCATGCAGCCGGTGATGTTCCGCGCCCTGCTGCACTGGTGGCTGGGCGCGCCCCAGTTGTCGAACCGGCGCGCCGAGATCGACGCCATGTTTGAACTGGCCGCCGGCGCCGGGTACGATCTGATCGCGGCGCAGCTTGGCGCCGTGCTGGGCCACCTGGGCGCGGTGGGCCGCGAGCAGCAGGCCATCGCCCTGCGCCAGCGCCATCGCATCGAAGACATGACGCTGTGGTTCGAGCGCGAGGAGGCCTGGCAGCGGCAACTGAACGCCCTGATCAACCTGCAGCCGGCCGTGAACGTGGAGACGGTGCGCGAAGCGCGCCTGGTCTGGCTGATCGGCTACGCGCCCGACTGGGGCATCAACAGCATCGAACCGCGCGAGCAGAAGCGCGATGCCCAGGGCGGCTGGAGCAAGGGCCGCGCGGTCTCGCTCAAACGCCTGGCGGATGAAGCGGGCCAGATCGATTACCTGACGGCGCAGGACCTGCAGGTGGTGAGCGCCATCGAGGCCTTCAAATATTACAGCCAGAGCGGCGCGCGCTACGAGCTTGATACCGACAAGGCGGTGGCGGCCCTGATCGGCCATCCCCTGCTGTTCTGGATCGATGCGCCGGGCTCGCGGGTGGAACTGCTGCCGGGCGAGCCGGAACTGCTGGTCAAAGCGCGGGCGGGCGAGGTGACCATCACCATGCGCCCTTCCACCGTGGGCGAGGACGACCTGTGCATCACCCGCGAGACGCCCAGCCGCCTGCGCGTGGTGCGGCTGACGGCCGAACACCGGCGCGTCGGCACCATCATCGGCAACGGCCTGGTGGTGCCGCTGGCGGCCGAGAAGCAGGTACTAAAAGCCATCAGCGCGATTTCATCGATCGTCACCGTGCAGTCCGACATTGGGGGCAGCGCGGGCGACATCGAGCAGGTGGCGGCCGATCCCCGCCTGCATGTGCACCTGCTGCCCTACCAGCAGGGTTTGAGAATGCAGGTGCTGGTGCGGCCCCTGCCCGGCGCAGGCGCCTACTACCCGCCCGGCAGCGGCGCCGAAAGCGTCATCGCCGACCTCAATGGCGCGCGGGTGGAAGCAAAGCGCGATCTCAATGGCGAGCGCGAAGCGGAGCGCCTGCTGATCGCCTCCTGCCACGCGCTGGAACAGGGCGAATCGGAGCACGGCGAATGGCTGCTGGGCCAGCCGATCCCCTGCCTGGAACTGCTGACGGAATTGCAGGAGGTCGATCCGGCCAAGGTGCTGGTGGCCTGGCCGGAAGGCGAATCGTTCCGGGTTACCAAAAAAGTCGAATCGAAATCCATGCGCCTGTCGATCAAGCGCGAGAACGACTGGTTTGCCGCCAAGGGAGAGGTGCAGATCGACGAGGAGCGCATCGTCGACCTGCGGGCGCTGCTCGACATGCTGCGCTCGAGCCGCGGACGCTTCATTGAACTGGGCGACAACCAGTTCATGGCCCTCTCCACCGAACTGCACCGCCGCCTGATGGAACTGAGTTCGTTTGGCGAAGCCACCGGCGACGGCGTGCGGGTGCATCCGCTGGCCAGCTTCGCCTTGGAGGAACTGGCGCAGGATGCGGGCGGGGTCAAGGCCGACAAGCTGTGGAAAGAGCATTTGAAACGAATGGCCGCGACGACGGCCTATGTGCCTGAAGTGCCCTCGACCCTGCAGGCGGAACTGCGCGATTATCAGCTGGAAGGGTTTCAGTGGCTGGCGCGCCTGGCTCACTGGGGCGTGGGGGCTTGTCTCGCCGACGACATGGGCCTCGGTAAAACCGTGCAGGCGCTGGCCCTGCTGCTGCTGCGCGCCACGGGCGGCCCTGCCCTGGTGGTGGCGCCCACCTCGGTGTGCATGAACTGGATGGCGGAAGCGGCCCGCTTCGCGCCAACCCTGCGCATCAAACTGTTCGGGGCCGGCGACCGCGCCGCGCTGCTGGAAGGGGCCGAGGCGTTCGATCTGGTGATCGTCAGCTACGGCCTGCTGCAACTGGAAGCGCCCCAGTTTGCGAAAGTGGCCTGGCACACGGTGGTGCTGGACGAAGCGCAGGCCATCAAGAACAACGCCACCAAGCGCTCCCAGGCCGTGATGGCGCTGCAGGGCGATTTTAAAATGGTCGCCACCGGCACGCCGCTGGAAAACCACCTGGGCGAGTTGTGGAACCTGTTCAGGTTCATCAACCCGGGCCTGCTGGGCACAGCCGACCAGTTCAATCTGAAATTTGCGGGGCCCATCGAAAAGGCCCAGGACAAGCGCGCGGAACTGGGCGCGCGGGCGCGCCTGCGCCGCCTGATTCAACCGTTCATTTTGCGCCGCACGAAAGCGCAGGTCCTGTCCGAACTGCCGCCCCGCACGGAGATCGTGCTGCCGGTCGATTTGACGGAGCAGGAGACGGCCTTGTACGAGTCGCTGCGGCGCGATGCCCTCAATCGCCTGGCTGCACTGGAAGCGCCGCAAAATCAAAAATCCATCGAGATCCTGGCGGAGATGATGAAGCTGCGGCGCGCCTGCTGCAATCCCAACCTGGTGGCGCCGGAACTGAATCTGTCCAGCAGCAAGCTGGCCAGCTTTGCCCGCCTGGTCGACGAACTACTGGAGAACCGCCACAAGGCCCTGGTGTTCAGCCAGTTCGTCGACCATCTGACCCTGATCCGCCGCCACCTGGACGCACAGGGCATTCGCTACCAGTATCTGGATGGCTCGACCCCGATGGCGGAACGTAAAAAACGGGTCGATGCCTTCCAGGCCGGCGATGGCGACCTGTTTTTGATCAGTTTGAAGGCGGGCGGCGTGGGCATCAACCTGACGGCGGCCGACTATGTGATCCACATGGATCCATGGTGGAATCCGGCAGTGGAAGACCAGGCTTCCGACCGCGCCCACC
>JBJMVV010000117.1:0-17771 GCA_045810505.1 Massilia sp.
AGCACCCGCAGCACGGCAAACAGGCCGGCAGCGCAGCGCTCGCACAACTGCAGCAGGGGCGCCGCGCGCGGTCCCGCCAGTGCGATGGCGCCGCCCGTGACGATGGCGGCGGCGAGCACCTGCAGCAGACTGTTATGCAGCAGGGCGGCTGTCACGGTGGCGCGCAGGGTCGGCGCTCCGGGGCCCGCCGCAGCGGCGGCCAGGTGCACGCCGGCGCCCGGCTGCAGCCACAGCGCCGCTGCCATGCCCGTCAACAGCGCCAGCAGGGACAACAGCTCAAACAGCAACAGGGCCTTGATGGTCAGCGCGCCCGCGCGGCGCAGGCTGCCGATGCGGGCCAGCGAGCCCACCACGGCGAAAAACAGGATCGGCCCCACCAGCAGGCGGATCACGCTGACAAAAGCGGCGCCCAGCCATTCAAGGCGCAGCGCGGTGGCGGGCAGCGCCAGGGCAAATACGATGCCGGCGGCGATCGCCAGCAGCATCAGGCCGGCGGGAGACACGCGACGCATCGCTACGCGCGCCAATCGGCCAGCACGGCGTGCACCGTGTCGACAAAATGGCGCAGCGCGGGCGCGCTGTCATCGTCGCGCACACCCATGGTCAGGGGCGCGGCGAGGGAAGCATCGGCCAGCGGACAGTACACCACGCTGTCCGCATGAAAACCCTGCATCGAGGCCGGCACGGCGGAGATACCGGCGCCCGCCGCCACCAGGCTGATATTGGTGAGCATGCGCTCGACCTCGATGACGCGCGCCGGCGCCACCCTGGCCGCGGCGCAGGCGGCCATCAGGTTGGCGTACATGCCGGGCGCGCCACGGCGGCGCACCAGGATCACCGTTTCGCCATCCAGCGCCGCCAGGGTCACGGGACACAGCGCACCGGCGCGGTCGCGCGCGATGGCTGCATGGCCAGTGGGCAGCGCCAGCAACATCGGTTCCATCAACAGCTCGGTGAAGGCGACGCCGGGCGGCTCGCCCACCGGCAAGCGCAGGAAGGCCACCTGCAGGCGCCGTTCGGCCAGCGCCTCTCCCAGTTCGGCCGCATTGCGTTCGCTGAAGTCGACCTGGACATCGGGCCAGGCGGCCCGGTAGCGGCGCATCACGGCGGGGATCAGGCCGTGGGCGGCGGCGGAGCTGGTCAGGCCGATGGTGAGCCGGCCGGTGGCGCCGCTGGCCACCCGCGCCGCGCGCGCTGCGGCGGCATCGATGCCAGCCAGGATGGCCTGGGCCTCTTCGAAAAACACGGCGCCGGCCGCGGTCAGGCTCGCGCCCTTGGGATGACGCACGAACAGCTCGAAACCGAGTTCGCTTTCGAGCGCGCGGATCTGCAGGCTCAGGGGTGGCTGCTGCATGCCGAGCCGCTCTGCCGCGCGGGTAAAGTGCTGCTCTTCGGCGACGGCGACGAAGTAGCGCAGGTGGCGTAATTCCATGTGCTTGAAAAGACGGGGCAGGACGGACCTGCCCCCGGCGGCCTTACTCCACCGCCTTGACCATCGCCTCGATCACCTTCTTGGCGTCGCCGAACACCATCATCGTGTTGGGCTGATAGAACAGGTCATTGTCCAGGCCCGCGTAGCCGGAGGCCATCGAGCGCTTGTTGACGATGATGCTTTTCGCTTTGTACGCTTCCAGGATCGGCATGCCGGCAATGGGCGACTTGGGATCCTTGGCGGCCGGATTGACCACGTCGTTCGCGCCCAGCACCAGGACCACATCGGTCTGGCCGAATTCGCCGTTGATGTCCTCCATCTCGAACACCTGGTCGTAGGGCACTTCCGCTTCGGCCAGCAGCACATTCATGTGGCCCGGCATGCGGCCGGCCACCGGGTGGATCGCGTATTTGACGATGACGCCCTTGTGGGTCAGCTTCTCCACCAGCTCTTTCAGGGCGTGCTGGGCGCGCGCCACCGCCAGGCCGTAACCAGGCACGATGATGACCGATTCGGCATTGCTCATGATGAAAGCGGCATCTTCGGCCGAGCCGGATTTGACGGGACGCTGTTCATGCGCGGCGCCGCCGGCTTCGGTGGGGGTGCCGCCAAAGCCGCCCAGGATCACGTTGAAGAAGGAGCGGTTCATCGCCTTGCACATGATGTAGGAGAGGATCGCGCCGGACGAGCCGACGAGCGAACCGGCGATGATCAGCATCGAGTTATTCAAGCTGAAGCCGATGCCGGCCGCCGCCCAACCCGAGTAGGAGTTGAGCATCGAGACCACCACCGGCATGTCGGCGCCGCCGATGGGGATGATGATCAACACGCCCAGCAGGAAGGCCAGCGCGGCCATGATGACGAACGGCGTCCAGGCAGGCGTGACGCCGTCGGCGAAGCAGAACACCAGGCCGAGCACGATGATGGCGATGGCCACCACCAGGTTGATCAGATGCTGGCCCGGATAGCTGACGGGCGCGCCCTGGAACAGGCGGAACTTGTATTTGCCGGCCAGTTTGCCGAAGGCGATGACGGAGCCGGAGAAGGTGACGGCGCCGACAAAGGTACCGATGAACAGTTCCAGCCGGTTCCCGAACGGCAGCGGCGTGTCGCGGGTGGCGATCTGGAAGGCCCACGGTTCCGACACGGCGGCCACCGCGATGCACACGGCCGCAAGACCGATCAGCGAGTGCATGGCCGCGACCAGTTCGGGCATCTTGGTCATCTCGACCTTTTTGGCCGCAAACGTGCCGATGGCGCCGCCGACAACGACGCCAAGCAGCACCAGCGGAAAGCCCAGCGCGCCGCTTTTCAGCTGCGCCTGCAGTTTAAAAATCAGCGCGACCGTGGTGAGAGCGGCGATCGCCATCCCCGCCATGCCGAAGGCGTTGCCCATGCGCGCCGAGGCGGGCGAGGACAAGCCTTTCAAGGCCTGGATGAAGCACACCGAGGCGACCAGGTACAACAAGGTCACCACGTTGAGGCTGACGAGATTGAGCGCATCGTTCATGCGTGTTCTCCCTTCGTCTCGGCTGCGGCAGGCTTGGCCTTCGGTTCTTTTTTCTTGAACATCTCCAGCATGCGCTGGGTGACGAGGAAGCCGCCGAACACGTTCACGGCGGCCAGCGCCACCGCCAGGGTGCCGGCCACCTGGCCGACAACGCCTTCGGTCAGACCGGCGGCCAGCATGGCGCCGACGATGATGATGGCGGAGATGGCGTTGGTGACGGCCATCAGGGGCGTGTGCAGGGCCGGCGTGACGGTCCAGACGACGTGGTAGCCGACGTAGATCGCCAGCACGAAGATGATGAGGTTGATGATGGTATGGCTGATTTCCATGACTGTCTCCTTGATTTTTTACTTGCGCAGGACGGTTCCGTCGGCGCACACCAGCGAAGGTTTCAGAATTTCGTCTTCGCGGTCGATGACGAGCTGCTCGTCCTTGTCGATGATGAGCTTCAGGAAATCGAGCACGTTGCGGGCGTACAGGGCCGAGGCGTCGGCCGCCACCAGGGTGGCCAGGTCAGGCTCGCCGACGATGGTCACGCCGTGCTTGACGACGGTTTTGTTCAACTCCGACAGCGGGGTATTGCCGCCCTGGGCGACGGCCATGTCGACGATCACGGAGCCCGGTTTCATGGCCTTGACCGTCTCCTCCGAAATCAGCACGGGCGCGGGGCGGCCGGGAATCAGGGCGGTGGTGATGATGATGTCGGCCAGCTTGGCGCGTTCGTGCACCAGTTCGGCCTGGCGGCGCATCCAGTCGGCCGGCATGGTGCGCGCGTAGCCGCCGGCGCCCTTGGCGATTTCCTTTTCCTCGTCCGTCAGATAGGGCACGTCGAGGAATTTGGCGCCCAGCGACTCCACCTGCTCTTTCACGGGCGGTCGCACGTCGGACGCTTCAATTACGGCGCCCAGCCGTTTGGCGGTGGCGATGGCCTGCAGGCCCGCCACGCCGACACCCATGATCAGCACGCGCGCAGCTTTGACGGTGCCCGCCGCCGTCATCAGCATCGGCATGAAGCGCTGGTAGGTATTCGCCGCCACCATCACGGCCTTGTAGCCGGCGATGTTGGCTTGCGAGGAGAGCACGTCCATCGACTGCGCGCGGGTGATGCGTGGCACCGCTTCGAGCGCGAAGGCGCGCAGCCGGCTCTGCGCCATCGCTGCGAGGTTGTCCGCGTCAAAAGGGTTGAGCATGCCGATCAGGACAGCGTCCGGCTGCATCAGGGCGCGCTCTTCGGCATTCGGTGCGCGCACCTTGAGCACCACTTCGGCGCCGAAGGCATCGGCGGCGCTGACGATGGTGGCGCCGGCGGCGCTGTAAGCCTCATCGATGATCGACGCCTGCAGGCCAGCGCCAGACTGCACGAGGACCTGGTGTTTGGCGGCGAGCTTCTTGACCGTTTCGGGCGTGGCGGCGACACGGGTTTCCCCTGGCCGGGTTTCGGCCGGTATGCCTATTCTCATGCGAAAGTCTCCTGGATTGATAAACTGTCTAGAATCTACCACGTAAAACCGCCAACGTCAGCCCTTCCCCTGTCTATTGCGGCGATTGTGAAATTGTCCGTTGCGCGCCACGAAAAATCGTCCGGAAGCTGTCTCAGGTCAATGAATTTTTGTTGTGTTTCCGCTTGACCAAGACGGACGCGGGCGCGCCGGCCCCTGCCAAGGTAGAATATCGGCTCCTTTTAAAAGCGAACCCCACGCCCATGCTGAACGTCTGGAAACCCTCCGTCACTGTCGCCGCCGTCATCGAACGCGATGGCCGCTTCCTGGTCATCGAAGAAGAGACCAGCGAAGGCGTGCGCCTGAACCAGCCGGCCGGCCACCTCGATCCCCACGAATCGCTCGAGCAGGCCGTCGTGCGCGAGGTGCTGGAAGAAACCGCCCACGATTTCACGCCCACCGGCCTGGTGGGCATGTACATGTCGCGCTATATGTCCAAGCGGCGCGGGGTGGACGTCACTTATCTGCGTTTTACGTTCTGCGGCACGCCCGGCGAAGAGTACGACCAGCCGCTCGACGACGGCATCCTGCGCACCATGTGGATGACGCGTGACGAACTGGCCGCCTGCCAGGAGCGCCACCGCAGCCCGATCGTGCTGCGCTGCGTGGACGATTACCTGGCCGGTCTGCGGGCGCCTCTGGAACTGCTGCACACCCATGCCTCGGTGTTCGAAGGGGGCCTCGAATGAGCCGCAAAAAGAAAGTCGTCATCGGCATGTCCGGCGGGGTCGATTCCTCGGTGGCCGCCTGGATGCTGAAGGAACAGGGCTACGACGTGGTCGGGCTGTTCATGAAGAACTGGGAAGACGACGACGATTCCGAATACTGCTCGACGCGCCAGGACTGGCTCGACGCTGCCAGCGTGGCCGACGTGGTGGGCGTGGACATCGAGGCCGTCAACTTCGCCGCTGAATACAAGGACCGCGTGTTTGCCGAGTTCCTGCGCGAGTACCAGGCCGGCCGCACCCCCAATCCGGACGTGCTGTGTAACGCCGAAATCAAGTTCAAGGCCTTTTTAGATCACGCCATGCACCTCGGCGCCGACCTGATCGCCACCGGCCACTACGCGCGCGTGCGCCAGGCCCCGGCCGGAAATTTTGAACTATTAAAAGCGGTCGACGCGACCAAGGACCAGAGCTATTTTCTACATCGCCTGAACCAGGCGCAGTTGTCAAAAACCCTGTTCCCGCTGGGCGAGATCCCGAAAACGGAAGTGCGCAAACTGGCTGAAAAACTCAAGCTGCCCAACGCGGCCAAGAAGGATTCGACCGGCATCTGTTTTATTGGCGAGCGCCCGTTCCGCGACTTCCTGAACCGCTACCTGTCCTACAAGCCGGGCCCGATGAAGCTCGACGACGGCACCGTGGTGGGCGAACACGTGGGTCTGTCGTTCTACACGCTCGGCCAGCGCAAGGGCATCGGCATCGGCGGCCTCAAATCGCACCGCAACGCCGACGGCACGAGTGAGCCGTGGTTTGTGGCGCGCAAGGACATCGAGAACAACACCCTCTATATCGTGCAGGGCCATGACCATCCGTGGCTGCTCTCGGGCGCGCTGGAAGCAGCCCAGTCAAGCTGGGTGGCCGGTCACGCACCGCCGCCAGGTGAACTGTTCGCCAAGACGCGCTACCGCCAGGCCGATGTCGCCTGCGCCATCGGCGAGGCTGACGGCGAGCGCTTTTCGCTGGCGTTCGACGAGGCCCAGTGGGCTGTCACGCCGGGCCAGTCGGCCGTGCTGTATGACGGCGAGGTGTGCCTGGGCGGCGGGATCATCAACTTGCGCCGCTAAGGGCAGCCTTCAAGTCGCCTGCTGCTTCTTCACCGTCGCAATCACCGTATTGCGGATGGTTTTCAGCACCGTATCGGCCTTGAATGGCTTGACGATAAAGCCCTGCACGCCACGCCCCAGCGCCGCCTGCAGGGTGGCCGCGTCGATGGCGCCGGACACCATGAAGATGATGGTTTTCGGTAGCAGCTGACGGACCTGTTCGACGATTTTTTCAGGCTCTTCAAGCTGTTCGCGCGCCACGCACAAGAGCTGCGGCTTGTGCTTCTGCATCTGCACCAGGCCCATATGCGCCGTGTGGGCCTGCGCGACGACCTCGTAGCCGCCCTCCGTCAACACGGTATTGAGCAGGCCCCGCGAGATGGCATTGCTGTCGATGATGATCGCCTTGAGCATCCTGGTCCTTTCAAAAGCCGTCCACGGCCAGCATTTTCCACGTAACGCCCAGCTGCACGTCGGTTTTCAGGCGCACCAGCTGGCGCGACATCATGAGGATGTCCCGCTCGGCGCGCAGGCGCTCGCCGATGGGCGTTTTTAAGATGCCGGCGCCGGCCAGTACCGCATCGACGTCGCCGTAGGCATTGAGCAGCTTGGCCGCCGTCTTCATGCCCACCTTCGACACGCCCGGCACGCCGTCCGTCACATCGCCCATCAGCGCCAGCAGGTCGGTGAGCAGTTCGGGGGCGACGCCAAAGCGCTGGCGCACCCAGGCATCGTCGTGCCATTCTCCCTTGAAGTGGTCCCACACCAGGGCGCCGTGGGCGATCAGGCAGTGCAGGTCCTTGTCGGTGGTGGCGACGATGGCGTCGCCCCTGCCTTCGGCCAGCCAGCGCAGCACCCCGGTGCCGATCACGTCGTCGGCTTCCACCCCGGCGATGCTGACAATGTGCAGGCCGTCCTTTTCAAGCTTTGCATGAAAATCGGGCAGCGCCTCGCGCAGGTACGAGGGCATGGGCGCGCGCTGTTCGCGGTAGCGTGGATACAGTGCGTGGCGCCAGGTGGTCCCGCCGAAATCGAAGGCGGCCAGCACGTGCGTGGGACCGTGGGCCGTGAGCAGCTTGCGAAACGACGACTGCGCGTGGCGCAGCGCCGTGGCGGCCTTTTCGTGCGAGTCCGGCTCGGGGCTGGCCTCGTACACGCGGCGCACGATGTTGAGGCCATCGATGGCGAGCAGTTTGCTCATGCGGTTTTTATTTGGCGTAGTCGTATTTGCCGCCACGCTCGAGCGCGCGCTGGTAGGCAGGCCGGGCGTGGATCCGTTGCAGGAATTCTGTCAGCTTCGGGTAGCGCGTGTCCAGTCCCGCGCGCGCGCTCGACGCTTCCAGCACGAAGCTGATCTGGATGTCGGCCGCCGTGAACGCCTCGCCCGCAAACCAGGTCGACTTGTTCAACTCCGCTTCCAGGAAATCCAGGTTGGCCTTCAGGTTGGGGTGCACGAAGCCTTGCTTGACCTTGCCCGCGATGCCGCGCGCGACCGGCTTGACGAAAAACGGCATGGGGCTCGTTTCGATGCGGTCGAACACCAGCTTCATGAGCAGCGGCGGCATGGCCGAGCCTTCGGCAAAGTGCAGCATGTAGGTGTAGCGGCGTTTGTCCGCCGTGCCGGCCGGCGGCGCCAGGCGCCCGTCGCCATAAGTCTCCAGCAGGTATTCGATGATGGCGCCCGATTCGGCCACCGTGATGTCGCCATCGGTGATGACGGGTGACTTGCCCAGCGGGTGAATGGCGCGCAGTTCGGGCGGTGCCAGCATGGTCTTCGCGTCGCGCTGGTACTTTTTGATTTCGTAGGGCAGGCCCAGTTCCTCCAGCAGCCACAGGATGCGCTGCGAGCGCGAGTTGTTGAGATGATGGACAACGATCATGGGACGCTTTCCGGGCAGTTGAAGTGGCCCAGAGCTTACCATTTTCCCTTGAGCGCAACAGCCGGGCGGCCCCGGCCATGCGTTACACTGGGTGAGCGTCCCTTCCTTTTGTCTTTGACCATGGAGTATCGATGTCGCTTCGCCTGCTGCCCGCTCTCGTGCTGTTCACCCTTTCCCCCGTAGCCCTTGCCCAGACGGCGCCCATGGCGCCCGATATCGGCGCCACCAGGTTTGAAGCGGCCCTGCCTGGCGCCGACTACGTCAAGCAGGTCGTGATGATCCCCATGCGCGACGGCGTCAAGCTCTACACGGTCATCGTGGTCCCGAAAGGCGCCACCCACGCGCCCATCATGCTGACCCGCACACCGTATAACGCGGCGCGCCGTGCGGCCCGTAACGTCAGTCCGCACATGGCCACGATGCTGTCCGAGGGCGACGACACTTTTGTTGCCGCCGGCTACATCCGCGTGTTCCAGGACGTGCGCGGCAAGCACGGCTCGGAAGGCGACTATGTCATGACACGGCCCTTGCGCGGGCCTCTCAACGGCACCGCCACCGACCACTCCACGGACGCCTACGACACCATCGACTGGCTGGTGAAAAATCTACCCCAGTCGAACGGCAAGGTCGGCATGGTGGGCTCGTCCTACGAAGGTTTTACGGTGCTGATGGCGCTGGCCGATCCCCATCCGGCCCTGAAGGCGGCGGTGCCGATGAGCCCCATGGTCGACGGCTGGCGCGGCGACGACTGGTTTCACAATGGCGCCTTCCGCACCAATAACCTCGATTACATCGGCGGCCAGACGGCGGCGCGCGGCGAGGGCGCGAAGCTCTCCGCGGGCGTGTACGACGACTACGAGGCCCAGTTACGGGCCGGCTCCATCGGCGACTACGCCAGGCAGTTCGGGATCGACCAGCTCAATTTTACAAAGAAGATTTTCGAGCACCCCGCTTACGACAGCTACTGGCAAAACCAGGCGCTCGACCGCATCCTCGGCGCGCGTCCCTTGAAAGTGCCTACCATGACGGTGGTGGGCCGCTGGGACCAGGAAGATATTTACGGTGCCTACGCCAGCTACGCGGCGATGGAAAAGCTCGACCGCGACAACAGCATGAACCACCTGGTGGTGGGACCGTGGCGCCACAGCGGCGTCAATTACGACGGCTCCAGCCTGGGCGCCCTGAAATTCACCGGTGACACGGCGGCCGAATTCCGCCGCGACGTGATGCAGCCCTTCTTCGACCAGTACCTGAAGGATGGCGCGCCAAAGGCCGACACGCCGCCCGTGTTCTCATATGAAACCGGCACCAACAAGTGGCGGCGCCTGAACCAGTGGCCGCTGGCGCCGGCCAGCACGCCGCTGTATCTGAAAGCGGGCGGCCAGCTGGGCTTCGAGCGCCCGGCCGCTGGCGCCCCCTATGATGAATACGTCGCCGATCCGGCCAAACCCGTGCCCTTCGTGCCGCGCCCCGTGCGCATGGGTGATGGCAATGTGTGGAAGCCCTGGCTGGTGATGGACCAGCGGCCCTACTCGGACCGTCCGGACGTGTTGAGCTGGACCAGCGCACCGCTGACGGCGCCCCTGCACATCGCCGGCCAGCCCCAGGTCAAACTGTTTGCCTCCACCAGCGGCAGCGACGCCGACTGGGTCATCAAACTGATCGACGTCTATCCCGATGAAGTAGCAAGCCAGCCCGAAATGGGCGGCTACCAGCTGGGCATCGCCATGGACATCTTCCGTGGCCGCTACCGCCAGGGCCTGGACAAGGCGGTGGCTATTCCCCCCAACAAGGTCGAACAGTACGGCTTCGCCCTGCCCAACGCCGATCACGTCTTCCTGCCCGGCCACCGGGTGATGGTGCAGGTGCAGAGCAGCTGGTTCCCCCTGTACGACCGCAATCCGCAGACCTTCGTGCCGAATATCTTCTATGCCAAGCCGGGCGACTATCGCAAGGCAACCCAGCGCATTTATCACGCTGCCGGCATGGAGACGGTGATCGAATTGCCGGTGGTGGGCAGCGCGGTGCGCTAGCGCGGGTCAAGAGGCGAATCTCAGGCCCCAACGTCCAGCACAATTTTGCCGGGGGCGCGGGCAGCGCGCCCTTCCATCATCTCGTGCGCCAGTGGTGCGTTGGGCAAGGTCAGCAACGAGCCGACCCAGGTGTGCAGCTTGCCCTCATCGAACTCGGTGGCGAGATCGGTGAGCGCACGCGTATTGACGTCGACCAGCATGAAGCGGGCATCGACACCAGCATCGCGGGCGCGCGCCTGGTCCGGCTCGGACACGGCTGAAATCAGCTTGCCGCCGGCGGCAAGGAAATCGAACAGCTTTGTCTGCAAGGGGCCGCCCACCAGGTCAAGCACTGCATCGACCTTGACGACTGGCGTCAGTTCGCGGCCGATGACCTGCTCGGCGCCCAACGTGTGCAATTCGGCCGCCTCTGGCTGCGCACCGGTGGCGATGACGCGAATGCCGGCGGTACGCGCCAACTGCACGGCATAGCGGCCGACATTGCCGGCTGCGCCGTAAATCAGGACGCTGTCGCCCGCCTTGAGCCCGGCGCTATCGAACAGCATCTGCGCTGCTGTCACGGCGATGACAGGCACCGACGCCGCCTCGATGAAGGACAGCGTGGCCGGCTTGGCGGCGATCATGCCGGCATTGCATGCAGCGTACTGCGCATAGCCGCCCGTAAAACGCTTGTTGGTCACGCCATAGACGGCTGCGCCAGCGCGCCACTGGGTGACCTTGCTGCCGACGGCGACGATGACGCCGGCGATATCCGAGCCCAGGGTCAGCGGCAGCGGCTGGGGCAGCACGCTGTTGCCGCTGCGGATCCAGCCATCCCATGGCCCGACGCCAGCGGCATGCACCTGCACCAGCACCTCGTCTTCGGCCAGGTCGGGCAGGGCGACCTGCTCGAGCCGCATGGCGCCGGTGCCGCCAAATTCGGCCACGCGGATGGCGGCCATGGTGGCGGGCAGGCTGATAGTTTGCTGGGATGGGGTGCGGTTCATGTCAGGCTCCTTGATCGGTCAGCGCCGGCGCCATGCCGGCTGATGTGAACCATGATACGAGCGGCGGGCGCGGCGTGGAGCGGCCAATCCGCGGTTTCGGCAGGGGTCCAATTGCCTGACTGGGTTCGCCACCGAACCGAACGCTTGCCATTGGCGCGCCATCATGGGCCATGGGCAAAATCTACATCGGCATCTCCGGCTGGCGCTACATCCCGTGGCGGGGCGGTTTTTACCCGGACGGGTTGGCCCAGCACCGGGAGCTGGAATTTGCTTCGCGGGCGGTGTCTTCGATCGAGATCAACGGCGCCTTTTATTCGCTGCAGCGGCCGGAAAACTACGCCCAGTGGTATGCCGAAACCCCGCCCGGTTTTGTGTTCAGCCACAAGGGCAACCGCTTTATCACGCACGCCAAGCGCCTGAAAGATGTCGACGGCCCGCTGGCCAACGTACTCGCCTCCGGCCTCTTCGAATTGAAGGAAAAACTGGGGCCGATGCTGTGGCAGTTCCCGCCCAATTTCAGTTTTGAACCGGAGCGGATGGAGCACTTTCTGAGCATCCTGCCGCACGACACCGCGGCGGCGCTGGCGCTGGCAAAGGGGTACGAGGCGCGCATGGAGGGCAGGACCGCGCTCGTCATCGATAAAAAACGCAAGCTGCGCCACGCCGTCGAAATCCGTCACGAGAGCTTTAATGATGCCCGTTTCATTGCCCTGCTGCGCAAGTACAAGGTGGCGCTGGTGGTGGCCGACACGGCCGGCAAATGGCCCATGATCGAGGATGTTACGGCCGATTTCATGTACCTGCGCCTGCACGGGGAAGAGGAACTGTACGCCAGCGGCTACACGGAAAAGGCGCTCGATCACTGGGCCGCGCGGATCCGCGCCTGGGCCGATGGCGGCCAGCCGTCAGATGCGCTTCTGGTCTCGGACAAGGCGCCGCCGCGCCGGCAAAGCCGCGACGTGTTCTGCTACTTTGATAATGACATCAAGGTGCGCGCACCCTTCGATGCGCGCCGCCTGATTGAAAAACTGGGACTGGACGAGGATGGCGCGCTGACGCCACTCACTGACCCTGAGAGCGCCGCACGATCTTGATGACGTGTTCCTTGGGCGCCGCTTCCTCGCCTGGCGCGCAGCTCTTGCAGGTATTGCAGCCGCCGCTTCCGCAGCCGGAACTGACATCGATCCACTCGGCCAGGCGCGAGGAACGGGTGCCCCGGCCACGCAGGCGGTAGACGATTTTTTCGCGCAGCGAGGCCGGCAGGTATTTGCGCGCCACGTAGACGGCGGCGGCGAGCACAATCAGGGCGACGATCAGGTTCTGGATCATGTCAGCTCAGTGCCAAGGCGACGCGGTAGGTAATGAAGGAAGCCGTGTACGCCAGCGCGAACATGTAGGCTGCCATGGTCAGGGGCCAGCGCATGCCGCCCGTCTCGCGCCGCACCACCGACAGGGTGGACAGGCACTGGGGCGCGAACACGTACCAGGCCAGCAGCGACAGCGCCGTCGGCAGGGTCCACGAGTGGGCGATGATGGGCGTGAGGGAACTGGCCAGCGCTTCGCCGCTTTGCGACAGGGCGTACACCGTGCCCAGTGCGCCCACCGCCACTTCGCGCGCGGCCATGCCGGGCACCAGGGCGATGCAGATCTGCCAGCCGAAACCGATCGGCTCGAAAATGACGGCCATGCCGCGCCCGATCAGGCCCGCGATACTGTAATAAATGGCGGGATGGGTCGCGCCTTCCGGCGCACCGGGAAAACTCGACAGAAACCAGACCAGCACCATCAGGGTCAGGATGATGGTGCCGACCCTGGTGAGGAAAATTTTGGCGCGTTCCCACAGGCCCAGGCCCAGGTTGCGCAGGTGCGGCCAGTGGTAGCTGGGCAGTTCAAGCATGAGCGGCTGTTCGCTCGACGAACCCATGGTGCGCTTGAAGAACCAGGCCACCGCCATGGCGCCGATGATGCCCGCCATGTACAGCGCGAACAGCACGAGGCCCTGCAGGTTGATGCCGCCCCAGACGTCGCGCGCGGGAATGAAGGCGGCGATGATCAGGGCATATACGGGCAGGCGCGCCGAACACGTCATCAGGGGCGCGATCATGATCGTGACAAGGCGGTCGCGCGGATTCTGGATGGTGCGGGCGGCCATGATGCCGGGGATGGCGCAGGCAAAGCTCGATAGCAGGGGAATGAAGGCGCGTCCCGACAGGCCCACGCCGCCCATCAGGCGATCCAGCAAAAACGCCGCGCGCGGCAGGTAGCCGCAATCTTCCAGCGCCAGGATAAAAAAGAACAGGATCAGAATCTGCGGCAGGAACACCAGCACGCTGCCCACGCCGCCGAGGATACCCTCGACCAGGAGGCTGCGCAGCATCCCCGCCGGCATATGGGCGCCGAGCCATTGGCCGGCCTGTTCGACGCTGTCCTTGATGAAGTCCATGGGCGGATTGGCCCAGCTGAACACGGCCTGGAACACGAGGAACATCAGGGCCGCCAGCAGGATCGGGCCGACGATGGGGTGCAGCACCACCTGGTCGATTTTTTCGGTCAGGTTGCCGGTGTCGTTGGTGTCGCTGACGCAGACCTCGAGGATGCGGCGCACTTCGCGCTGGGTGTCTTCGACCGAGACGGCGTCGATGCTTGAGAGGGGGTTGGCGGCGCGCTTTGGCGCGTCCGGCATCAGATCCAGGGCGCGCAGCAGCGACTTTTCGCCGCCGCTCTGCACGGCCACCGTCTCCACCACCGGCATGCCCAATTCGGCGGCCAGTTTGTCGGCGTCGATCTTGATGCCGCGCTTGTGCGCCACGTCGACCATGTTCAGGGCCAGCACCATCGGCAGTCCCAGTCGCTGCACTTCCAGCACCAGGCGCAAATTGAGGCGCAAGGTGGTGGCGTTGACGACGCAGACGATGGCGTCAGGCGCCTGTTCGCCCGCGCGCAGACCCGCCACGACATCGCGGGTGATGGCTTCATCGGGAGTATGGGCCGACAGGCTGTAGGCGCCCGGCAGGTCGAGCACCCGGTAGGCGCGCCCGGACAGTGAGGTAAAACTGCCCTCCTTGCGCTCAATCGTCACGCCGGCGTAATTGGCCACTTTTTGCCGCGCGCCCGTGAGGCGGTTGAACAGCGCCGTCTTGCCGCAGTTCGGATTGCCCAGCAAGGCAATCAGCGGCGTGCGCGGGTCGACTTGGACCCGCCTTTCTACTGCACCCATGTCGTGTTTATTCCGGTTTGATCGACACCAGGGCCGCTTCGAAACGCCGCAGCGCAAAGGTCGATTGCCCCACCTTGATGGCCAGCGGGCCGCCCTGCATGCCGCGCCGGAGCATGCGGATTTTTTCGCCGGGGACGAAACCAAGCTCCATCAGGCGGCGCGACACGTCGGCGCCGCCGCTGCCGGCAGGCGCGAGGTGAATCACGGTGCCCGCCTGGCCTGCGGCGAGGGTATCGAGCGTGGTCACATCCGGTACGAGAGTCATGATGGTCGATTCGGTTGGCTGGTAGGGTGAGGCTGATGTTCTGGGCGGCAAGAACCCGCACAACAGATACTAGCATCATAAACGGTAATGCGAATAATTTCCATTTAGGTTTGTATCGCTGGCTTACAAGATGGGGATAGTGTGGGCGATTGCAAATGGCGCAGCGACGAGCCCGCACAAAGCGCTTGCAATCAGCTTCGGAATGGGTGAGAATCTACATCGAAATGCGAATGATTCGCATTATGGTCAAGTGGACAAGTGCCCGGATGACCACTTCAGGGAGGTACCAATCATGATTGTTTGTGTTTGCAACAACATCTCCGACCGCGAAATCCGCCAGGCGGTCGACCTCGGCATCACCTCGATGGACGAATTGCGCCGCGACCTGGGCGTGGCCACCTGCTGCGGCCAGTGCGCCAGCTACGCCGAAGACGTGCTGCGCACCCACCTGGCGCAAACGGGCGCTGGCGTCGTGGCCAGCAATGATGGCGCTTTTACACAAGTCAGCCGCAAGCGCCAGTCGGCCTGAACGGCGCCCAGCCCTGCGGCGCGGCCCCGATTGCCTGTTTAAAAGCGCCCCATCCGGAGGCGCTTTTTTTACGCTAGGCCGACGGGTTTGTTATGATGATGCCACCCCCACCTCCTGAAAGAATCCCATGAAGGGCGACCCGACCATCCTGCGCCTGCTCAATGCGCAATTGACCAATGAGCTGACGGCAGTGAACCAGTATTTCCTTCACGCACGCATGTACCGCCACTGGGGTTTCGACAAGCTGGGCAAGAAGGAATACGAGGAGTCCATCGGCGAAATGAAGCATGCCGACAAGCTCATCGACCGCATCCTCATGCTTGACGGCCTGCCCAATCTGCAAGCCCTGCACAAGCTTTTGATCGGCGAAAACACGGAAGAAATGCTGGCCTGCGACCTGCACCTCGAACGCGCGGCGCAGCTGACGGTGAAGGAAGGGATTTTCGAGTGCGAAAAAGTCGGCGACTACGTGTCACGCGAACTGTTCGTGATGATTCTGGAAGATACTGAAGAGCACATCGAGTGGCTGGAGACGCAGATTGACCTGGTGGCCAAGGTGGGGATTCAGAATTATCTGCAGAGCCAGATGAGCGGCGCGGCTTGAAGCATGGGGACTGGCCCTGCGGGCCAGTCCCCATGCTGCTCAGTTCTTCCAGCGACTCACCCACTTGTCATAAAACCCGATATCGCGCGGTACGGCTCCGCTGACGGCGCAAATCGCGCCGGCAAACTCGTTGGCCCGCGCGAGAGTCAGTTCCAGATCCCATCCCCGCGCGCGGCCCAGTAAAAAGATCGCTGAAAAGCCGTCGCCCGCGCCCACCGTATCGATGACAAAAGGCGGCGCCGGGTTGTCGCGATTGACGATCAGGGCGCCATCGGCGCCGAAATACACGGAACCGCGATGGCCCAGCGTCAGGATCAGCGCGTCGAGCTTGAATTTGTCGAGCAGGGCGCGGCACGATGCCCGCACTTCCTCGCTCTCCAGGCGCGTGCCCGGGGCGATCTCGAAATACCAGTTGAACAACACTTCCAGTTCGTCTTCGTTGATCTTGACGATGTCGGCCGCCTCCAGCGAGGCCGTCACGCAGGCGCGGTCGACCTGGCCTTCGCGCAGGTTCAGGTCGAGAAAACGGGTGGCGTCAGTGGCTTGCCACAGCCGCGCCAGCGCTTCGCGCGAACGCTCGGCCCGCTGCGCCAGGGTGCCGAAATAAAGAGCGGTCGGCTCCACCTTCCTGAGGGCGTCGGCGGCCAGCACGGCGTCGATGAAATCGTAGGCCTGGCGGGGCAGGATCACGAAGCGGTGCGCGTTGCCGCGCCGCTCGACCAGCACCCGTCCGGTTTCTTCCATGCGGTCGATCTGCAGGCCCTGCTCGCTCATGGCGAAGCGTTCAAACTCTCCCCGCACGACGGCGCCGTTGCGGTCGCTGCCGATGCGGGTGATCATCAACTGGGGCGCCATGAAGGCGGCCAGGTGGCGGGCCACATTGAACGGGGCGCCGCCCACCAGTTGTTCTGTCACGAAATCGTCAACCAGGGCTTCGCCGAAAATCACGGTGGCCGGTGTACTCATGAGGGCAGGCTTTCTTTGAAGGAGGGGCGCTCGGACAGCTTGTCGTAGAGGCGGGCCAGGTTGGGGTAATCGCCGCGCCAGTTGATCTCGGGGAAGCGGAACGCGAGCCAGCCCACGCAGCAGCCGACGGCGACATCAGCCAGACTGTAATGGTTGCCGCGATAAAAATTCGATTCGCCCAGCTTGCGCGACAGTTCGGCCAGGCCCAGGTTCACCTTGCTCATCTGGCGCTCGACCCAGTCTTCGCTTTGCTGCTCGGCCGGCCGCAGGGTCCGTTCCAGGCGCACCAGCACGGCCGCGTCGATGACGCCATCGGCCAGCGCTTCGAGCACCTTGACGTCGGCGCGGTCGCGCCCGTTCGGCGGCAGCAGCTTGCAGACGGGGGTGAGCGTGTCGAGGTATTCGGCGATCACGCGCGAATCGTACAGCGCGCTGCCGTCTTCCATCACCAGGCAGGGCACTTTGCCGAGTGGATTGCACTGCGAGATCATGGTCTCGGCGCCCCATACATTTTCCAACTCAAAAGCGTAATCCAGCTTTTTTTCCGCCAGCACGACGCGCACCTTGCGCACGTACGGGCTTGTCACAGAACCAATGAGTTTCATACAAACTTATGAGTAAAAGAATGAATTCCAGTATAGCAGCGGCCTATCGTCGCTGGCCTGTCAAAAGTGCCGATACGGACCGCGCGCAACGCCGATGCTGTGTGGCTGCAACATCAACTGGCCTGGCCCCCCGGTGGTAAAATCGGCGTTTTGCATAAGCCCTCCTGCCATGACCAAGCCCCCATACTCCACCCTGTCCGCCCTGTCCCCCCTCGACGGCCGCTACGCCGCCAAGACGGACAAGCTGCGCCCGATCCTGTCCGAAGCCGGCTTCATGCACCACCGGGTCAAGGTCGAGATCGCGTGGCTGCAGGCGCTGTCGCAGGCCGGCTTTGCCGAGATCAAGCCGTTCTCCAGCGCGGCCAACGCCCACCTCGACCAGATGGCGGCCGGCTTTTCGGAAAGCGACGCCGCGCGCATCAAGGAGATCGAGGCGGTCTCCTAAATAGATGTGAATTGGGTCGTGTAGTGTATGAT
>JBJMVV010000118.1:0-33920 GCA_045810505.1 Massilia sp.
CACTGTGGCGTCGCGCAGGCCCAGGTTGAGTCCCTGGCCGGCGACCGGGTGCAGTGTTTGCGCGGCGTTGCCGATGGCGACCGTGCGGGCCGTGCTGGCCGCGTCGGCGTTCAGGCCGAGCGGGTACGTTGCCCGTTTCGACACCCTGGTAAAGCGTCCCAGCCGCGCGCCGAACATGGCGTCGAGCTCTTGTAAAAAGGCGGCGTCGTCCAGCGCCAGCAGTTCAGCGGCGCGGGCGGGGCGGGCGCACCAGACCAGGGCGTACTGAAGCCCGTCGCTGCCTTCCTGGGGCAGCAGGGCCAGCGGGCCTTCATCGGTAAAACGTTCAAAGGCGCGGTGGGCGATCGGACTGCTGGCGGCGACGCGGGCGATCACGGCGCTCTGGTCGTAATCGCGCTGCACGGCGCGCGCCGCCTGGGCGCCGAACACGCCGCCCTCGGCCTGCACGGCCACTTTTGCGCGCAGCAGGCGGCCGTCCGTGAGGCGCAAGGTGACGCCATCGGCATCTTCTTCGATCGACTCGGTGCGGGCAGGGCGCAGGACCTGCAGCCCGACCTGACTGGCGGCCGCGGCCAGCGCCGCCACCACGTCGCCGTAGCGGGTCACGTAGCCCAGCGCCGGCAGATGGTGTTCGCTGCGGTCCATCAGGGTGCGGCCAAACTGGCCGCGGCGCGAGACGTGGATCTGGTGGATCGGCGTGGCGGGCAGGGGCCAGGCGCCGGCGTCCACCAGCGCCTGTTCGCTGCCGTGGGAGAGCGCAATCGAACGGGGATCGGCCACCACCTGCTCCAGCGGCTTGGCATCGATCAGGGCAATGCGCGACGGCGGCACGCCCCGCTTGACCAGAAAAATCGCCAGCGCCATGCCGACTGGCCCGGCGCCGCAAATGGCAATGTCCACTTCGCGCGGCGTGAGTGCCACCAGGTCGTTCATGCCTTGCCCACCGCCGCCTCGACCTCGGCGACCGTCTTGGGCGCGTTGTCGGACAGGATGCGGTGGCCGCCAGCGGTGATCAGCACATCATCTTCGATGCGGATGCCGATGTTCCAGAACTGTTCCGGCACGCCCTCGGCAGGCCGCACGTAGATGCCCGGTTCGACCGTCACCACCATGCCGGCTTGCAGGGCACGCGAGGGCTTGTCGGCCTGCTGGACGTCGCGGTAAGCGCCGACATCGTGCACGTCCATGCCCAGCCAGTGGCCGGTGCCGTGCATGTAAAACTGCTGGTGCAGGCGCTCGGCGATGACGTCGTCCACGCTGCCCACGTTGGTTTTATCAAGCAGGCCCAGTTCGAGCATGCCGCCGGCCAGCACCTTGACGGCTGCGTCGTGCATGTCGGTATAGACCCGGCCGGGCAGGGCGGCGCCCAGCGCCGCCGCTTGCGCCGCCAGCACCAGTTCGTACAGGGCGCGCTGCGGCCCCGTGAAACGGCCGTTGACGGGGAAGGTGCGGGTGATGTCGGAGGCGTAGCCATCGAGCTCGCAGCCGGCGTCGATCAAAATCAGGTCGCCGTCGCGGCTTTGCGCATTGTTGGCGATGTAGTGCAGCACGCAGGCGTTGGCGCCGGCGGCGACGATGGACGTGTAGGCGGGCGACTGGGCGCCGCTGCGGCGAAATTCGTGCAGCAGTTCCGCTTCCAGTTCGTATTCGAACATGCCGGGCCGGGCCGCGGCCATGGCGCGCGCGTGGGCGCGGCCGGAGATCTGCGCCGCGCGCAGCATGGTGGCCTGCTCGCTCTCGTCTTTTATCAAACGCATCTCGTCGAGCAGGACGAACAGGTCCTGGGCGATGGCGGGCGCGGTCACGCCACTGCGCGAGAGGCCCCGCACGCTGGCGAGCCAGGTTTTTACCTGGGTGTCGAGAGCGGCGCTGTGGCCCAGCGCGTACCACAGCGCCGGCGCATTCGACAGCAGCCGGGTCATCTCGGTGTCGAGGTCCTCGATGGGAAAGGCGGCGTCAAAGTGAAAGGTCTCGCGTGCGCCGTCGGGGCCGTGCCGAAAACCGTCCCAGATTTCGCGCTCGACGTTTTTGGCGCGGCAGAACAGGATGGACTGGGCAGGCGATTCGCCCCGTGCGGCCACCAGCACCAGCACGGCGTCCGGCTCCGTAAAACCGGTCAGATAATAAAAATGGCTGTCGTGACGATAAGGGTATTCGGCGTCGCCGTTGCGCAGCGCTTCCGGCGCCGTCGCCAGGATCGCCACGGCGCCAGGCTGCATGGCGGCCAGCACGCGCTGGCGGCGTTGTTCGAACGGCGTCATGAGGCGGACTGCTTCGCCAGCGGGGCGTTCAGTTCTTCCAGTTGTTCGATGGTGCCGACGTTGACCCACTGGCCGTCGTAGATCTCGCCGCCCACCTGGCCGAGGTCAATGTACTTGCGCATCAGGGGACTGAATTTGGCGTGCTGACCCGGCGTAATTTCGGCGAACATCTCGGGGCGGTAGACGCCAATGCCGGCGAAGTTCCACTTCGGGTCACCCTGATTCGACAGCGAGTACAGGTTCAGGGCGAAGTCGCCGTTCGGGTTGTGCCAGGGGTTTGGCGTCAGGTACAGCCAGGCCACGTCGCGCTGTTCAGGCGCATACACATTGCCCCACATGTCCTTGTCGTGCAGGACGTCCTTGACCTGGTTGAAGTCGAAATAGGGGCAGTAGATGTCGCCCGAGACGGCGACAAACGGTTCGTCGCCCAGCAGATGCAGGGCCTGGGCAATGCCGCCGGCCGTCTCCAGCGCGGTCTCTTCACGCGAGTAGGCGATCGAGGCACCGAACTGGCTGCCGTCGCCCAGTTCTGTTTCAATCATGTGGCCGAGGTGGGCGTGGTTGATGACGATCTCGGTGATACCGGCGCGGACCAGGTTGAGCACCTGCCAGGTGATCAGGGGCCGGCCCCGCACTTTCAGGAGAGGCTTGGGGCAGGCATCCGTGAGCGGACGCATGCGCTCACCGCGGCCGGCGGCAAAAATCATCGCTTTCATGCAAACTCCGTCAGAAGGTGTAGCCGACTTGCGGCGCTTTTTCTTCGAGCGCGTCGAGCAGGCGCACGAGCGGCTTGAGTACCGTGTAGCGGTTGGCTGTCTTGCGCACGTAATCGAGCACGGTGGGCAGGTCGCCCATGTAGATGTCCTTGCTGTCCCGATAATTCAGGCGGCAGAAGATACCGAGGATTTTCAGGTGGCGCTGCAGGGCCATGAATTCGAAATCGCGGTAGAAGGCGTCGATGTCGGGATTCACCGGCAGGCCGACTTTCTTGGCGCTTTGCCAGTAGCGCACCACCCAGTCGAGCACCATTTCTTCGTCCCACTGGATATACGCGTCGCGAAACAGCGAGCCCAGGTCGTAGGTGATGGGGCCGTAGACAGCGTCCTGGAAATCGAGCACGCCGGGATTGTTCTGTTCCATCCACATCAGGTTGCGCGAGTGAAAATCCCGGTGCATGAAAACCTGTTGTTGTGCGAGCACATTGGAGGTGATGGCCTCGAAGACCGTATCAAGCTGTTGTTGTTGTTCCGGCGTCATGGTCACGCCCAGGTGCTTGCCGATGAACCATTCAGGGAAAAGGTTCATTTCGCGCAGCACAAAAGCGCGGTCGAATTCGGGCAGCACGCCCGCTGCGCTGGTGAGCTGGAATTTGATCAGGGCGTCGACCGCGTCCGAATACATGAAGGCGGCGTTGTCGGCATCGAGCCGCGCCAGATAGGTAGTGGTGCCAAGATCGGACAGCAGCAGGAAGCCGTTGGGCACGTCGCGCGCCACGATGGCGGGCACATTGACGCCGGCCTCCAGCAGCAGGCCGGCCACGTGGATGAAGGCGGGCACGTTTTCGCGCTCGGGCGGGGCGTCCATGGCGATCAGGGTGGCGCCCAGTTTATCCTGCATGGCGGGCATGACATCGAAGCGGAAATAACGGCGGAAACTGGCATCGGACGAGGCCGGACGGCGGCTGCCGGCCTGGACCAGTCCAAGGGTGTCGAGCCAGCTCGTCAGTTGCACGAGGCGGGCATCGGCCGAGGTCGTCGGGGTGGAAGATGAAGACATTGACATGGAGCGACCTGTGGAATGCGGAAGAAGAAGGTTATTCCCATATAATAAGGGATTAGCCCCAAAAAATCGCCCTCCAATAGTGTTTGCCTTCGTATTATGAGCTGGATACCAGCCCCCTTTCCCCTGACCCGCCTGGCCTGTGCGCTCGGCGCGGTTGGCGTGCTCACCACGATGGGTGCGCTGCCTGCGCATGCCCAGTCGGCCCTGCGCCCCGCGCGTGGCGTGGAGGACCCGAACGCCCCGACGGTGGCCGAGGCCGAGCGCGTCACCGGACGACCGGACCGCGAGATCACCCTCGAGCGCGACGCGGAAATCACCCGCGGCACCACGCGCATGAAGGCCGATGTTGCCTGTTATGACATCGTGGAAGACGTGGTGCGTGCCAAGGGCAATGTGAACATGTGGCGTTTTGGCGACCGCTACCAGGGCGACGCCTTGCAGCTGCAGCTCAATTCCGGCAAGGGCTGGTTCGAAAATCCGGCCTACCGCCTGGCGCAGAACAACGCCCAGGGCAAGGCCAAGCGGATCGACTTCATCAACACCGAAGAAGCCATTGTCACCGACGGCACCTACAGCACCTGCGAAGGGCCGAACCCCGACTGGTACCTGAAGTCGAACACCATGCGCCTGGACCAGGGGCGCGATGTGGGTACGGCCGGCAAGACCATCATTTATTTCAAGGATGTGCCCATTCTCGGCACGCCGGCGATGTCGTTCTCGCTGTCGGGCGCGCGCCGCTCGGGCTGGCTGGCGCCTTCGATCGGCTACGGCTCCAAGGGCTCGGCCGAAGTGATGGTGCCCTACTATTTTAATATCGCACCGAACCGCGACCTGACCGTGTACCCCCGCGCCATCCTGAACCGTGGCTTGCTGCTGGGCGGCACGGCGCGCTATATCGGCGACACCGACGCCGGGCCCTACGCCGGCCAGACCACGGCCGAGTTCATGGCGCACGACCGCGTCTATGGCAGCGACCGCTGGTGGATCAACTCCATCCACACCCAGGCTATCGCACCGGGCTGGACGTACGGCTGGAACCTCAAGGGCGCCTCCGACAACGAATATCCCGCCGACTTCTCGCAGTCGGTGGCCAACAGCGCCGAGCGCCAGTTGCTGCGCGAAATCCGCACCGATTACAGCAAGCAGTACTGGAGCGTGAGCGCACGCGTGCAAAATTTCCAGGTGCTGCAGGACCCGGCCGCCGCCACCAACCCGGGCCTGACGATTCCCCGCCCCTACGATCGCTTGCCGCAGCTTAATTTCCACACCGGCCGCTACGATGTGCACGGTTTCGACTGGTCGCTCGACGCCGAGGCGACCCGCTTCTGGCATCCCGACCTGATCCGCGGCGACCGCGCGCTGGTGCAGGGGCAGGTGTCGTATCCGATCGTACGCCCCAGTTATTTCATTACGCCCAAGCTGATTTTTAACGCGGCCAAGTACAACCTGGACGACAACAGCAATCTCACCACCACCCAGGGCCTGGGCACTACGACCATCAATTCGGCCGGCCAGTCGCTCTCGCGCGCCATCCCCACCTTTTCGCTCGACAGCGGGATGGTGTTCGAACGCGACGCCAAGCTGTTCGGCCGCGCCGTCACCCAGACCCTGGAGCCGCGCGTGTTTTATGTGCGCACGCCGTACAAGGATCAAAGCGCGTTCCCGAATTTTGACAGCGCCGAGGCGGGTTTCAGCTTTGCCCAGTTGTTCACGGAAAACCGTTTCGTGGGTAATGACCGCATCGCCGACGCCAACCAGGCAACCGTGGCGCTGACCTCGCGCTTCATCGAGGAAAATGGCGCCGAACGGCTGCGCCTGGCGCTGGGCCAGCGTTTTTATTTCGGCAAGCAGCGGGTGCAACTGGACCCCAACGCCGTCCTCAACCAGAGCCGTTCGGACCTGCTCGCCGCCGCGTCGGGGCGCATTTCGGAGAACTGGGCTTTTGACAGCGCGGTACAATACAATGCGACCACCAGCAGCGTGTATGCATCGAACTATGGTGTGCAGTGGCAGCCCGCCGAGAAAAAAGTCCTCAACGCCGAGTATCGTTACGTGCGCGACAGTTTTAAAAATGTCGATTTGTCCAGCCAGTGGCCGCTGACCATGCGCTGGTACGGTGTCGGCCGCGTCAGTTATTCCGTGCTCGATAAAAAAGTGGTGGAATCCCTGGCTGGTCTGGAATATAAAGCCGATTGCTGGGTCTTCCGCATGGGCGCCCAGCGTTTCGTGACGGCCGCCATCACCACCTCGACCCGGATTTTCTTCCAGCTCGAACTGAACGGCCTGTCGCGCCTGGGACTGGGCAATCCGCTCGAGTCCTTCAACAAGAGCATCCCCGGCTACAGCAGCCTGAGCCCAGTGACGCGTCGCTAGGACCAGGCCGCGCCGCAGTCTTTCATGTGATCCGAATTAATTTATGAGTGCTTCCTACATTATGCGTTCCCACCTCATTCGTTCCCACATAACGCGTTCCCACATAATGCGTTCCCACATCCTGCGACCATTTCGACTCCATCCGATGAAGCTCGCGGCAATCCTGCTGTGCATCGCGGCGGCCGGCCAGAGCCTGGCCCAGGTGCGCGCGCCGGCTGTTGCCCCCGCTGCGCCAGCGCCAGCCACGCCGACTGTCGCGCCAGCGCCAGCGGCCGCCACCGCGCCTGTCAAGCCTGCTGCCGGCGGTTTTACGCCGCCCGCAGCGAGCTCTGCCAAGCTGATTGATTCGATCGCCGTCGTCGTCAACGATGATGTCATTACCAAAAATGAAATCGACGCCCGCACCCGTTCGGTGGAAAGCCGCATGAAGGCAAGCAACGCGCCGATTCCCGACGCAGCCGACCTGCAGCGCCAGGTGGTCGAAGCCATGATCGTCGAGCGCGCCCAGCAGCAGCTGGCCAAGGAAATGGGCATCAAGACCGATGACCAGCAGCTCGACCGCGCCATTGGCCGCATTGCCGAGCAGCAGAAATTGAGCGTGCAGGACCTGCGCAACCAGATGGAAAAAGAGGGCATGCCGTTCGCTACCTTCCGCGAAGAAATCCGCAACGAGATCAATCTGCAGCGCCTGCGCGAGCACGAAGTTGACGCCAAGATCCAGATTTCCGATGCCGAGGTCGACACCTATCTGTCAGCCGAACAGGCTGCCAACGCCGAGAAGGTGGAGATGAACATCTCGCAGATCCTGGTGCGCATTCCCGAAAACGCCACGCCCGAACAAACCGCGGCCCGCAAGGCGCGCGCCGATGAAGTGATGCGCCAGTTGCGCACCGGCGCCGATTTCGCCAAGATTGCCGCCACCTATTCCGACGCCCCTGACGCCCTCAAGGGCGGCGAAGTGGGCTGGCGCGACCCGAATCGCCTGCCGCCCCTGTTTGCCGGCGAACTGGCCAAGATCGGACCCGGCCAGCTCACCCCCGTGATCCGCAGCGCCACCGGTTTCCACGTCCTGAAACTGGTCGACAAGCGCGCCGCCGCGACGGCCGCTGCCCCTGAAGCGGTCGCCCAGCAGCAGACCCATGCGCGTCACATCCTGCTAAAGGTCACCCCGACCATGACGGTCGCCGAAGTCAAGCACAAGCTGGCTGACCTCAAGGAGCGCCTCGACAACAAGGCCGCCAAGTTCGAAGACCTGGCGCGCACCGTGTCGGTCGACGGCACCGCCGCCAAGGGTGGCGACCTGGGCTGGCTGTATCCAGGCGACTCCGTGCCCGAATTCGAGACCGCCATGAATAGCCTGAAACCAGGCGAAATCAGCGGTCCGGTGGAAACGCCGTTTGGCTGGCACCTGATTGAAGTGCTCGAGCGCAAGAGCGATGACGCCACCAAGGAGCGCCAGCGCAGCATGGCCCGCAACATCATTCGCGAGCGCAAGATGCAGGAAGCGACCGAAGACTGGGCCCGCCAGGTGCGCGACCGCGCCTACGTCGAGTTCCGCGAGGACAAGTAAGCGCATGATGAGCCAGCGTCCCGCCATCGCCATCACCACCGGCGAACCGGCGGGGATCGGCCCGGAAATTTCCCTGCGCGCCGCCTGGGCCATGCGCGCCGAAGTCAACGCCGTCCTGCTGGGCGACGCCGCCTACCTGGCCATGCTGGCGGCCGAGATCGATCCGGCCATCCGCGTGGCGGCTTTGTCCGTGCAGGCCCTGCGCAACAGCGGCCTGCCCCAGTTCGGCCCTGAAAAACTTACTGTCATCGACGTGCCCCTGGCCGCCCCCGTGGTGGCCGGGCGGCTCGATCCCGCCAACGGCCGCGCCGTGCTGGCGCTGCTGGATCTTGCGGTCGAAGGGATCCAGGCCGGCTGGTTCGAGGCCATGGTCACGGCGCCCTTGCAAAAATCGACCATCAATGACGCCGGCGTGCGCTTCTCCGGCCACACCGAATACCTGGCGGAAAAGACTGGCACGCCGCGCGTGGTGATGATGCTGGCCGGCGCCGCGCGCGACGTCGGGCCCTTGCGGGTGGCGCTGGCGACGACCCACTTGCCATTGCGGGCCGTGCCGGACGCCATCGACGGCACCTTGCTGCGCGAAGTGATCGACATCATCGACGGCGATCTGCGCCGCCACTTCGGCATGGCCGCGCCGCGCATCCTGGTGACGGGGCTGAATCCCCACGCGGGCGAGAACGGCTACCTGGGCCGCGAAGAAATCGAGGTGATCGAGCCGGCCATTGCCGCGGCGCAGGCGCGCGGCATCGATGCCCGTGGCCCCTATCCGGCCGATACCCTGTTCCAGCCGAAATACCTGCAGGACGCCGATTGCGTGCTGGCCATGTACCACGATCAGGGTTTGCCAGTCCTCAAGCACGCCACCTTCGGGCGCGGCGTCAACATCACGCTGGGCCTGCCGCTGGTGCGCACCTCGGTCGACCATGGCACCGCGCTCGACCTGGCGGCGCAGGGCGTCGGCCTGGCCGACTGCACCAGCATGGAAGAAGCGATCCGCATTGCCCTGCAAATGGCGGCGGCGCGCCGCTCGTCCACCTCTCCTCTATAACAAGAACTTCAATGAAACATGTGGCCCGCAAGCGCTTCGGTCAGAATTTTTTGACCGACAAATTCGTACTCGACAACATCACCGACGCCATCGATCCGCAGCCGGGCCAGGCCCTGGTGGAAATCGGCCCCGGGCTGGCCGCCATGACGGCCCTGATCATCCGGCGCCTGGCGCACATGCATGTGGTCGAACTGGACCGCGACCTGGTGACCCGGCTTGAAAAGCAGTTTCCGAAAGAGAAATTGACGATCCACTCGGGCGACGCCCTGAAATTCGACTTTTCGCAGATTCCCGTGCCGACCGGCCAGAAGCTGCGCGTGGTCGGCAATCTGCCGTACAACATCTCCAGTCCGCTGCTGTTTCACCTGGCCGAATTTGCTCACCTGATCGAAGACCAGCATTTCATGTTGCAAAAGGAAGTGGTCGAGCGCATGGTGGCCGAACCCGGCAGCAAGGCCTACGGACGCCTGTCGGTCATGCTGCAATGGCGCTACAAGATGTCGCTGCTGTTCATCGTGCCGCCCACGGCCTTTGATCCGCCGCCCCAGGTCGAGTCCGCCATCGTCCGCATGATCCCCTTGCAACAGCGGCTGGCCTGCAATGAACAGACCCTGGAAGCGGTGGTCTTGAAAGCGTTCTCGCAGCGCCGCAAGGTGATTCGCAACTGCCTGGCTGGCATGTTCACGGAAGCACAGATCGTCGCGGCGGGAATTGATCCCACCCTGCGCCCGGAAGCGGTGGGGCTGGAAGGCTACGTCGCCTTGGCCAATCTGCACGACGCCGCCAAGGCGGCATAAACCCTCAGGCGGGCTTGGGCGCGCGCTCCTGCAACATGGCCAGTGCCGCCTGGCGGGCCGCCTGCTCGGCCTGGTCTTCCGTGCCGAACACCTGCTCGACCGCCACCCGCTGGGCCGGCACGATGCTGTTGCGATGCATGGGATTGGGCGAGGGCCCATAAATGGTCACCCAGGCCGCCCAGCCATCCACATCGTCCAGGCGCATGCCGCTGTAGTCGATCTCGTACTCTCCCACTGATTCTGTCGTCACGTTGCCTCCATGCTGGCGCGGCCGTCTGGCCGGCGATGGCGCCATCATGCCAGTTCCCGCGTAAACACGAAGCGCGGCTGGCCGGCTGCGGCACACAGTCGAAAATCGGGCGAAAAAAAAGCCCGCTGTTGAGCGGGCTTGAAATCCAATTCTTTTTGAGGAGAGTTGGAGGAGACAAGTGCATTATGCTGCGCTACAGCATATCAATCCAATTGTCATTTCGCATACCAGTTAATCGTTTTATGAATATCAGGGCGTCGTCAAGGTCGATTTGCAGCTGACGTCGATGTTGGTGATGTTGACATCACCCATCACGCCGCTGGTATTGGCCACCGTGCAGACTGCATCTTTCGGCTGGGTGTACACCGTCACGCCATAGGACACGTTGTAGGGGACCAGGGCGGCAAAGGCGTAGCTGGTGGCATTGGCGGCGATGGGGACGGTGCCGCCGGCGCTGCCGTTGGTGAGCACCAGGCCGTCCGTGGTCAGGCCGCTGACGGCGCCGCCGATCGAGTGCTGCTGGATCACGCAGGTGAGGGTCACGGCAATCGTCGTGAACCGTCCCGCCGTATCCGCGCCCGTGTTGCGTCCCGTCAGCGGATCGATGGTGGTGCAGTCTTCGTGGGCGGCGGGCGACTTGACGGTGATGTCATACACGTCGCCGTAGCTGAGACTGTTCGGGAAGCTGAACGCCGTGGCGTTGGCGGGAATCGCCAGGTCCATGCCATTGGTGGTGATCACCAAGCCGCCGTAGGTCAGGCCGGACACGGTGCCGTTGATGGGGAAGCTGGCTTTGCCGCCGCAGGCCGCCAGGCTCAGGGCCAGGGCGAGAATGGCTGCGGGACGAAGGTAGGTCGAAAGGGTCATTAAATTCTCCGAAGGGCGATCAGCTGCAGGTGATCTGGACATTGGTGACGGGGGCAGGGCCCATGGTCCCGGTGCCATTGCCGACCGTGCAGGTCTGGTTGGCGGGCTGGGTCAGCACGGTGACGCCGTAGGGGGCGCCGTCGCCGACCTTGCCGGTGAGGATGGGCTTGCCGTTGCTGTCCTTGTTGCCGGTGTCGACCGTCATCGTGAACGTCGTGGCGCCCGCGGGGATGGCCTGGCGGTCGGCGCCGTTGATCAGCACCAGCCCGTTCGAGGTCAGGCCGCTGACGGAGCCGCCCAGGTCGTAGGTGTTGATGGTGCAGGCGATTAACACGTTGGTGACGTCGAAGTTGCTCGATTTCCCCTTGTTGTTGCTGGCCACGCAGACGGCGTTCGACGGCGAACTCTTGATCGTCACGTTGTAATCGGCGTCATTGCCGATCAACTGCGGAAAGGAAAAGGTCGTGTAGGGCGACACCACGGCCAGATCGGGGCCGCCATTGTTTTGCAATACCAGGCCATCGCGGTTGACGCCGACCACGGCGCCGCCCAGCAGCAGATTGCCATTGCTGCCCCCGCAAGAGGCCAGGGTCAGGGCGCATGCGAGCACGGCGCCCGAACGCAGGAACAGACTTTTCATGTTTTCTCCAGAAACGATACGGTCGTCAACGCCAGGGGCGCTCGCCGCGAATAGACAAATTGGTCGTCATTTTAGTGCATTTGTCATCCTTGGACGGCATTATGCTTGTATCACCGTGTAACTTAATGCGAGCCTTCCATGACAGCAGTATCCCAACCCTGGCCCGGCGCCATCCTGTTCGACCTCGACGACACCCTCTGGCCCATCGGCCCCGTGATCGAAGAGGCCGAGCGGCGCGTCTGGCACTGGCTCGAGCAGCATGCACCCGGCGTGGCGGCCGAGCACAGCATCGACAGCCTGCGCCAGGCCCGTTTTGATTTGCTGGCGCGCGAGCCGCACTACCATCTCGACCTGGCGGCCCTGCGCCGCGCCGGCCTGCTCGACGCTTTTACTGCCTGCGGCGCCGACCCGGGCCGGATCGACGAGGCGATGGCCGTGTTCGCCGCCGCCCGCAACCTGGTGGCGCCGTACGCCGACGTGCTCGACGGCCTCGAGCGCCTGGGCCGGCACTGCCTGCTGGGCACCATCTCGAACGGCAACGCGGATTTACGGGCAATCGGCATCGATCACCATTTCAAGGTGTCGCTGGCGTCCCACAGTTTTGGCAGCGCCAAGCCGGCCCCGGATATTTTTCTGGCCGCCTGCCGCGAACTGGGGGTGGCCCCAGGCGATGCCGTCTACGTCGGCGACGATCTGCTGCTCGATGTGCGCGGCGCCCAGCAGGCTGGCCTGCGCGCCGTCTGGCTTAACCGCACCGGCAGCACGCGCCACCTGGAACTGGGCGTGCAGCCCGATGCCATCTGCGCCAATTTTGACGAACTGATTGCCTGGATCGAGCAGGGCCAGCCCTGATACACCAGCGCACGCCGCTGCCGCTTCCCTGCACAGGCCGCGAACGTGCATAATGAGGACAACGATTTCCTTCAGACTGTCATGCATCTCGATAACCGCGCCCAAACCCTGCTCAAGGCCTTAGTCGAGCGTTACATCGCCGACGGCCAGCCGGTCGGTTCGCGCGCCCTGTCGAAAATCTCGGGCCTGGACCTGTCGCCGGCGACCATCCGCAACATTATGGCCGACCTGGAAGAAATGGGTTACGTGGCCAGTCCCCACACCTCGGCCGGCCGCATTCCCACCCCGCGCGGCTACCGCATCTTTGTCGACACCTTGTTGACGGTGCAGTCGATCGACGAGCAGTCGGTGGAATCGCGCATGCGCCTGCAAGCGCCCCAGCAGCAGAAAACCATTTCGAATGCGGCGCAGATGCTCTCGTCGCTGTCGCAGTTTGCCGGCGTCGTCATGAGCCCGCGCCGCGAGTCCGTGTTCCAGCAGATCGAATTCCTGCGCCTGTCCGAAAAACGCATTTTGCTGGTGATCGTCGATCCGCGCGGCGACGTGCAGAACCGCCTGCTGCTCACCGATGTCGACTACACGCCGTCGCAGCTGATCCAGTCGGCCAATTACATCAACCAGAACTACGGCGGCCTGTCGTTTGAGCAGGTGCGCGCCCGCGTCACGGGGGAATTGCAGCAACTGCGCGATGACATGGGCCGCCTGATGCAGGCGGCGGTGGAGGCGGGCAGCGAAGCGATGACGGACCACAGCGACGACATGGTCATTTCCGGCGAGCGCAATCTGCTGAGCGTGTCCGACCTGTCATCGAACATGAGCTCGCTGCGCCAGATGTTCGACATGTTCGAACAAAAAACCGGTTTGATGCAATTACTTGACGTATCAAGTAAAGCGACGGGGGTGCAGATTTTTATCGGCGGCGAATCGAAACTGGTGCCGATGGATGAAATGAGCGTGGTGACCGCGCCTTATGAAGTCAACGGTCGCATCGTCGGCACCCTGGGCGTGATCGGGCCGACGCGGATGGCTTACGAGCGGGTGATTCCCATCGTCGACATTACCGCGAAGCTTTTATCGAACGCCCTCAGCCACGGCTGAGAATTGCCGCAAACGTAACGCTCTTTCGTCGCTTTTTTCTGGTCACAATGATCTGGCTCTGCCAGTCATTGATGACCTCGACCCAAACAAAAGTAGGGTTGTACTTTTGTTTGACTAAGTCCTGTACGGGCAGGCAACCTTCGTGCAATTGCCATAAATCGCCAGCGCATGCTCGGCAATACTAAACCCCCGCTCCTGGGCAATCTTGTTCTGGCGCGACTCAATTTCTTCGTCAAAGAACTCTTCGACCCTGCCGCAGTCCAAGCAGACCAGGTGATCGTGGTGCGAGCCGGCGTTGAGCTCAAAAATGGCCTTGCCGGTTTCAAAATGGTTGCGGTTGAGCAGGCCGGCCTGTTCGAACTGGGTCAGTACGCGGTAGACGGTGGCCAGGCCCACGTCCAGGTTCTCCGTCAATAATTGCTTGTACACATCTTCGGCAGTCAGATGGCGGACCTCACTGTTCTGGAAAATCTCCAGAATTTTCAGGCGCGGCAGGGTTGCTTTCAGGCCGCTGGCCTTGAGGTCGGTAGGATTGTTACTCATGTTTGTTGCTCGAAGTTGGGCAGAGTGCTTTATGATATAGCGTTTTGGCGCTAGCGCTCAAACGTTTTGAGGTTCCCCATGCGTGTCACGAATGCCGTTTTGCCCCGCGATTTGTCCCGTCCACTGCAGCTGGCGGCGCTCGCTTGCGCCGCCCTGACCCTGGCCGGCTGCGCCAGCTGGCGTGAGACAAAACCCGCGCCGGCCGCCCCAACGGCGCCTGCGGCCATCGCCGCCGACGCCAGCAAGGCCGCCGAAACGGCCAACGCCGGCGCCCAGACTACCACTGTCACCAAGCTGCAGAAATTCTTCTGGGTGTTCTCGCCTTACCGTCCGGACATCCAGCAGGGCAACTTCGTCTCGCAGGAAATGCTGGCCCAGTTAAAACCGGGGCAGACCCGCGACCAGGTCAAGTTCCTGCTCGGCACTCCCTTGTTGACGGACGCTTTCCACGCCGACCGCTGGGATTACCCGTTTTACCTGGCCCGCGGCAATGGCGAATTGACCAAGGCGCGCGTCACCGTGTATTTCAAGGACGACAAGGTTGATCACTTTGACGGCGGCAACCTGCCGACCGAAAAAGAATACATTGCTCGCATCGCCGGTCCCGCCCTGGTGATCCCGAAGGAAGCGCCGAAAAAAGAAGAAGCCGGCTCGGCCAGCATCTCCGTGAAAAAATAATCCCATGAGCGCATTGAACATCGCCGTCGCCGGCGCCAGCGGCCGCATGGGCAAGATGCTGGTCGAAGCCATCGCCCAGTCGCCCGATACCCAGCTGTCCGGCGCGCTCGACGTGGCTGGCGCTGCTGGCCTGGGCCAGGACGCCGCCGCCTTTCTCGGCAAGCCCGCCGGCGTGCCCATCGTCGCCGACCTGCCCGCCGCTCTCAATCAGGCGCGCGTGCTGATCGACTTCACCCGTCCCGAAGGCACCCTGGCGCACCTGGCCTACTGCGTCCAGCACGGCATCGCCATGGTGATCGGCACCACCGGTTTCGACGAAGCGGGCAAGGCCGCCATCCGCGCCGCCAGCGAAAAAACCGCCATCGTGTTCGCGCCGAACATGAGCGTGGGCGTGAACGTCACCCTGAAACTGCTGGAAATGGCCGCGAAGAGTTTCAATGAAGGCTACGACATTGAAATCGTCGAAGCCCACCACCGCCACAAGGTCGATGCGCCGTCCGGCACCGCTCTCAAGATGGGCGAAGTGATCGCCGACGCGCTCGGGCGCGACCTGAAGGAAGTGGCCGTGTACGGGCGCGAAGGCGTCACCGGCGCGCGCGACCCGTCCACCATCGGCTTTGCCACCATCCGCGGCGGCGACATCGTGGGCGACCACACGGTGCTGTTTGCGGGCGAGGGCGAGCGCATTGAAATCAGCCACAAGTCCAGCAGCCGGGTCACCTACGCCCACGGCGCCCTGCGCGCGGCGCGCTTCCTGGCGGACAAGCAAAACGGCCTGTTTGACATGCAAGATGTCCTCAAGCTGAAAGGCTGACCATGGCCAGCGCTGAACTGAACGGGGCCGCGATCGACAGCGAAGCGGCCTTCCACGCCGCCTCGAAGGCCGCGTTCGGCTTTCCCGACAGCTACAGCAACACCATCGACGCCTGGGTCGATTGCCTCAGCTACCTGCGCGATGAAGATGGCATGAGCAAGTTTCATTTGAAACCGAACGAAGTGCTGGAAATTGTTGTCAAGGACGCGGCCGCCTTCAAGGCCCGCCTGCCGGACTTGCTCGAAGAGATCACTTATTGCGTTGCGGGAATCAACGAGCGCTACGACGATTACGGCGAAAAGCCGGCCCTCAAGCTCACGCTCCGCTAAGGGCGGCATACAGCAGCGCTGGAGCGCCCGTCAGCCAGTATAATGTTCGGTTCAAACCAACTTTCCTGGCCCTGCGCTCATCATGCACGATAAATATAGTCCGTCCGACGTCGAACAAGCCGCCCAATCCCACTGGAAAGCCATCGACGCATACCGGGCCGTTGAACACGACCCACGTTTCCCCAAAGGCAAGTACTACGCTTGCTCGATGCTGCCTTACCCTTCGGGCAAGCTGCACATGGGACACGTGCGCAACTATACGATCAACGACGTGATGTACCGCTACCTGCGCATGAACGGCTACAACGTCCTCATGCCGATGGGCTGGGATGCGTTCGGCATGCCGGCTGAAAACGCGGCGATGCAGAACAAGGTGCCGCCTGCGCAGTGGACTTATTCCAATATCGCCCACATGCGCCAGCAGATGGAGTCGATGGGTCTGGCCATCGACTGGTCGCGCGAAATGACGGCCTGCAAGCCCGAGTACTACAAGTGGAACCAGTGGATGTTCCTCAAGATGCTCGAAAAAGGCATCATCTACAAGAAGACGGGCACCGTGAACTGGGATCCGATCGACCAGACCGTGCTGGCCAACGAGCAGGTGGTCGACGGCAAGGGCTGGCGCTCGGGCGCGCCGATTGAAAAGCGCGAAATCCCCATGTACTACGCGCGCATCACCGACTACGCCGAAGAACTGCTCGATTACGTCGACAACAAGCTGCCCGGCTGGCCGGAGCGTGTGCGCGTCATGCAGGCCAACTGGATCGGCAAATCGGTCGGCGTGCGCTTTGCGTTCCCCCACTCGATCACCGGCAGCGACGGCACCCTGATCGACGACGGCAAGCTGTACGTGTTCACCACCCGCGCCGACACCATCATGGGCGTGACCTTCTGCGCCGTCGCACCGGAACACGCGCTGGCCACCCACGCCGCGCGCGACAACCCGGCCCTGGCTGACTTCATCGCCGAGTGCAAACTCGGTTCCGTCATCGAAGCGGACATGGCGACGATGGAAAAGAAGGGCATGCCGACGGGCCTGACCGTCACCCATCCCCTGACCGGTGAACAGATCCCCGTCTGGGTCGGCAACTACGTCCTGATCACCTACGGCGACGGCGCCGTGATGGGCGTGCCGGCCCACGACGAGCGCGACTTTTTGTTCGCCACCAAGTACCAGCTGCCCATCAAGCAGGTGGTGGCCGTTGAAGGCGAGAGCTTCTCCCTGGCCGGCTGGCAGGAGTGGTATGGCGACAAGGAGAAGGGTGTCCTGATCAACTCTGGCAAGTACGATGGTCTCGACTACATCGCGGCAATCAACGCCATTGCGGGCGACCTGGCCGAGCGCGGCCTGGGTGAAAAGAAGGTCACCTTCCGCCTGCGCGACTGGGGCATCTCGCGCCAGCGCTACTGGGGCACGCCGATCCCGATGATCAACTGCGCCGATTGCGGCGCCGTGCCGGTCCCCGAACAGGATCTGCCAGTGGTGCTGCCCGAGGACTGCGTCCCCGATGGCACCGGCAACCCGCTCAACAAATACGAAGCATTTTTACATTGCGACTGCCCGAAGTGCGGCAAAGCCGCGCGCCGCGAGACCGACACGATGGACACCTTTGTCGATTCGTCCTGGTATTACATGCGCTATACCTCGCCCGGCTCGAACGAGGCCATGGTCGACGCGCGCAACGATTACTGGATGCCGATGGACCAGTACATCGGCGGCATCGAACACGCCGTGATGCACCTGCTGTACGCGCGCTTCTGGACCAAGATCATGCGCGACATGGGCCTGGTCAAATTTGACGAGCCGTTTGTGAACCTGCTGACCCAGGGCATGGTGCTCAACGAGACCTATTATCGCGAAGACGAAGCGGGCAAAAAAACCTGGTTCAATCCGGCCGACGTCGAGCTGGTCCTGGACGACAAGGGCCGTCCGCAAACAGCCGTGCTGGCCGGCGACGGTCAGCCGGTGGCGATTGGCGGCACCGAGAAAATGTCGAAGTCGAAGAACAACGGCATCGATCCGCAAGCCCAGATCGGCCAGTACGGCGCCGACACGGCGCGCCTGTTCACCATGTTTGCCTCGCCCCCGGAGCAGACCCTGGAATGGTCCGACAGCGGCGTCGAAGGCGCCAGCCGTTTCCTGCGCCGCGTGTGGGCTTATGCGTACGCGCAGCAGCCGAAGGTCGCCGCCGAACTGGCCACGCCATCGAAAGACGGCTACAACGATGCCCAGAAAACCCTGCGCCGCGAACTGCACAAGATCCTGCAGCAGGCCGATTACGACTTGAAGCGCATCCAGTACAACACGGTCGTCTCGGCCTGCATGAAGATGCTCAATCTGCTCGAGTCGGCCAAGCTCGATGATGGCGCCGCCACCAATGCGGTCGTCACCGAAGGCCTGTCGATCTTCCTGCGCGTGTTGAATCCCGTCGCCCCGCACATCACCCACGTGCTGTGGCAGGAACTGGGCTTTGCCGGGCGCGATGGCGACATCCTCGACGTCTCCTGGCCCGAGGTCGACCCGGCTGCGCTGGAGCAGTCCGAGATCGAGATGATGGTGCAGGTGAACGGCAAACTGCGCGGCGCCGTGATGGTGCCGAAGGGCGCCGACAAGGCCGCCATCGAAGCGCTGGCGCTGGCCAGCGAAGCGGCCGTGCGCTTCATGGAAGGGGCGGCGCCGAAAAAAGTCATCGTCGTGCCGAACAAATTGATCAACATTGTGGTGTAAGGAGTTTGACGATGAGCCGTTCGTATTTTGCGCGCAGCTGTTCCTGGCTGCTGCTGGCCGCAGCCCTTGGCACGGGCCTGGCCGCCTGCGGTTTCCACCCGCGCGGTTCGCACGGCGAGTATCGCGTCCCCTTCCACACGGTGTGGCTCAGTTCTGCTGAAAACTCCCCGCTGGGCGTGGAACTGCGCCGCAACCTGCGCGCCGCTGAAGGCGTGCGCGTGGTTGAAGACCAGAAGGAAGCCGAGGCGAAGATCGACGTTATCTCCGAGGCGCGCGGTAAAGTGATCCTGTCGCTCAACAGCCAGGGCCGGGTGCGCGAATACCTGCTCACCTACACCATGGTGTTCCGGGTGCGCGACAGCAAGGACGGCGTACTGCTGCCGCCGACCGAGATCAATCTGAAGCGCTCGATCGACTTCAATGAAAACCAGACCCTGGCGAAGGAATCGGAAGAAGTGCTGCTGTACCGCGACATGCAGTCCGACCTGGTGCAGCAGGTGCTGCGCCGGTTGGTCGCGATCAAGCCCGCGCAGTAAAGCGGACCGCGAACATGCAGCTTCGGGTCGACGCCCTCGACGCCCACCTCGCCAAGCAGGTGGCGCCCCTCTACGTCATCAGCAGCGACGAGCACCTGCTGGCGCTGGAGGCGGCCGACCGCATCCGCCGCGCCGCGCGCGCCAATGGCTACACGGAGCGTGACGTGCTCACCGTCGAGCGCAGTTTCAAGTGGGGCGAACTGCTGGCCGCCAACCAGGCCCTGTCCCTGTTTGGCGACAAGAAGCTCATCGAACTGCGCATCCCCACCGGTAAACCAGGCAAGGAAGGCGGCGCGGCCCTGCAAAGCTACGCCAAGGATCTCAGTCCCGACAACCTGACCCTGATCACCCTGCCGAAGCTGGACTGGCAGACGGCCAAGGCGGCCTGGGTCACGGCCCTGCAGCAGGCGGCGGTCTACATCGACATCCCCGTCATCGAACGCAGCGCCCTGCCAGGCTGGATCGGCACGCGCCTGGCTGCCCAGGGTCAGTCGGCTGACCGCCAGAGCATCGATTTCATCGCCGAGCGGGTCGAAGGCAATCTGCTGGCGGCGCACCAGGAAATCCAGAAACTGGGCCTGCTGCACGAGCCGGGCAAACTGAGCTTCGAGCAGGTGCACGACGCCGTCCTCAACGTAGCGCGCTACGACGTTTTCAAATTGTCCGAAGCGATGCTGGCCGGCGACTGCGCCCGCCTGGTGCGCATGCTCGAAGGTTTGAAGGGCGAGGGTGAGGCGCTGCCGCTGGTGCTGTGGGCCGTGGCCGAGGAAATCCGCACCCTGCTCAAATTGAAGGCGGCGATGGCGCAGGGCCGTCCGCTGGGAGTGCTGCTCAAGGAACAGCGTATCTGGGGGCCGCGCGAGCGCCTGATGGAGCCGGCCCTGCGCCGCGTCTCGCTCGCCACATTGGAACAGGCGCTGCAGGATGCGGCGCAAGTCGATAAACTGGTCAAGGGCCTGCGCGCCAAGGGCTTCGCGGGCGATGCCTGGGACGCCATGCTGCAGCTGGCCCTGATGGTGGCGCGCTGAACCCCCAGCGCGGCATGCAAGCATTATTTTGGAACGAGCCGCGACGATGAACATTCACGACACCATACTGCAGATGGGCCGCCAGGCCCGCGCGGCTTCGCGCCAGATGGCCAAAGCCGATACTGCCACCCGCAACCGTGCCCTCTTGCTCATCGCCGCCGCCGTCGAGCGCGAAGCGGATGCCCTGCGCGCGGCCAACGCACGCGACCTCGACGCCGCCGCTGCCGCCGGCCTGGCCCCGGCCATGGTCGAACGCCTGGCCTTATCAAGTAAAACCATCGCCGGCATGGTCGAAGGGCTGCGCCAGATGGTGGCGCTGCCGGACCCGATCGGCGAAATCAGCGGCATGAAATTTCGCCCCAGCGGCATCCAGGTGGGGCAGATGCGCGTGCCGCTGGGCGTGATCGGCATCATCTACGAGGCCCGTCCCAACGTCACGGTCGACGCCGCGGGCCTGTGCATCAAGAGCGGCAACGCGGCCATTTTGCGGGGCGGCTCGGAAGCGATCCACTGCAACCGCCTGCTCGCCGGCCTGGTGGCCGAAGGTCTCGCGGGCGCCGGCCTGCCCGCGCATGGCGTGCAGGTGGTCGACACGGTCGACCGCGCCGCCGTCGGCGCCCTCATCACGATGCCCGAGTACGTCGACGTCATCGTCCCCCGCGGCGGCAAGGGCCTGATTGCCCGCCTGATGGAAGAGGCGACCGTCCCCATGATCAAGCACCTGGACGGCATCTGCCACGTCTACCTCGACGCCAAAGCCGACCTGGCCAAGGCGCTGCCCATTGCGTTTAACGCCAAGTGCCACCGCTACGGTACCTGCAACACCATGGAGACCTTGTTGGTGCACGCCGATATCGCCGCCGCCGTGCTGCCGCAACTGGCGCCCCTGTACGCATCCGAACAGGTGGAACTGCGCGCCGATCCCCGCGCGCTGGCAATCTTGGAACAGGCCAGTTATCCGCACCTTGCCGCCGCCGCCATTGAGGACTGGGCCGCTGAATACCTGGCGCCCATCCTGGCCGTCAAAGTGGTCGACAATCTCGACGAGGCCATTGACCATATCAACACCTGGTCCTCGCACCACACCGACGCCATCGTCACGGAAGACTACAGCGACGCCATGCGCTTTTTGCGCGAGGTCGACTCTGCCTCCGTCATGGTCAACGCCTCGACCCGCTTTGCCGACGGCTTTGAATATGGCCTGGGCGCCGAGATCGGCATCTCCAACGACAAGCTGCATGCACGCGGACCGGTCGGGCTGGAAGGCTTGACCTCCTTGAAATATGTCGTGTTCGGACACGGCGAGATCCGCTCCTGATTTTTCACTGCCACCCTGGGACCCCATGCTCTGGATTAAAGCGTTTCATATTGTCTTCGTCGCCTCCTGGTTTGCCGGCCTGTTTTATCTGCCCCGCATTTTCGTCAACCTGGCGATGGAGACGCAGGGCCCGGCCACCGAACGGCTGCTGGTCATGGCTCGCAAGCTGTATCGGTTCAGCGGCATCCTGATGACGGCGGCGCTGGTGCTGGGCGTCTGGCTGTGGCTGGGCTATGGCTTCAAGGGCGGCTGGCTGCACGCCAAGCTGGCGTTGGTGGTGCTGGCGATCGGCTACCATCATGCCTGCGGCTCGCTGCTGAAAAAATTCGAGAAGGGCGTCAATGTGCGTTCGCACCGCTGGTACCGCTGGTTTAACGAAGTGCCGGTGCTGCTGCTGACCGCCATCGTCATTCTCGTTGTCGTCAAACCTTTCTGAGGAGACCGCCCATGTCCAAGACCGTCACCTATTATCTGGCGCCCCAGTCACCCTTTGCCTACCTGGGCCATGCGCGCCTGGTCGATGTGGCCAGGGCCGCCGGCGCCCATATCGACATCAAGCCGATCGACTTGGGCCGCGTGTTCGCCGCCTCGGGCGGTCTGCCGCTGGCCAAGCGCGCGCCGCAGCGCCAGGCCTATCGCCTGGCCGAACTGCAGCGCTGGTCGAGCTTCATGAATGTGCCCATGAAAACCCAGCCCAGCTTTTTCCCCGTGCCGGGCGATGCAGCCGCGCGCCTCATCATCGCGGCTCGCACCAGTCTCGGTGGGGAAGCTGCCGTGAACCTGGCCGGCGCCATCATGCATGCCCTGTGGGCCGACGACAAGAACATCGGCGACGAGGCCGTGCTGGCGCAGGTCGCCAGCGCCTGCGGTTTCGATGGCGCCATGCTGATGAAGTCTTCGCAGACGGCGGGCGTGCAGGCCGAGTACGAGAAGAACACGGACGAGGCGCTGGCCGCCAATGTGTTTGGCTCGCCCTGGTACATCGTCGATGGCGAAGGGTTCTGGGGACAGGACCGCCTTGATTTTGTCGAACGCGCACTGACGTAAAAATTTTTCAAGCGGGGAGGGCGCTGGCGCCTTCCCCATCACCTCACTTTTTAACGGATAAAAGGTACCCCCATGGCTTCATTTTTTTGCCCTTGCCCACGCGGCATGGAAGCGGCGCTGGCCGAAGAGCTCAGCGAAATCGCTCAACTGTCCACCACCATGAAGGTGCACAACCAGGTGCCAGGCGGCGTGCACGCCTCCGGCCACCTTCTCGATATCTACCTGATCAACCTGCACTCGCGCATCGCCTCGCGCGTGTTGCTGCGCATGGCGCAGTCGAGCTACGCCAACGAGAACGATATTTATGATCTCGTGCTGGCGCAAAGCTGGGAAGACTGGTTCGGCGTGGATCACACCATCCGGGTCGATGTCACGGCCGTCAAATCTCCCCTGCGCAGCCTGGAATTTACCACCCTGAAAATCAAGGACGCCGTCTGCGACCGCTTCCGCGACCAGTTCGACAAGCGCCCCTCGGTGGACACGCGCGAGCCGGACATCCGCATCGTCGGCTTTCTCGACCAGCGCAATTTCACCATCTACCTCGACACCTCGGGCGAAGCGCTGTTCAAGCGGGGCTGGCGCGAAGAGACGGGCGACGCCCCCCTGCGCGAGAACCTCGCCGCCGGCATGCTGCGCGTGTCGGGCTGGAAGCCGGGCACGGTGCTGTTCGATCCCATGTGCGGCTCGGGCACCATCCTGATCGAAGCGGCCCAGATGGTGGCCGGCATTGCGCCCGGCGCGCGCCGCAGCTTCGCCTTTGAAAAGTTCAACGCCTTTAAAGCTGCCCCGTGGCAGGCCATGAAGGACGCCGTCAAGCGCAATGCGCCGCCAAGCGAGCCGACGATTTTCGGCAGCGACATCTCGGGCGACATGGTCGCTATGACCCGCCACAACCTGAAAGTGGCCGGCATCGAGTTCGAGGTGCCTTTGAAACAGATCGAGGCGCAGGAGGTCAAGCCGCCCACCGAGCATCCCGGCATCTTGCTGACCAATCCCCCGTACGGCGAGCGGATCGGCGTGCGCGGCGACAGCACCATGGCGCCCGACGAGATGGCGCAGGCGTTTTATACCTCGCTCGGCACCACATTAAAACAGCGCTTCGCCGGCTGGACCGTGTTCCTGTTCACCGCCGACCTGTCGCTGCCCAAACTGCTGCGTTTAAAAGAAGCGAGAAAGACCCCGTTCTTCAACGGCGCGCTGGAATGCCGCCTGTTCCGCTTCGATATGGTGGCCGGCTACAACCGCCGTGAAGAAGCCAAGCCGAAGCCGGCGGCAGGACAAGAGGGCTGACCATGTTCCCGGAGCCGCCCGCCAGCCTGCCCAAGGACCCCGTCATCCCGGTCCCCCTGCCGCCGGTGCACCGCATCGCGCTGCTCGGCTCCGGGGCGCTGGCAGCCCTGCTGGCCGGGCTGTCGATGCTGGGTCCCTTTTCCATCGACGCCTATCTGCCGGCCTTCCCGAATATCCAGGCCGACCTGCACGCCAGCGCCATCGAGGTGCAGCAGACCCTGTCGGCCTACATGCTCGCCTTTGCCGGCATGGTGCTCTGGCATGGCGCGCTGGCCGATGCCTTCGGCCGGCGCAATGTCATCCTGGTCGCCCTGGTGATCTTCGCCATCGGCACCTTCGGCTGCGCCGCTTCCCACTCGGTGCACTACCTGTGGGTGTTTCGCATCATGCAGGGCGTCTCGGCCGGCGCCGGCGTGGTGATTGGCCGCGCCATCATCCGTGATTTATATACCGATGCACCGGCGGCGCGCCTGCTGTCGCTGGTGACGATGATTTTTTCCATCGCACCGGCCGTCGCGCCCGTCCTCGGTGGTCTGATCGTCAAGTACACCGACTGGCGCATGATCTTTCACTTCCTGCTGGTCTACACCCTGCTGCTGTTCATGGTGTGCTGGCGCTACCTGCCGGAGACCCTGCCGCCCAACCAGCGCCAGGCCTTCAATCCCGGCTACCTGGCGCGCAATTACTCCGACATTTTCAAGTCGCCCCTGTTTCACCTGAAGTCGGGCGTGATCGCCTGTAATTTCGCCGGCCTGTTCCTGTTCATCACGGCGGCGCCCGTGATGCTGCCAGTGCACCTGCACCTGGGACCGGACCAGTTTGCGTGGCTGTTCGTGCCGACCGTGTCGGGCATTTTCCTCGGCGCCCTGGCCGCAAACCGCTTTGCCGGGCGCATGACGTTTGCGCGCCAGATCGGCATTGGTTTTACCTTCCTGCTGGCCGCTGCCGGCGTCAATGTCGCCTATCACAGCTTCCTGCCGCCGGCGCTGCCGTGGACTGTGCTGCCGATGTTCTTCTACACCTTCGGCATGTCCATCGTCGCTCCCGGCGCCACCCTGCTCACACTGGACCTGTTCCCCCACATCAGAGGCACGGTAGCGTCCTGCCAGTCGTTTGAAGTGACCCTGCTGGGCGCCGTGGTGGCCGGGGTGATCGCCCCCTTCCTGTCGCACTCGGTGCTGTGGCTGGCGCTGGGCCAACTGGCATTTTGTAGTGTCGCCCTGGCATTATGGTTGATTTCAAGGCAATATCGGCGCCTGCTGTCCAGGCAATTGTCGAGCTAACAATCAGTTACTGCGCGAAACGCCACAGATTGTGTGAAATTATTATTCCCAAATAGAAAGTTTGTGTATATATGCTAAGATCGTTGTATTAAATGCTCGAACAAGACCAAAAAATCCGTCTTGTTCGGTGCATAAATACAAAATGTCGTGGCCGCTTCTACCCAGGTAGCCACCGGAAAAGACCCTTAGCTTACTGGCGGCAGTGCCTGACATAATGCAGCAGCAAACTGACCACGATATCCGCAATCGCCTCTTGATCGCCCGTCTGCCGGCCATGCCGCAGATCTTGATCAAGCTGATCGAGCATCTCCAGGCCGATGACCTAGGGATGGCGGAACTGGCAGCGCTGATCTCCAACGATGCTGGCATGACGGCGAAGATACTCGCCGTTGCCAACAGTTCGGCCTATCACCGGGTCCACCGCCAGGTCGGACTGGAGCCGGCCCTGATGGCGCTGGGCACCGATGTCATCAAAACGCTGGTGATCAGCGAGTCGGTATTCCAGACCTTTAACAGCTTCCCCCATTCCGGCAGCACCGATCTGCGCGCATTCTGGAAGAACTCCCTCTCTGCAGCCGTCATCGCCCGCGATGTCGCCAAGCGCATGGACTACCCGCATGTCGAGGAAGCCTACCTGGCCGGCCTGCTGCACAATGTGGGACGGCTGGCCCTGCTGGCCACGGCGCCAAAAGAATACGCCTTCAATTTCACCGCGCGCGATGACGAAGACCTCTGCGCCGTCGAACAGCGCACCCTGCAAATCACCCACTCGGAGGCGGGCGCCTGGCTGATCGAGCGCTGGCACCTGGACTCCTTCCTGGCCGACTCCGTGCTGTATCACCACGAGCCGAGCGAGCGCCTGGAAACGGCCCACCCCCTGATCCGCATCGTGCGCCTGGCCCACCTGATGGCCACCCACGCGATTGACGATGTGGCGATTGCCGAGGGCGCGGTCCTGTGTGGCATGGAACTTGCCGATGTCGCCGATATCGGCGCGGCCGCCGCGCGCCAGGTACAAAAAGCCGCCGCCCACCTGGGCATCGACCTGGATGGCGCCGACGATATCGCCGCGCCCGCAGCCTACGCGCCGCCGGTCGATCCCGTGCGCCAGCGCCTGTCCGAAGAAGTGCGCAACCTGGTGCTGGTGTCCGAAGTGGGCCAGAATTTCAACCGCCAGCAGGGAGAAGCGGGTCTGCTCGAATCGATGACGCGCTCGGCGCGCATCCTGTTTGACTTCGATAACGCCGTTATTTTGCTGGAAAATCCCACCGGCCAGGCGCTGGTCGGCATGCCTTCCGGCGGCCAGCAGCGCATCGCCGAATTCTCGATTCCCCTCGACCGGGGCGGCGCCGTGGCCGATGCGGCCCTGTCGCGCCGGCCCGCGTTCGTCAAGCGCGATGCGCAGTCGCTGGGCCTGGCCGAAGAACAGCTGTTTCGCCTGCTGGGCACGGACAGCCTGGTCTGCGTGCCCCTGGCATCGGGTGGGCGCTCGCTGGGCGTCATGATCGGCGGCCTGGCGGCCTGGCAGGTGCCCTCGTGCCAGAAGCGCGAGCGCTTCATGCAGGCGTTTGGCGCCCAGGCCGCGTCGGCGCTGGAAACGGCCCTGGCTGAACGGGGTCAGGCGCACCGCCAGCTGGCGCATGCGGCCGAAGAATACCGCGAAGCATCGCGCCGCGTGGTCCACGAAGTAAACAACCCGCTCTCCATCATCAAGAACTATCTCAGTGTCCTCGATGGCAAGCTGGCCAAGCGCGAGCCGGTGGTGGGCGAAATGTCGATCCTGAACGAAGAAATCGACCGGGTCGGCCAGTTGATCAACGGCCTGGCCGACCTGCAGCCGACGGCGGCCAACGGCGCCACCAATGTCGCCCGCGTCGCCGACGAAGTGCTGCGCCTGTTCCGCGCCACCGAATTCGTCCCGGCCGGCGTGCAGATGACGGTGACGATGCCCGACGCCAGCGCCGAGATCGAGGGCGAGGCCGATGTCCTCAAGCAGATCCTGGTCAACCTGGTCAAGAACGCCGTCGAAGCCATCGGCACGCATGGAAAAATCGAGGTCGCCAACCGCGGCCACGTGGTGCGCGACCGCACTCTGTATGTCGACCTGACGGTGACCGACAATGGTCCCGGCATGACCCCCGAGGTGCTGGCCAACCTGTTCTCGCCCGTGAAGAGTGCCAAGGAAGGCAAGCATCACGGCCTGGGCCTGTCGATCGTGCACGGACTGGTGAAAAAAATCGGCGGCACCATCAGCTGCCGCAGCAGCAGCGCCGGCACCAATTTTGAAATTCTCCTGCCCGCCAAGACGCCGGCAGGGGCCGTGACGGGACCCCGTTCCCGCGCGATGGATTCCGTCTGAGCCCATGAAAACCCTGAGCGCCCAGCCGCACACCCCCGATACTGATTCTTCCGCAATGGCCGTCCCCGCGAACCTGCACAGCGCCGACAGCGCCGCCGCCAGCCGCCAGTTGCCCCGCATCCTGCTGGTCGACGACGAGCCGCGCCTGCTCTCGTCCCTGTACGAACTGCTGCGCGACCGCGATTACCACCTGGTGACGGCGGCCTGCGGCGCCGAAGCCCTGGCCCATCTGGAAAAGCTGCGCTTCGACCTGGTGCTGCTCGATCTGCGCCTGCCCGACATGAGCGGCCATGACATCATGGACTTCATCAACGAGAAGGGCATCGACGCCGATGTCATCGTGATGAGCGGCGAAGTGGGCATCGACGCAGCCATCGGCGCCTTGAAGCGCGGCGCCTACGACTACCTGAGAAAACCTTACAGCCGCGAGGAACTGCTTAAAACCGTCGGCAACGCACTGCAGCAGCGCCGCCTGGAAGCGGCCAACCTGCACATCGCCTCGCAGCTGGAAAACTCGGAAAAGCTGTACCGCTACCTGGTCGACAGTTCGCCCGACATCATCTACACGCTCAATCACGAAGGCCGCTTCACGTTCGTGAACGACCGTGCCTACCAGTTGCTGGGTTTCGCGCGCGAAGACCTGATCGGCAAGCACTACTCGATCCTGGTGCACGAAGAAGACCTCGAGCGCGCCCGCTACGCCTTCAATGAGCGCCGCGTCGACGAGCGCGCCTCGCGCAATGTCGAGCTGCGCCTGAAGTGCCACGCCGGCGGCAGCGCCGACCGCACTTTCAATAACACCCTGATGACGATCTCGCTCAATTCGATCGGCATGCACATCCCCGATGAAGACGTCACCCGGCTCGAATTTTTCGGCACCTACGGCGTGGCGCGCGACATTACCGACCGCAAGCGCGCCGAGGAGCTGATCTCCTACCAGGCCTACCACGACATCCTGACCGACCTGCCCAACCGCATGCTGTTCAAGGACCGCCTGGGCCTGGCCGTGATCCAGGCCAAGCGCAAGATGACGGAGTTGGCGGTGATGTTCATCGACCTCGATCGTTTCAAACTGGTCAACGACACGCTCGGTCACGTCAAGGGCGACGAACTGCTGCAGCAAGCGTCCGTGCGTTTGAAGGAATGCCTGCGCCGCGGCGATACGCTGGCGCGCCAGGGCGGCGATGAATTCACCATCGTGCTGCCCGAGCTGCGCGACCGCGAAGACGCCAAGATCATCGCCGACAAATTCCTCGAGTGCCTGCAAAAGCCGTTCGATCTCGATGGCCACCAGGTGCACATCTCGGCCTCGATCGGCATCGCGGTCTATCCGACCGATGGCGAATCGATCGACGAACTGCTGCGCCACGCCGACATCGCCATGTACCAGGTCAAGGCGCTCGGTAAAAATGGCCACAGTTTTTATCACAACTCCATGCTCGACGTCTCGCACCAGAAGATCGCGCTGGAGCAGAGCCTGCGGAAGGCCTTGGAGCAAAATGAGCTGGAAATGCACTACCAGCCGCAGATGGATGTCATCACGGGCCGCATCATCGGCGCCGAGGGCCTGATGCGCTGGAACCATCCGCAGCGCGGCCTGCTGACGGCGGGCGAATTTTTACCGTTCGCCGAAGAGAACGGCCTGATGCTGCCGATTTCCGACTGGATGATCGGCGCGCTGTGCCGCGATATGCTGCAGTGGAACGCCAGCGGCAACGAGGCGATCCGCCTGTCGCTGAACCTGTCGCCCCAGTATCTCGACCGCGGCGACTTCTTTGAAAAGATGCGCGGCGCGCTGGTGCGCTACGGGATTTCGCCGGCGCAGATCGAAGTGGAAATCACCGAGAACATCTGCATCCGCAATCCCCAGTACGCCATCGAGCAGTTGAATAAACTGTGCCAGCTGGGCGTGTCGGTGGCGATCGACGATTTCGGCACCGGCTACTCTTCGCTGTCCTACCTGCACCGCTTCCCCATCCACACGATTAAAATCGACCAGAGCTTTGTCAAGGAGATCCACGACGAGCATGGCCACTATCCCGTGATTTTGGCGATCATCTCGATCGCGCGGGGACTGGGCCTGCACCTGATCGCGGAAGGCGTGGAGACGGACGTACAGGCGCGCTACCTGAAGGCGAACGGCTGCCTGACCATGCAGGGCTATCTGTATCACCGGCCGATTCCCCTGTCGCAGTTCATTGGCCTGCTCGGTGAACAGGGCGGCGCAGCGCCGGGTGCAGCAGGTGCTCTTGCGCCCCATCTCGTCGTCCTGCAGTCCTGACCGTGGCGCCGGCCATGTCACAAGCCGCAGCCCCATCGCGCCCGGATCCCCGCCACACCGCTGAATTTTTGCGCGTCAAAGCGCTGGCCGAAAAAGGCGTCGCCAGCGCCCAGCACACGCTGGGCTTCATGTACGTCAACGGCCAGGGTGTGCCGCAAAATTATGAACTGGCCGTGGCCTGGTACCGCATGGCTGCGACCTCGGGCCTCGAACAGGCCCAGTACAACCTGGGCGTGATGTACCAGAAGGGCCAGGGCGTGGGCCAGGATTATCTGCAGGCGCTGGGCTGGTACCAGAAGGCTGCCGAACAGGGTTACGCCGCCGCCCAGTACAACCTGGGCTGGCTGTATGCCAAGGGCCAGGGCGTGCCCCAGGATGTGCACCAGGCGATGCACTGGTTCAGCCAGGCCGCGAGCCAGGGCGACCCGGGCGCGCAGAACAACCTGGGCATGATGTACGAAGGCGGCAAGGGCGTGCCGCAGGATTTTAAACAGGCCATCAACTGGTACCGCAAGGCGGCCGAACAGGGTTACGCGCGCGCCCAATTCAACCTGGGCCTGCGCTACGATAACGGCCAGGGCGTGCAGCAGGACCGCCAGCAGGCGCTGTCCTGGTTTCGCAAGGCGGCCGAGCAGGGCTACGCCGCCGCCCAGTTCAATCTGGCGCTGCGTTTTGAACAGGGCGACGGCGTCGCCCTCGACATGGACAAGGCAGTGTCCTGGTACCGCAAGGCGGCCGAGCAGGGGCACGCCAGTTCGCAGTTCAACCTGGGCCTGATTTTCGATCACGGCCAGGGCGTCGAGCGTGACGACGCGGCCGCCCTGGCGTGGTTTCGCAAGGCCGCCGACCAAGGGCACGCGGGCGCGCAGGACAACATCGGCCTGCGCCACGAATACGGCCAGGGCGTCGAGCAGAATTTTGCGCGCGCGGCCCACTGGTACCGCAAGGCGGCCCTGCAGGGTTTCGCCAGCGCCCAGTATCACCTGGCGCAGTTGATCGACAGCGGCCATGGCATGGAAACCGACCGCAGCGACGCCGTCGAGTGGTACCGCAAGGCCGCCGAACAGGGCCACCTGCGCGCCCAGTTCGACCTGGGCCTGTGCTACGAAAGCGGCTCCGGCGTGGGCCAGGATCCGGGCGCAGCGCTGAAATGGTATCTGCGCGCGGCGGAACAGGATTACGCCGCCGCCCAATATAAGGTGGGCGCTTTGTTCGACCTGGACGAAACGGGCGCCTTTGACGCCGAAGCCTACGACTGGTACGCCAAAGCGGCCGAGCGGGGCCACGCGCTGGCGCAGTTCGCGCTGGGCCTGCGCCACGACACCGGCCAGGGCGTGCCGCGCGATTATCCCGCCGCCCACGCCTGGTACCTGGCCGCCGCCCGCCAGGGCCATGCGCGCTCGCAGATGAACCTGGGCCTGATGTATCTGAGCGGGCAGGGCGTGTCGGCCGATCCGCTCTCCGCGACCCTGTGGCTGCAACGGGCGGCGCACGCTGGCATGGCCGGCGCCGAGCGTTACGCCAGCCAGGCGGCGGCGCGCATGAACGACTTTCAGCGGGCGCGCTACGAGCGCGAACTGCAGCAGCAGAGCGGTTCACCCGCGGGCGGCTGACCCGCATTTCCCTGTTGCGCGGGGCGTCCCCTTGTCGGCAAACGCGCGCCGCCCCGTGATCATTGGTGTAAGATACTGTATAAGCATACAGTAGAGACGAGCCAATGGAACTGACCGACAAGCTGGAGATTCTCGCCGACGCCGCCAAGTACGATGCGTCCTGCGCCAGCAGCGGTGCGCCCAAGCGCACGTCGGAAGGCAAGGACGGCATCGGCGCCACCACCGGCATGGGCATCTGCCACAGCTATACGCCGGACGGGCGCTGCGTCTCGCTGCTCAAGATTTTGCTGACCAATTTCTGCATCTACGATTGCCAGTACTGCGTCAACCGCCGCACGTCCAATGTGCCGCGCGCCCGCTTCGCCGTCGAGGAAGTGGTCAAGCTGACCACGGATTTCTATCTGCGCAATTACATCGACGGCCTGTTCCTCAGTTCCGGCATCATCCGCTCGGCCGATTACACCATGGAGCAACTGGTGGCGATCGCGCGCGAACTGCGCGAAGTGCACAATTTCCGCGGCTATATTCACCTCAAAACCATTCCGGATGCCGATCCCGCCCTGATTGCTCTGGCCGGCAAATATGCCGACCGCCTCAGCGTCAACATCGAATTGCCCACCCAGTCGAGCGTGGAAAAACTGGCGCCGGAAAAAAGCGTGCACACCATCAAGCTCGCCATGGGCGCCATCCGCCAGCGGCTCGATGAAAAGGCGGAAGAGCCGAAGTCGCCCCGCTTCGCGCCCGCCGGGCAGAGTACGCAGATGATCGTGGGCGCCGACGCCAGCGACGACCAGACCATCCTGTCGACGGCGGAAACGCTCTACAGCAGCTATAAACTCAAGCGCGTGTATTACTCGGCCTTCAGTCCCATCCCCGAAAGCCCGAAAAGCGTGCCGCTGGCGCCGCCGCCCATGCTGCGCGAACACAGGCTGTATCAGGCCGATTTCCTCTTGCGCAGCTACGGCTTTGTCGCCAGCGAACTGCTGCCGGCTTCGGGCGGCAATCTGGCGCTCGATATCGACCCGAAACTGGCCTGGGCGCTGGCCAACCGCGAACATTTTCCCATGGACCTGAATCTGGCCGACGCCAGCATGATTGCCCGCGTGCCCGGCATCGGCCTGCGCAACGCCAAGCGCCTGGTCGAGTTGCGGCGCATGCGGCGCATCCGCTATGTCGACCTCACGCGCCTGCGCTGCAGCATGAAAAAAATTGCGCCGTTTATCGTCACGGCGGATTACTCGCCCGCCAACGGCGCGGCTTCCTCGGAACTGCTGCGGCGCTCGATGAGCGACGTGCCGACGCAGATGAATCTATGGACGGAACTGCAGGCCGCTTGAGCAAAAGCTTTCCCGGCCAGCCCGGCGGTCTCGCCGCGGCCGTCGCCGCAGGCGCGCCGGTACAGGTAGCCGGCTTCGACAGCTGGCGCGAGGCGGCGCGCGAACTGCTCGCAGCCGGTGTCGCGCCGCACGCCATCCAGTGGGTGATGGCGGGGCAGGCCGGCGATTTGCTGGCGGGCGCTGCCACGGCGGGGGAGCCTGATCTGTTTGCGGCGGCTGCGCCAGCGGCGCTTGCCGCGCCATCGCCATCATCGCCATCATCGCCTCCCGCTGGCACGGTACGCATCTCCCGCGAACTGATGGACATGCTGCAAAAAGCCGCCTGCTGCCGTGTGCCCGACCGCTGGGCTTTCCTGTACCGCGTTGTCTGGCGCTGGCAGCATGGCGAGCAGGTGGTGCTGTCGGCGGCGGACGAGGACGGCAGCCGCCTGCACGGCATGGTCAAGGCCGTCAAGCGCGAGGTGCACGATATGCACGCCTACGTGCGCTTTCGCGAGCGCTCGCTTGAGGCCGGTCCGCCCCAGTTCGTCGCCTGGTTCGAGCCCAGCCACGATGTCCTGCCCCAGGTGGCCCAGCACTTCGCCAGCCGCATGGGCAAGACCACCTGGCTGATCGCCACGCCCGACGCCAGCGTCATGTGGGATGGCGTCGACCTGCATTTTGCCGGCCCCCTGCTGCGCAGTGAAGCTGAACTGGACGATGCAGGCGAAGCGCTGTGGCTGACCTACTACCGCAGCATTTTCAATCCGGCCCGCCTGAACGACAAGCTCATGAAAAGCCACATTCCCTCCCGCTTCTGGAAAAACCTGCCGGAAGGCGCCGTCGTGCCCGAGATGGTCACCCGCGCCGCCGCCGGCGTGCGCCGCACCGGGCAGACTGAGTCGGTCGGCCAACGCAGCGGCACCACCATCCCGATTGCGCCCGCCAAGGCCCAACCCCAGCGCGATGCGCCCAGTTCGCTCGACCAGTGCCGCCGCTGCGACCTGTGGGAACACGCCACGCAAGCGGTCGGCGGCGTCGGCCCGAAAAAGGCCCGCATCATGCTGGTGGGCGAGCAACCTGGCGACCAGGAAGATCTACAGGGCAAGCCCTTTATCGGCCCTGCCGGCCAGTTGCTCGATCGCGTGATGGATGAAGCCGGCGTGGACCGCCGCACCATCTATCTGACCAACGCCGTCAAGCATTTCAAATGGGA
>JBJMVV010000119.1:0-5654 GCA_045810505.1 Massilia sp.
ACGGAAGTTGTAGGCCTCGAAGCAATTGACCCGCGGAAGGTCGATCTTCCAGCTGCCAGCCATCGGGTGATCCTCTGGCAGCGAAGTGCGCTTCACATTCTGCGCCAGCGCAGACACCTGAGCCATGGCAAGCGTTACCAGTAAAACGCCGGCGACGGACCGTCTGTTCATCTTGAATTGCTCCGTTTGAAAACAATGTGCGGAAATTTGCGTGAGCACAGCGACCTTGTTGCATTAAATACATTATCGGAGTCTACGCAATGAACGCAACAATGTCCATCGACACGACACGCATTCACCTTGAGCACTGGGGAATGGCATCAATCGCTCTCCAGCAGCATATCGCGTGCGGACCCGCTCACGGACATGGCGGCAGATTTTTTCCCGCGCTATCGGCTTGCGCAGCGGCCATGACATAGGGCGCGGCCACCTCCAGGATTTTTAACTGCGCGCTATATTTCGCGCCGAGCCGCTCCAGATTGGAGCGTGACAGGTCCCGCTCCGACTGCAGGGACATGAGTTCCGCGCAAACGGCGTCAGGGACCCACTGCTTTGACCGTGCACACTGCTCAAACTGATCCGAAGCCAACTTGAGTCGACTCCGCGAAATCCATTGCCCCAGGAATGAATCTGCATAGCGCGCGTCCTGTGCCACGCAAAGGCGGACCACTGGAAATACCCACATCGGGCCGGCGCCGCCCGCGTAGCAAGCCGGGACCGCACCGAGAGCGGACTTGCAACTCTTCGATTTCAGGTCTTGATCGTCAGACGTTCAAAATCTGGGTATTCCTGCAGTGGAGCGAAGTTGACCTTCCACATGTCGAGTTCATAAAGCAGTCCATTTGTGTCCGAGTTCAACACGATACTCACTGGGATGCCATCACAATCCAGATAATCGGCTTCTACGAGACAGCTACCTAAAGTTCGGTTCTCGCCGCCTGCAAACTTAAGGCTACCCATTCGGCCATCGTCCATGTCGCATACCTGAGCACGCTCCAGTTGGCGGAACAGCTGCTCGCCGCCTGTCACGTGTTGAAGTAGCGCACGCACGAGTGAATCCTCTTCAGGACGGAGAGGGCGTAAGTCGTTTTGATTTCGGTCTGACATCTCATCCCCCTTCTGCTTGTTGCGCGTCCGCTCTTGGCCCCAAGCAGTCTATCACCGACCGTTCGGGATCGATGCAAAGCGACAGTTCCGCCATTTTACAAACCGCTCGCTGCGGTAACTCGCACCGTATTGCCCCCCTGCGATGGCGCGCAGGATTTTTTCCTCGCTTTGCCGCCTGGACAATGACGATCCTCGGCGGGCATGGCCGGCGAGCAGTTCGGCCAGAGCGACCAATTGTCCGTTGGCGGATTTTGCTTGCGGTGACCAGGTTTCGCCGCATCCAGTTGCCTTGACGACGAAACGGTATGTGGTGCCGTCGAGTCCAACTGGCACCGATTGCTTCGCCGCCGAAATCGCGCGGGCATAATGTTGCCGGACACGCGCTGCCACTTCCGGACTCAAACTGGTCTGGTGAATGGACGTGCCGACTCGAACATGGCGAAAATCGTGATGGTAGGACCTGGGGCCGTCTGCCACCACGCTGCGGGCCCAAAAGGAGCGGCGTAACTGGACGAGATAGACGTCGGCGCCAATCATCCGCACACCGTATTCGGCTTCGAATGAGGGGAGCACCGTCAGGGCGAGTTCCGGAGAACGCCCCACCGCACGATCAATGATCCTGTCGACCCCTTCAATATAAACATTGCTTGCGCGGCAAGGCTCGAGCGCCCAGGCAGGGCATGCGGTCAGACAAGCCAATACGAGGGGGGAAAGCAGAAGGAGTGTTCTTGTGTTTTTCATGGGTCCTGGTGACTCTGGTCTTGCCTTCGTGCAGATTTATGAAGGTCTACCTTCGGTCGGAAGAGGCTATCGAAATGATGTGATGGAGGCTCATCCTGACCCAAACCCTGTTCTCGACCGGCTACTCCTGACCAAAGGCAGCCTGTCGCTGACCGTCCGGTAACGATTCCGAGCAGTCATCCGTAGTTCCTGATGATCTCGACACATTCAGCCAAAAGCTCGGTGCGGAAGCGTGCTTCGACACTCGCCAGTCTCGCGTCGGTCGCAAGCATGGCCGCTGGATTCCACAACAACCGAGCGGTTCCAACAGGGATGTCCAGAGGCACCGAAGCAGTGAATTCCGAAAAGATCGGATGTTTCGATGGGAAGTCTGCGCCCAGCCAGAACAGTGAATTCTGGATCCGCCTAGCGCCCACGTAGAGACCGACCTGCAACGATAGAAGCGCACGCGCCGCACTGACGAGACGTCTTGTTCGAGCCTCTTGTTGTTCAGGCGTCATCGCTGATCAATTCCGTCGTTTATCAATTTTCGCTCCTGGCCGAAAGCAGCCTGCGACAGCTGACCGCGATCGACCCATCGTCGAGAACGCCGCGAAGCGCATGATCACGCTCTCACACCAATCAAAACGTGAACGGCTTGGACAAACAAACCAGGCCCACGTTTCTCGCGGCATCGTTAAGGGGCGTTCCACCGGCAAGTTCCTTGGCCGCTGCGAGCATGCCATTCTTGATATCCGGATTAAAGGCTTTTTTGTAGACCGGTGTCTCTGTTACGGGGCGCTTGCGGTCGATGCTTTGTCGCAATGCATGTCGCACTTCCCCGACTACCGAATCGCATCTGGTGATTTCCCCTGCCCGTAAGCGTGCGGGGTACGATTCAGCGGCCGGCTTGGGAAGCAGCAGCGCCGCCTGCACGTGACGGCCGATTTCACGTAGCGACTTGCGGAAGTTGTCGCATCGCGCCGTGTGTTCGATGGCGCTGCAATCTTCCCCTTGCATATGACTTTGAATGAGCAGCGCATTCGTGCCGCCGTTCGGCAGGATCAGCATCGATTCTATGGCGGCCATTCCATGCCCGCCGGAGCCGCCCACGCCGCTCAGCAAATATTGACGCACGTGGATGTAGGTCGCGCCCTGCTCCTCCACGCTCACGGCCTGCCCAGCTCTTAAATGTGCGCTGAGATCGTCTTGCGAAAGAGCAGCGAGTTCCAGCGCATGCGCAAAATTTTTAAGCTGATCGCGGCCAAAATTTTTATCGAAGTAAGCATCGCGGGGGCATTCGGCGATGATCAGGCCACGGATCTCGCCGTCGCGCTCATCAATCTTGAGTCCCATCGCATGTGGACAGTGAAACACGTCCAGTTTGCCCTGCGCGTCGTAGCGGATCATCGCCGCGTCCGGTAACGGTTCAAAACGCCGCGCCTCATCGTCCAATGCGTCGACAATCGCATTTCGTATGTGCGGCGCGAACGGCGCACTGTCCGGCCCCGGGGCTTGCGCATGCGCACCAACTGAAACAGTGAGACATGCCAATACGATCATTCTATGAATGGCGTTGATACCAATGCGCATACTGATTCCTTGAGAGAGCCTGCCGAAGAAGCTTGTTACGCAAGGATAGCATGTTGCAACATAGAAATGTTCTCAATTTATTAATTGAAGAAAGCTGCGATCAAGCGCAGTCCGGCATCCACGCGACCAGGTCAGTGACGCCGATGTCCACGCCGGACTGCGACAACAAAGTGCTGGCCTGGCCACGGTGATGGGTCTGGTGATTGAACATGTGGAGCAGCAAGCCGCCAAAGTTTTTCCGAAAGTCGCCGCGCGAGTTTGTGTATGGAACTGCCTGCGCCAGGTCTGCGTCGCAGATTTCCGCCGCCATCGCCTCGATGATCGCGTCGAGACGGATACGGTGTTGCAGTAGGACGTCGAGGTCCTCACTGAAGCGATAAGCGAGGCCGGTCGGCGCTGGAATATCGGCCATCGCGCCGAGGGACGTCAGCTTGGCGGGATGGGCCAGGAAGCGTCGCAGCCAGATGGTGTCGCCGGCGGCGATATGATTCATGGAGCCCTGGATGGAACCGAAAAACGCGCCCCGATCGGCGCTCACCGCCTCTTTCGGCAGGGAGGCCGCCGCGTCATAGAGTTTGGCATTCATGGCGGTGTTATACGACGCTAGTAGAACAATGTCTTCGCGGGTCGGCATGCTTGCTTCTGTCCTTGGGCGTATCGCTGATGAGGTCAGCGCGATGGTCTAGTTTGGCGTTTGCGCTGCCACGGTGTGAGCGCCTGATTCGCAGGCGCTGCCGTATGGCGTCTCACGGCCCTCTTCATTTCGTTCTTCGGGCACGGCCGGCATGTTCGGCTTGACCAGCGCAGCTCTCTCGCGCAACTGTGCAGCAAGTGCATCGTTGCCGCTGGCGGCCAGCAGGGCTGCGTAGCGCCGATACACATCCGCCACGCCTTGGGGATGCTCGCGTGCGACCTCGCGCGATTCCAGGAGCGGCACCAGCGTGCGGTAATAGCTGATCGCCTGCTGCGGCTTGCCTTGCCGCTCGGCCAGCAGTGCAAGTTCATACAAGCGCAGATGGGCCTGTTGACCGCTCTTCTGTTCCAGCGCCAGGGATGCCCGCAATGCCTGCTCGGCCTTGGCGTAGTCGCAGGTGATGCCCAGCACGCGGCCATACTGGTAGAGGACCGCTGATTGATCGTGCTCACTCGCGTGCGCCAGCCTCACGTCCATCAGCGTCAACTCCCACTGACGGCGCGCCTCCGGCCAGTCCCCGGCGCGTTCGGCCTGACTGGCCGCCCTTGCATGCAGGCCGGCGTTACGTCCGTTCAGTTGCTGGGCAAACGGCGCGCATCCGGCGGCCAGTATTGCTGCAGTCATCACCAGCATCAACGATTTCATTGAATCGCCTTTCGTCTCAGGTCCCCGCGCGCCGGATCTGCTCGACGAGATTGGCACTGCTTTCGTTTGCAATCTTGTTCATCACGCGCAAAAAGTCACTGTGAAACAAGCCTTCGGCGGCGATGCTTCGGTTGAGCTTGTTATAAATCGGGACGGTCGCTTGTGCGGCATGAGGGGCGTTGACCGTGGCGGTGCCTTCCGCCTCGATCAGCAAAGTGTTGCGCTGCGCTTCAGCCACGCGAAATTTGCTGAATTGAACTGCGACGAAGCGCGCCGAAGGGCGTTCCTGCCTGGCTTTTTGGAAGCACGCCTCATCCTCGCACACCTGCCCTTTCGATCCGATCGCCAGTTTCAGGTTTTCCGTAATAAAGCGTCCGACCGGCACCATGATGCGCGAATCGATATTGATCGGCTCCGCCGTCCCCGAGGCGGACATGCCGACGCGCTGATTGGCCGGCAAGGCAGCGAGCATGGCAAATTGCGTCGCGTTTTTGGAAATCGACTTGGCATAACGCTGGGTGAAGCCGATATTGTGCGATTCTTCCGGACTCCAGCTGACACCGACCGTGTTATCACACACGGTCTCGGAAAACGGCTTGCCGGCGAAAACTGGCTGCAGCAATACGACCAGCTCATCTCCCCCGCCCGTCCCGGACGTCCCCTGGAAGGCAGGGACAGCGGCCTGATATTTATCGACTGCACAGCCGGTGAGAAACATCAGACCAGTCAAGGCGAGGACACTGAGCGACTTCATGGGGGCACACTCCGGTTTTTTTAAGGTGATAAATTTCTGCGTTGAGTTTGTTTGGGTCGGCTTACATGTTCAAGCCAGCGTATCGATCAGTATCAGCAGTCCAATCTCTGCGGCGGCTGTTCGCGCTTCAAGGTTTGCCAG
>JBJMVV010000120.1:0-12565 GCA_045810505.1 Massilia sp.
AAGGTGCGGGAGACGCCGGTCCGCCTCGTCCTGGTTTTCGGCCGTGCAGCCAAGCCACACGTTCGGCCAGCCACTGCCCCAGTCCGGCGGCAGCATCTTCGCTATGTTTTGGGGCCGTTTGGTCAACAATTGCCAGTCCAGCATAGGCGTAGCGCGAATCAGTGCCCAGAGTCGGTCACGCACGCCTTCCGGCCAGCGGTTGTCGAACACATCCGCCATGCTGGCACAGAACACTTTGGCGCGCTTACCCGCCTTCTGAGCAGCGCGGTCCCAGCGTAATGGCTCGTTCCAGTGGTGATCGCCAAACTGACGAAACTCGCCGCGTGGCCCCCATTGCACCCCGAAGCGGCGCGCCCATTGCTCGGCGTAGCAGTGGTCACAGGCAGACGAAACCTTCGTACAGCCCCAAAGTGGATTGAACGTTTTGTCAGTCCAGGCAATGCTGGTCCGCTGCCCCATTACCTGCCCTCTTGACCCTGCGCGAGCCGCTCCGCCCATTCGTCCTCCAGCACCCGCCGCAACGCCTCTGCAACCGCCGGATAATCAATCTCGTAGGACCCCTTGACCAGCAGCATCGCGGCCAAACGCGAGCGGTAGTCGGCTTCATCCCGGATGGGTGTGTGTTTCATTTGCCGTATTGTTGAGCTAGAGTCCGGAAGATGCGGTCGAGGTCAGGCGTTCCTGTGTTAGCCATCTCGCGGGCCATGGTCCGCAACGCTATTTCAAGCCCTTCAGCCCGCGCCTTTGCAATGCGGCTCAGATAGTCTTCCAAGCTTATATGGAGCGCGGGCGGTGGCTTGTGCGGCAGGTCGACGGTTAGGTTGTTTACTGGCGTTTCACTCATGAACTAACACCCCCATCCGCCGAGCCCGAGCTGCCGCGAAGTCAGTTATCTCCGCACTACCATTGTCCGGAACAGGCGCACGACCCGGATCAATCCGGTCCGCCCAGTTGCGCATATCGCACGGGAGCATGCGCAACTCGAGGCGTTGGGTTGGTGTGAGGCCATAGTATTCGTGGTCGATCTTTGCCGCGAGCTGCTGCGCGCAAACGCGCATCATCGCAGCGATGGTGTGGAGCTGCTCGGCCATCACGGCACCACGAAATCGGGCACTTCGTACCCAGCCGGCCACCCAGCCGCCTTATGAAGCTCGTCGAGCGCCTTGCTTCCCTGGGGGTGCTTCGAGGAAATCCGCCCCAGCGAGCATTGGCGTATGATCTCGTACACGGCCTCGTTGATAAGCTCCTGGGGAGCCACCCCAGGAGCATCGTCCGAGCCGGTCGCTCTGCCGGTCTCCCTGCCTGGCGAGGGCAGCGGACGATCCTGTTCAAGCCGGATGCCGTCAATGCTATGAATGTTGAGTGTCATGCGGCGGCCCTCGCCTCAACGCGCTCTTGCCGGATGTATTCGGCAGCGCCGCGCGGCGACCACTGGCGGGCAAAAAACTCCCGCGCGTCGCCGAATACCGCGTCGCGCTCGCCCAGCAGCTCAAGTTGCCGGTTTGTCTCGAGCCACCAGCCCACGAACGTAGGCTTTGACAGTGCGGCGCTCACAGCGCGCACCAAGCAAAGTAAGCAGCCGCCCAAAGGCAGGCCGAAAGCGGAAGCGCGACCAGAACGCCGCGAACTAAGGAGCCGTCATGCTCCTGTGGGTCCTGATCTGTCTCCTGCATGGTGACCTCCGTCGGGGATACCGGAGGACAAGGTAACCAATGCGGTGACACGCGTCAACAGGCGCATTACCCGCCTAGGGGGGCGGTTTATTAAAAAGACTCCATCATAGGGTGTGGACGCGCGTCCGGTGGGTGTGCTTTACCGAACTTCAAGGGGCATTGACAAAATTCCTAGGCCCTAGGTAAAGAAGTGTATAGAGGGATGGTCGTTTAACCACGGAATCACAGACGGAGGTAATCGCGGATTGACACGGGTATCACCCTTTGCTCGCAGGCGGCTCATCGCTCTGGAGAAAAGCAAAAAGCGCTGCCTTCTTGGTGACGCTCATGCGCCGCCACATCCTAATCATGGCCAGTTCGTCAGGATCATTGATGAATTGGCCGATAGATGGGCCGCCTTGCCGGACAGCGATCCCCTGTTCGATGCTGGCCGCGAGCTGCTCCGAAAGCTTACCCTCAAACAAGTCTAGCCATTCTATACCTAACGCGGGAGCTAGCTTCTTAGCCCATTCCGGCGTCAGCGGCTTGCCTAGATAGAACCTGTTAATCTGCTGCTTGCCGACGCCGGTCGCCCGCATGAGATCGGCCTGCCTCATATCGCCACGGAGATACATGACGTAGGCGAGGAATGACGGAAATTGCTTCATGGCTGGCAGTGTCACCTGATCGGGGACGTTTGTCGGTATCCAATGTGTTGACTTTCCCGTCCCCGGCATGGTTACATTGTCCCCATGAGGCTGGATGCGTTCCTGAAGGCGCAGGGGATTACCATAACCGAGTTCGGGCGTCGTCTCGGCCTCAATAAGCAAACCATGTCCCGGTATGTCCGGGGCCATCGCCTGCCGCCGGCCGATCTGCTGGTCCGTATCAAGGTTGAGACCGACGGCGAAGTCACGGCTGACGACTTCGCGGGTCATGTCGCCGAGCTGCGCAACGTCACCACTCCTGTTGCAACGGAAGCACCCGCATGACCCGACCACCGCTAGCAGAGTGCCTTCTCATTGTGGGCATCGTGGCCAGCCTGCACGCCCCCCCGCAGGACGTGTTGGCTTTCGCCCCGGATGGATGGCGAGAACAGCGGCCGGAGCGGCCGGGCCGCGATCCACTGCAAGCTTCTCGCGCCGCTGCGATCTGGTCGGCCGCCATCGCGGTCTGCATTTGGGTAATAGCCGCCACTGCCTTCATTGCGGCGTGCCTCCGGTGATGGCGTCCCTACACAAAATCCGCTGGTGGCTCAGCGCCCTAGGCGCTGCGCAAACCGCCGCGATCGTTGTTCTATCCGCGAGGCTGTGGCCATGAGTGAGCCGACGACCGCAGAAATCCTGGCGCGCGTGCGGAATATGTGGGGCCAGGGCTATTCTGATCAGCAGATCGCCGACACCCTCGGCATCACGAAAAACCGCGTAGTCGGGGTTCGGTCTCGCGCTGGGATCGTGCGCATCTCCGCCCCCCGACCGAAGGCTAAACCGCGTGTCCGCCATGCGCGCCCTCGGGTGCCAGGCGCCATTCCCGCGCAACCAAAACAACGAATTGAAGTCGCTCCTAGCCGCAGTCGTGCCGCTGCACCCCGGCCGCTGGCGGCAGCGCCTGGGCGCGCTCCTGCTCACAGCCGTAGGTGTCTTTGGCCAATGTGGGCCGATGGGGAGCGGCCGACGCATCGCTACTGCGGCGAACCGGCGGTTGTGCGGTCGTACTGTCGCGCACATCACCACGAGTCCAAAGGCACCACGAAAGAGCTTAATACGAGCGCTTTCTTTTCTAACAACCACGTTTCTGTACTGAGCCCCGAATGGGACCAAGTCCTCAGTGCCGGACTCGCCGCAAACGATACCATCTCTCCATCTAGCGTTTTGCATGTCTCAGAGCATGAGGCAGTATCGTGACATTCGCAATAATCAATTCTACGGCTTTAGCCGTAGAGTTTAGCGCTATGCTCCGGCGCGCATTTGGCTGGGATGTTGCGAAAAAAGCGGCGCCCTGGGCTGACGCATCGCCGCGAACAGTCGAAGATTGGTTGCAGGGGCGCAAGCAGCCGGGCGGCCTGAAAATCCTCCGAATGCTTCATCACGCCGGATTTAGAGCCCAGATGCGGGCACTCTGCGATGCCATCGAGAAAGAGGAGGCCGCCATTGCAGCCCGAATCGAGCGCCTTGAAGCTGAGCGTGCGGATTTGGTTCTGGCGCGTAATGCGGCGAGTGCTCGGTGCAATACGGGACGGCCTCGAGCCATTTCGGCATGTGGGCGGTGAGTAACATGGAATTCGCGGATGGTACCTGGATGAGCAGGTGTTCCTCCCTGCAGCCGGCCGTGGGGTCGTCCGCGGTGGTAGGCACTTATTCTGGATTGGGGTGGGAAGAGGCTTTCGGGGCTGTCGGCAGGCAGCCTTCACCACCCGGCCTCGCTACCCGGTTGCGCCCCAGGGGTGTTGACGGCGACCGGTATGCGCAAACCCTTCTTCCCAGCAAAACGGACGGGAAAGGCCGGGACTGCCGTCGGGGGTCTACATGATTTGCGGAATAGACCCAGGCGCAGGGGGCGCCATCGCCTTTCTGGCGGGAGATGGTCTCATTGCAGACGTTCTCGACATGCCCACCGTGAACGTCAACGGGAAAAACCGCGTCGCAGCCCAAGCGCTCGCGCTGCTGATCGCGGCCAACAAACCAACACACGCGTACGTGGAGCTGGTCGCAGCGCGTCCCGGCCAAGGCGTCAGCAGTATGTTCGCCTTTGGCCAGGCGTGCGGCGTGGTGGATGGCGTGCTCGCGGCGCTGGGTGTGCCGGTGACTTACATTACGCCGCAGCAGTGGAAACGGGCGATGCAGGTGACAAAGGACAAGGGCTCCTCCCGTCGCCGTGCTATGCAACTGTTCCCGGCGCGCGCGGCGCTCTTCCAACGAGTACAGGACGACGGGCGAGCTGAAGCAGTACTCCTCGGTGCACATGCGCTTCGCGCTCCTGTTGCCGAGCCGTGTGTGCGCCGGGCCAAGGCGCGGCCGAAGATCGCGGCGGATGCAGCGCCGGACTTCGGGGGTGCGCGGTGAGCATGCGCTGCGAGCGGATCGGGGCGGCGGAGTTGTATCTCGGCGATTGTCGCGAGGTGCTGCCGACGCTTGGGCCGGTGAATGCTGTCGTGACTGATCCGCCTTATGGGGTCGGACTGACTGGGAAACTCTGGCACTCGACCAATCGCGGGAAGACAATCAAGGCGACAGAAACTTACGTCTCTTATGACGATACCCCCGAGAACTTAAGGAAAGTAGTTATCCCCGCGCTGAATGTTGCGCTGTCTCTTTCGTCATGCGCCGCGGTGTTCATGGCCGATAAGTCTCTTTGGCACCTTCCTCCGGCCGCAGCGCTGGGCGGCATTTTTTCACCAGCGGGGACTGGCTTGAGTTCGTGGGGATTTCAGAACTTTATGCACTGTGCCTTTTACGGACGCTGCCCCTACCTGGGGGCTTCAATGGGAGCGCGCCCAAATGGGAAATATGGCATCTATGGGAATGACGCTAACTTTGTAGAGCACCCATGCGCCAAGCCGATTGCGGCAATGGAATGGGCGGTTGATCGTGTTTCTTTGCCGGGTCAGCTTATTCTTGACCCCTTCATGGGCAGCGGCACAACCGGCGTTGCGTGCGCTCGGCTCGGCCGCCGCTTCATCGGAATCGAGATCGAAGAAAAGTACTTCAACATAGCCTGCCGCCGCATCGAAGCCGCGCAGCGCCAAGCCGACCTATTCGTTCAACAGCCCACGCAGGATCTGGACGCCGCCTATCAGCGGCAGCCGGCGCTGTTCGGGGCGGAGGAACAGCGGTGACCCAAACCCACATCCTGCTCGCCATCATCGCAGCCCTCGTGCTCACCGATCTCGTGATCGCGGCAGAAATGGCGCGCATCCGCAGCGGCGCGCCGGTCATGCTGACCGTGGGGGTGATGTGACCACCACCATCCAATGGCCCGCCACGCTGGCCGCCGCGCAACAGGCCGTCGACGCTGCCCGAGCGCAAGTGGCGAGCGCAGAGACGCCACAAGAGACCTACGCAGCCCTGCGGCAGCTCCGCCGGGCGATGTATCAGGCCGCAGAGCTGACGTGCCGGACGGGTAGCGCGGGGGCGGCGGGGTGAGTGCAACGAATAACAACGGAGGACATAATATGTTACAGAAACAGAGTGGCTATCGCGTTGGCGACCAGTGGTTCGCCACGCGCGCAGAGGCGTCCGAGCATATCGCGCGGGAGCAGTTGACCGCGATGCTACAACACCTTGAGGTCGAGTCCGCCGGCTTCAATATGGCCGACTGGCTGGTTGCCAACCGCGAGCACGTTATTTCCATTCTATCGAGTGTCCGCAAGCGGCCTGGGCGGGGTGCAAGGCAGCAGGAGGCCGCGCAGCAGGAGACGGCGTGATGCTGCCGCGGTGAGGGGGGGATTTCCGATGAACGCAGTAACCAGGATTCCAAGTGCGCGCCGCCTACAGGAAGCGGTAGCGCGGGCGCAGTCTTTCCGCGCTGCTCTCATTGCAGACGATCCGTCCATCTCCGATGATGACGAGCTGCTCACTGGCATGCTCGATGCGGAGACGGACGCGATCGATTTCGCGCGTCAGGTCATTCGCTACGGGCTGGAGGCTGGTGCCCTAGCGGATGCGGCGGGGGCGCGCGCGAAAGCGTTGAACGAGCGCAAGGCGCGGTTTGAGCGACGCGAGGAGGCGGCGCGCGCGACCGCCGCTGCCATCCTGGAGGCGCTCGGCCGGCGGAAGATCGAGGATGCCGAGTTCACAGCTTCGCTCGCCGTTGGGCGACCTGGCGTCGTCATCACAGACGCGGCGGCGCTGCCGGAAACGTGCATTCGTATCAAGCGCGAGCCAGATAAGGCGACTATCAAGTCGCTGCTGGAGGCGGGGCAGAAAGTCCCCGGCGCCGAGCTGTCTAACGCCGCCGCTGTCCTCACCATTCGGACGAAATAGGGAGAACGATCATGGCAAATCAGACCGTTCGCAAGGCCTCCCGCAAGAAGGCACGGCTTCGGCTTGGCATCTCTGCTCCTGCCGGCGCCGGCAAGACAATGGGTGCCCTGCTCATCGCCTACGGGCTGGCCGGTGATTGGGGAAAGATTGGCTTGCTGGATACCGAGCAGGGGTCCGGCGAGCTGTACGTCGATACCAAGGTGCCGGGCACAAGCACGGTCATCGGCGAGTATTTGTACTGGCGTGTGGACGCTCCCTACACCATTCCGAAATACCTGGAGGGAATGAAAGAGCTTGAGGCGGCCGGTTGCGAGGTGGTCATTCTCGACAGCATCTCCCATGCCTGGAGCGGCACGGGCGGCTTGCTGGATAAGGTCGGCAACATCGCCAAGCGCTCCAACACCGGGAACAGTTACACTGCCTGGCGCGATGTCACCCCGGAGCACAACAGTTTCGTTGAGGCGATGCTGACCAGCCGCGCGCACGTCATCGCCACGATGCGGTCTAAGACCGAATACGTGCTGGAGGTGAACGACAAGGGCAAGCAGGTGCCGCGCAAGATCGGTCTCGCGCCCGTGCAACGCGAAGGGCTCGATTACGAATTCACCGTCGTCCTCGAGGTTGATCAGGCAAATCACATGGCCGGTGCGACCAAAGATCGGACTGCCATGTTCGACGGCGAATTCTTCAAGCTTTCTCCGGAAACCGGACAACGCCTAAAGGAGTGGCTCGAGCGTGGCGTGGACGCTCCGGCCGAACCGGCGAAGCTGGACCGTTCGCCCATGAATCGCATGACCAGTGCAGAGCTAGACGAAGCCACGCGAGGCGATACCAGCGAGCACCTCACGCCTTGGATCATTGCCAGCCGCGACGGCACATACAGAACGTTTCCATCTGCTGATGCCTACAAGTCCGAGTGGCGGATGCGCGTGGCCGCAGTGGGTAAGGCAGTCAAGCTTGACGCACAAGGTAAAGCCGACACGCTCCGGCAAATGAATGAGGCCAACGTGCCGACATTCGAGAGGCTGGACGAATCCGGCTATGGCAAGGTCGTAAGCGAGGTCATTCAACTTATCGCCGAGGCTATCGCCATTCACGTGCCTGCACGGGAAGCCGAGGACGAACCGGTGCGGCAACTGGAGGCCGCAGAATGAGCAGCCTGAACAAGGTTCAGATCATCGGCCATCTTGGCAAAGATCCCGAGACGCGCTCATTCGCAAACGGCGGCAAGGTGACATCGTTCTCGGTAGCTACGTCCGAAAGCTGGACTGACAAGACATCTGGCGAGCGGCAAACCCGCACAGAGTGGCACGCCGTGGTTATCAAGAGCGAGCGGATTGCCGAGGTAGCGGAGCGGTATTTGGAGAAGGGCTCTCAGGTCTACATCGAGGGCTCAATCCAAAGCCGCAAGTACACCGACCGTGACGGCAACGAGAGATTTATCACCGAGATTGTGGTTGGTCCGTTTCGAGGCGAGTTGGTTTTGCTTAGTCGTAAGTCCGGTGGCTCAGCTGGCGACGATAAGCCGTTTACGGGGGTTGCTATGCCGCAGCGAACCAACGGCCGCGAACGGCGGACGGTGGATTCTGGCTTGGATGACCAGATTCCGTTTTAGGGAGGTGCGGACCGCATGAAGGTGGCCCAGACGGGTTATTACGCCCGAAACCGTATAACCCATGTCGATGGAACGGCGGTCTTCCAGACCGAAGCTGATCGCGAGCATGAGCGGGATACGGCAGCGCGGCTTGAGCAGGCGTGGCGGTGCCGCATCCGCTCGTTTGGGACTCTTGCCCCGGTTGATTGGTATGCGGAGCGAGACGGTAGGCTAATTGGCGTCGTCGAGTTGAAAGCGCGTCCGCACGCCTCAACACGTTATCCGACCGTGTATCTGAACGTAAGGAAGTGGCTTGCTCTTGGGCTTGCCGCGACAGGCTTGGGATGTCCTGCCATTCTAGTCGTCCGGTTATCGGTCGGGTTGTTCTGGGTGTCGTTGTCTGAGATTGATGCTGGCTGTCACCGCATTTCCGGTTGCATGACTATTGTCAAGAGCACGACCGACATTGAGCCGATTATAGAAATTCCGATCGCCACTCTTCGGCGGGTCACAACATGAGCAAGTGCGTATCAATGACGGATCATCTCCCCACCCCCCTCGTTCCGGCCGAATGCGACCTGCGCGACTACCCATGGATGCCGCTCGACGTGCGTCGTCTGCTCACCAGCGAAACGTGGATGACCGGGCCAGCAGAGGGTAAGGTCGCAGCTCTGTCGCTCTGGTGCGAGGCCTGGGCACAGCTCCCGGCCGGGAGCCTCCCAGACAACGACCACATTCTTGCCCACTTGTCGCAAGCCGGCGCAGCGTGGCGCAAAGTCCGCGAACATGCTCTGCGCGGATGGGTGAAGTGCAGCGACGGGCGTCTCTACCATCCGGTCGTCGCCGAAAAGGCAAACGAGGCATGGCGCCTGAAGCTCGCCCAAAAAGCCCGCACCGAAGCCGCACGTAGGGCAAAACAGGAACGCAAGGCAGCCGTTACAGCCGGCAGTGGGACGCCCCCACAACAGTCTGTCACAACCTCTGTCACAGAACCTGTCACAAGGCTTGTCGCAGCCTCTGTCGCAGCCGTCGTAACAGAGTCTGCGACAGACACTGTAACAGGCTCCACCAGACCAGACAGTACAAGACAAGACCTTACCCCCCCCCTATTATCCCCCCCCCTCCCCGCAGATGCGTCGGCGCAAGCGCCGCCGCCGATAGCCAAAAGACGTGCTGATATGGGAACGAGGTTGCCGGAGGCTTGGCATCCTGAGCCGAAGGACATCGCTTTTGCGGAAAGCCTTGGCCTCGATGTAGCCGAAGCCGTTGCTGAGTTCCGGGACTACTGGCGGGGTGTGCCTGGTGCAAAGGGGCGAAAACTCGATTGGAGCGCCACGTTCCGCAACCGGTGCCGCGACCGGGCGCGCCACCACCGGCAGCGCTCGCCTCAACAGCCCACGTTCCGCAACGGCTTCGCTGCCCTGGCCCACATGGCCGAGCAGCGCGGCTTTCTGAGCGCCGCTATCGATCACGAGGACGAGGTGCCCAATGTCCGCCCCAACTGAACGTCAGGTCGCCGATTGGCTCGCTCAACTCGGGCGGCTTGTCGCGTCGAACATGAGCCCAAGCGAAGCCGCGGACCGGCTGCGAGCCTACGCTCCTGAGCTGGTGACACGCTTCGACGTCAGCGACTTCAACAGCGCGTCGCGCGAATTCGTGGCCCGTCACTGCAACTTCTTTCCGTCCTACGGCCAACTTTGCGAACTGCTCGACAAGTGGCCAAAGCCGTCAGAACGGCCAGCGCTTCCTGCGCCGCATGCGGATGAAGACCCTGGCCTATTGCCGCAAGACTGGGCCTGGGTCTCGTTCTGGCACAAGCGCCGGTCCGAGATTTTCGCTCAGCAGACAGGGTTCAGGTGGGCCACTCGGGATGCCGACTTGGCCAATCTCGCGTCGCTGATACGGGCGCAATCTCGCCGAGCGTGGGCGCACATCAGCGGCACACGAGAGACCGGATCGCATATTCCGACTGATGCCGAAATCGATGCAGTTACGGTCACTGTCGAGCGCTGCGTCGCTGCCTGTGAGGATGCCGCGAGGCAACGCGCGCAAACCTCACGACTGCTCCCTGAGCCAACGCGTCCCATGCCCGACGTAACGCTCAAGGGCGATGCGTTGCGCCTGTCCCGCGAGGCGCGCGGGCTGAAGGTTCCAGCATGAGCGCGTTCCGCCAAGGCTACATCGCCGGCATTCTGTTCTGGCCCGCGCTCTGGAACCCCTACCTGTTCTGGTTCTGGGCGCCGAGAGAGGCGCGCGACTGGGCAGATGGGCATGATGCGGCTTCGCGCGCTGTGCGGCCAAGGACGCGGCTGCGGGTCATCCAGGGGGGAAAGCGATGAGTGGCTTTGCTTGCTTTCTCGCCGGGTTGCTCACCGGTGTCGCTGTGTTCGCCCTGGCCTTCGTATGCGCCATGTCAGGCGGCGCTGAGCGGCAGGTAGTGGCTCGCATGGGGCAGGAGACCCGGCGGTGATCAATCGGGCTTGTACGGGCTTCTCTGGGCCTTCTGGGGGCAAGTGCGTGACCCTAGCCGACATCCCCAGCAACGCTTGGGCGCAAGTCGCCGTCCGCGTCGCCTGGCCGCAATACGATGTCTGGGTTTGGAGTCTGTCCGTTGATGAGCGCGGTGCGCTCTACCTCGCGCGGAAAGCCGGGCGCGTCGTCACCGTCCAAAAGCGGGGTGAGGATGGAAGGTTCAGATTGCTGGCAAGGAGGGTGGTGTCACGTAAAAACGAATCAGTTTTCGCCAAACAACGCAACGTAACGCTTTAATAGGAACAACGCAAATGCACGCATCAATCGCTACGCTCACGCTAATCGGCATCTCGCCGTACTCTCAGTCGCGGGATCACGACGAACCGAAGCTCGAAGGCGAAACGCACGACGATTACGATAAGCGGACGTGGCCGGCGAAACTTAACACAGTCATCAGAGATGGAAAGAAAACCGTGGTAATTCCGGCGCACGGCCTACATCAGGCAATCGTGGCCGCTGCCAAATACTCCAAGCGGCAAATCCCAGGCCAGGGTAAAGCGACATGGACGGCCAAATTCACCGCTGGCATCGCCTTCTTCGAGGACCCCGCTTTAAACATCGACCCGGCCGATGTCCAATCCGTCACTGTTAACTGCAACGCCGACGGCGTTCGTGGCTCGGGCAAGCGTGTAAAGCGTCGGTTTCCGGTTATGCCGGAATGGCAGCTTACGACCGATGTCTACATTCTCGATCCAATCATCACGCAGGACATTTTCCGGGAGATGGTTGAGTTGGCCGGCATGTTTGTCGGGGTAGGCCGGTTCCGGCCGGAAAAGAACGGCATTAACGGTCGATTCAAGATTGGCGGGTTGGCCTGGGCTGATAATCGGAAGATTGCGGCTTAGTGCTTTCGTGCAACGCAGTGCCACTCCGCTCCACTCCACGCCTCTCAGCTCGGCTCCACTCTGCTCCCCTCAACGCGTCGCTTATGCTCGTACGGCTCCGGTCGTACGGGGATGGGCGACTGTCCACTGCGCATCTCTTCGCTACTCGTCTCAGCTCCGCTCCCCTCAACGCGTCGCTTATGCCTGTATCACCTTTGGTGGTGTGGGGATGGGCGACTGTCCACTGCGCAACTCCGCTCCGCGCTTCTCTACTCAACTCTGCTCCGCTCGCCTCCTCTCAACGCGTCGCAGGTCCTTTCACCGCTTCGGTGGTCAAAGGATGGGCGACTGTCCGCCGCCGCTTCTCCGCTCAGCTCTTCGCTGCTCGCCTCCGCGCTTCTCGCCTCATCTCGCCTCTTCTCTTCTCTCCTCAACGCGTCGCTCATGCTCGCACGGTTTCGGTCGTTCGGGGATGGGCGACTGTCCGCCTCGCGGCTCTTCGCTACTCGGCGCATCTCTTCTCGTCTCTTCTCAGCTCTGCTCGACGCCGCTCAGCTCTTCTCAACGCGTCGCTTATGCTCGCACGGCTTCGGTCATGCGAGGATGGGCGACTGTCCACGGCGCGTCTCTACTCCACTCCACTCTGCTCGCCTCGACTCAACTCCACTCCTCTCAACGCGTCGCAGATTCTTTCACCGCTTCGGTGGTGTGGGGATGGGCGACTGTCCACTGCGCGCCTCTTTGCCTCGCCACTCGCCTCAGCTCTGCTCCTCTCAACGCGTCGCTTATGCTCGTACGGTTTCGGTCGTACGGGGATGGGCGACTGTTCACTGCGCAACTCGGCTCAGCGCCTCTCAGCTCGTCTCGACTCCTCTCGGCTCCCCTCAACGCAAGGCCATAATCCATGATGATTGACACCTCGCTATCTCCCCAAGTCCGGCGGTTGGCTGATCGTCTGATCGCGACTTCCATCGGCGCCCT
>JBJMVV010000121.1:0-18538 GCA_045810505.1 Massilia sp.
CACAAAATCCCTACAAAAACAACTTACTAACACAAACAAAAGTAGATTTTTACTTTTGTTTGACCAAACAAGGTTCTCTCACTTCAGTCCACACAAAAGTAGGGTTGCACTTTTGTGTGTTTACTTTTGGGTGAGTTTAGCGGAGTGCTCCCGCGTAGCATGAAAAGTCAGCTTGGGCCAGCGCTCTTCCGTCAAGCGGAGGTTGACGTTGGAGGTCGCCAGATACGCCAGGTTGCCGGCGGCGTCGTAGGCGACATTGTGGCCCAGCGCCGCCTCGAAGTCGGCCAGCACGCGCTTGTCGTCGCCGCTGACCCAGCGGGCGCTGCTGATGCTGGTGCCGTCGAACACGGCGTCAACCCCATACTCGTTGAGCAGGCGCGAGGCGACCACCTCGAACTGCAGCACACCGACCGCGCCCAGGATCAGGTCGGCGCCCTGCACAGGCTTGAACACTTGCACCGCGCCCTCTTCACCGAGTTGCTGCAAGCCCTTGTGCAGCTGCTTGATCTTCAGGGGATTGCGGATCCGCACCGAGCGGAAGAAGTCCGGCGCAAAATACGGAATGCCGGTAAAGGCCAGCACTTCGCCTTCGGAAAAACTGTCGCCGATCTGCATGTTGCCATGGTTGGGCAGGCCGATGATGTCGCCCGCGTAGGCTTCCTCGACCTGTTCGCGCGACGATGCCATGAAGGTGACGACGGACGAGACCTTGATTTCCCGGCCCAGGCGCAGGTGCTTGACCTTCATGCCCCGCTCGAAACGGCCCGAACACACGCGCAGGAACGCAATGCGGTCGCGGTGGGCCGGGTCCATGTTCGCCTGGATCTTGAACACAAATCCCGTGAAAGGTTGCTCGGTGGGCGCCACCACCCGCACCGAGGCGTCGCGCTCGCGCGGGGCCGGGGCCCAGTCGACCAGGGCCGAGAGAATCTCGCGCACGCCGAAGTTGTTGATGGCCGAACCGAAGAACACCGGGGTCTGCACGCCGGCCAGGAAACGCTCCAGATCAAAAGGATGCGAGGCGCCGTGCACCAGTTCGACTTCCATTTTCAGCTGCTCGATCTCGAGCGGGAACATTTCCTGCAGACGCGGGTTGTCGATGCCCTTGACGATCTCGAAGGCGCCATCGGCCTTTTCTTCGCCGGCCTTGAACAGCATGATCTCGTCGCGCAGCAGGTGATACACGCCGCGGAAGTTCTTGCCCATGCCGATCGGCCAGGTGACGGGCGCGCATTCGATCTTCAGCACCGATTCGAGTTCGTCGAGCAGTTCGAGCGGATCGCGCGTTTCGCGGTCCATCTTGTTCATGAAGGTGACGATGGGGGTGTCGCGCATGCGGCACACCGCCAGCAGCTTGATGGTCTGCGCTTCGACGCCCTTGGCCGCGTCGATCACCATCAGGGCCGAGTCGACGGCGGTGAGCACGCGGTAGGTGTCTTCCGAGAAGTCCTGGTGGCCGGGGGTGTCGAGCAGGTTGATGACGTGGTCGCGAAACTCGAACTGCATCACCGAGGAGGCCACCGAGATGCCGCGCTGCTTTTCAATCTCCATCCAGTCCGAGGTGGCATGGCGCCCGCTCTTCCTGGCCTTGACGGTGCCGGCCATCTGGATCGCGCCCGAAAACAGCAGCAGCTTTTCCGTCAGGGTGGTCTTGCCGGCGTCGGGGTGGGAAATGATGCCGAAGGTGCGGCGTCGCTCCACTTCGCGGGCAATCACGGCAGCGGGCTTGGCCGCGACGACGTGGACCGCATCCGCGCTGGCGGATTGGTCGAGGCCGGCGTCAGTGCCGGGAAGGTCGGAATCTTGGTTCATGTGGGGCTCGGCGTCAGGAAAGCGAAAAACCCTCGATTTTACCCTGTTACAAGGCGGCTGTGAATGCGTGCGGCTGGGAATACGGGAGGCCAGGCGATGGAAAGTTACGTCACAACAAGTTGCTTCCGCTGCCAGGGCGGGAGCGGCTACACTAGCGCCATGCCTTCCACCATGCTCCTTCCCGCATGCTAGCACCGCCCACCAGCTGGCGGCGGGTGCTGCTGCGCGAACGGCGTCTGCTGCTGCTGTGCGGCGCGTCCGCCCTGGCCCATGCCCTCGTGCTGGGCCTGCTGGCACGCTCCCAGCCCCGCCTGCAGAAAAGCGCCCCTGCTCCGGCCCTGACGGTGGCCTTGCGGGGCGGCGCACAAGCCGCGCCTGCCGCCCTTGCCGGCGCCGCGGCGGCGGGCGCGGACAGAGCGCTGCCGCCCCGCCCCCTGCCTCCGCCGCCCCTGTCGCGCTCACTGCGGCCGGCGGCGACAGCGGCCGTGCAGGCTGCCTCGCCCCGCGCCCAGGACGATGCGGCCGTCACCCTGCCCGCCCGCGCCGGGGCGGGCTGGGACGTGCAGGGCGAAGGCAGCGACAGCAGCGCGCCCCACCTGCCCGGCATGCAGGCAGTGCAGCCGCCGCCACCCGCACGGCTCGCCTACGCGGTCACGCGCCAGGCCGACGCGCGCACCCCCGGCGGCAGCAGCAGCGGCGGCGCCTTCCTCGACTGGCGCCCGGGCGACGGCGGCTACCGCCTCACCCTGGGCGGCGCCGGAAGCGCGCTGGGCGCCATCGAATCGAGCGGACAGATGGCCGACGGCGGCTTCGTGCCGTTGCAAACCCGCGCCGACGATGGCGCAGTGCGATTCGACTGGGCTGCCGCCTCCGCCAGTTTCAGCCGCGACGCCATCGGCGCCATCGGCAACAGCGCCGCCATGGTGGGCGCCGACGCCCAGGATCGCGCGTCCATGCTGATGCGCCTGGCCGGGATCGGCCTCGGCGGTGCGGTGCAGCTGGACCGCCCCGTCGAACTGCAGGTGGCCGGCAGCGCTGGCGTGGCGACGGTGGTGTTCGAAAGAGTGCTCGATGAACAAGACGGCGTCCCGCTGGCGACTGCCCTGGGCCCGCTGGAAACGGTGCATCTGCGCCAGAAATGCTCGCCCCGCCAGGCCTGCCTGGACGTCTGGCTGGCGCCGCAGCGCAACTGGCTTCCGGTACAGCTGCGCCTGACGGGCGCGGACGGCAGCGTGACCACGCAGACTGTGACGGCCATCGAGGCGCCGCCCTGAGGGCCGGGCCGCCAACGACAAGGGCGCGGCAATCGCTTGCCGCGCCCCCGATCCGGCAACTGCGCCTGCTTACTCGCCGTTCACGCTACGCCAGCCCACCTTGCGCATCTGCTTGGACGTTGCAGCCGACACATTGGTGGTGATGGTCGAGCCGTTGGCCGTCGTCGTAATCATCTTGATGCTGCCCGATGGCAGGCGGACGATGATGAAACCCACCGCCGCGGCCGAGTTCGACAGCGTGCTGCCGGCCACCCCGTCAGAGCCTACGTAGCTGCCCGTGCAGACGTTGAACTGGTAGACATTACTGCTGCCGCCCACCTGGCACGCCGAGGACGAGGTTGGCATGGTGGAGACCACATTGACGCCGCCGTCGATGACCTGGGGATCAAGGTTGATGCGCTCGCCCTGGTTCTGGTTGAGGTCGAGGTACCAGCCGTCGTTGACGGACAGGTCCACCGCTTTCTTGGTCGCCGTGTAGGTCAACAGGTTGGTGCTGGAGTTGGCGGGGGCGTTGGGATCGGCCACCTTGCTCTTCACCGACAACACCTGCTGCACCATCGAGCCGCCGCGGATGTTGGCGATGGCGCTGCCTTTGTCCTTCAGGCCGTACAGGGACTGGGTGCTGGTATCGCTGATGTCGGGCAGGTCGAGCAGGCGGCCGGTACCGAAGATGACGAGGCGCTGGGCATGCGAGACGGCGGCGCCGTTGACGGTGTCCGTCTCCAGGCACTGGGTCACCTCGGGGCGGGTGGTGATGGGCTGGTTGGCGCCCGCGTCACCCATCTTCACGACCGTCGGTGGCACAGTGCTCATGTCGAAGCGCCACATCTGGCCCGTGTTGTCGCCGCCGTAGACGTAGGTGGTGACCGGGTCGGTAAAGGGGTTGCTGCTGATCGAGGTGATCTTGGCCAGACCGGCCGGCGAGGACACGCTGCCATTGAGGGTGTCGGGATGGTGCAGCACTTCGCCGGTGGCGACGTCGACCACCAGCAGCACGCCATGGCCCGTCGTGCCCGCGTTGACGCCGTCGCTGCCGGCCACGTTGTTATAGCCGCTGGTGAGGAAGACCACCCACTTGTTGTTGTAATAGCCGAACTGGGGATTGCCGAATGTCAGGCCAATCTCTGGGTAAGAGGAAGTGCAGCCAATCGTACTGTCGGCGCACAGCTCCCATTTGACCACCGGATTGTCCGGCTCCGTGACGTCAATGCCGTAATAGCCGCGCCCGCCGCCGTTCAGGCCCGCCACCAGCATGGTGCGCCATTTTCCATCGATCTGGACGTCGCCCAGTTCGGGCGAACCATCCGTGGTGAACTGGTGATTAAGGTTGTAGTTGGTGCTGGCCTGCACGTGCAGTTTTTGCATGGTAACTCGCGGCACAAAAGCCCAGCGTTCATTGCCGTTGCTGGCGTCAAACGCATGCAGCATGCCATCGTTGGCGGCTGTAAAGACCGTCGGGGCGCGGTCGGCATACGTCTCCTTGTAGACGCTGTAGTCGGCCATCGTGTAGGACTTGATGGGTGCGCGCAGGAAAGCCGGCTTGGACGAAGCGATGTCGCCCAGCACAATGGGCTTGACCGGGCCGTCCTTGATGTCGGTGGTGGAGTAGGCGCGCAACAGGTGGTCATCGGCGTATTGCTGTTGGCCGCGCAGCCAGTCGACGATGTTGGCGCCCGCATTGACAATGGTCTGTTCGGCCGGGGACAGGCTGCCGCATTGCGCCAGCTTGGAACACTTGTTGTCGAACCAGGCCCGGTCCTCTGGCGGTAAATTGCTGTACTTAAAGAACTGCTGCACACCCGTTCTGCTCGGCCGATCCAGGAAGTAAATCTTGCGGCTGTCCGTGCTGGCAGCAACCTGCGCGCCCAGGGTGTTGGAGGTGGTCCACAACACGTTGTTGTTCACCAGGCCCGTGGTCAGGTCGATCTGCTTGTTGGACAGTTCGCCGTACCATTTTCCGGTCACGAAAGTGTCGGTGAAGATGTTGTTGTCTTCCTTGGAAATGTTCGGCGTCGACGTTGCCGCTGCCGAAGCGGCGCCCACGCGGATGCTGATGCCGGCGATGGCTTCGTTCAGGCCCGCCTGCACGCCTTGCGGGTCGCTGGCGCTGAAATACTTGCCGTGGCCGTTGATGGCGGTGTGCCACAGGTCGTCGACCCGTTCCTGCACCGTGCTGCTGGTCGAATCGGTGACCTTGGGGTCAGGCCAGACATAGGCGCCGCCATTGTTCCACGGGCAGCCCGTCTGCACCCGCGTCAGCAGGTTGTAGAAGTCGCCGCCTGAGACGGGCGTGGTGTCGTACTTCTCCTCGTAATTCATGATGCCGTCGATGCCCAGGCCCAGGGTGAAGGTATTGACGTGCAGGTGGCTGTTTTCACCGGCGCCTGCGGCGACCAGGCCAGTCTTGGTGACGTCGTCGATGGACGGGCGCAGCGAGACCGTATCGTTGTTGCTGCCGCCGTTGTACCAGTACAGGGCGATGTCGGCCAGCGAAGCCTGCGACTGCGAACGGGTATCCACGCAGGCGCGCCCGGCGGTGCAGAAGCGCGAGGCGTCCTCCGACTCGTCGTTGCTGGTGACGCTGCCCGAATAACCCTGGTTCCAGTAGCCGTCCGTGGTCAGCAGGATAAAGTTTTGCTGACAGGGATATTGGACCACTTCCTTGCCCGCGGCATAGTTATACGGCGCCAGGTTGGCGAACATCTTGCCCACGTTGTCCAGCGCCGGGCGGGTCGGGGTCGAGCCGCTGGTGGTGGTGGCATAAAAGGTGTTGTACCAGGTCTGGCGGGCCGTGCTGGTGAAGTCGGCGGGAACGACGTCGATGGCGCCGCCGATGGCAGACACGGACATTTTCGACAGGCCCACGCGGAAGTTGCCGGTGACGGGTGCGAAGGCCAGGCCCACCGCCGTCTTGGTCATCTGGATGCGCGTCTTGTAGTAGGCATACCAGTTGGCGAAGTTGGTCATCTCTTCGTTGTAGGTACAGGTGCTGGCGGCGCAGTCGGTGCGGCCAGGCGCACGGGGATAGCTGTTGTTGGTGGAGACAATGTCGACCCGCTGGAAGGTGCTGGCGGGCGCGGAACCGGCGGCGATGGCCTGGGTCTGGGTGGGGATGCTGTCCGTCACCTGGGGCTGGGCTGCGACGTAGCCGGTGCTGTTGCTATAGCTGAAGCCGATGCTGCCGCCGCTGGTGACGGCGCCCACCAGGGGCGTGTCGCCGTTGGTGGTGTCGCTGGCCTTGATGAGGCAGACGAAGGTGTTGTTCTTGGCGGCGCATGTGGGCGTGATGCTGTTGCCGCCAGCGTAAGCCGTGTAGCCCGAGCTGCCGCCGTTGACGGCATTGACGATGCTGGTGACGACCTGTGAGGCCGACTTGTTCGTGCCCGGCTGGATGTTGCTGGCCAGGGTGGTGCCGTTGACGCTAACGCTGGCAAGCTTGGGCGTGCCGTTATTGGCGGTGGTGCCGCTGACGCCGATCAGCGAAGTGGGCGGCACCGCATTGGTGGCGGCGCTGACCACCACGCTGGGCGCGGTGACGGTAATGCCCCAGCCTGCCGCGTAGGCGTCGACCGAAGGCGAGCAGTTGGTGACCGACTTGTTCGAGGTGCTGGTGCAATCGAGCGGAATCACGGCCACCACGTTGTCGCTGCTCAGGTTGATGCCATAGCTCGAGCAGGGCGAGACGGTGGTGGTGCCGACCGGGTTGCGCACGCAGGCCCAGTACTGGTTGGTCAGGCCCGTCTTGGCCATGATCGACGCGGCCAGCTGGCTGGCCAGGGTTTGCTGCTTGGCCGCGGTGTCGGTGCCGGCGGCGGCGGTGACGGTGCCGTTGGTGATGGTGCGCGCTGTGGTCGGATCGGGAATCGTCACCGAAGTGATGGTCAGCGACCTGGTGGTGCTGGACGCGCCGATGGTGATGGTGCCGAAGGCGACCGTGGCGCCGGACGGCTGGGAAAACGACGGGTACTTGAAGTTGCCCACCTGCTTGGCCTGGCAGTTATTCAGATTCAGGGTGTCGCACCAGCGCACCTTGACGGGGAAAGGATAGCCGGTCGGCGCGGCCGCGCCCACCGAGGTGGAAACGCAGTTGGTGAGATTGGCGTCGGCACAGAACTGCGCCACGCCGATGTTGTAGTAGTACGGCGCCGTGTACACCATGTTCGGATAGGTGAAGGTGTTGTCCGGATAGGTGTAGGTGGCCGTATTGCGGCGGCAGTTGGTCAGCGCCGAGCTGTCGCACCAGGCCAGGTCGGGAAAGCCCGTCAGCAGATTGGTGGTGGCGGTGGCGGAGGACTGGGTCTGGCCGGACATATTGATGGCGCGCGAGCCGAAGCCGTCCATGGGAACCGCGCCCCAGGTACCGCTGCCGTAGGACGGATAGCTGCTGCCGTCGTACTTGATGGGCGGCTGGTAGCGCGTGGCCGGGTTGTAATACTGCTTGTTGATGTCAGAGGCGTTGAAGGGCGGATGGCCCACCGAGCACAGGGTGTTGTTGGTGGTCTCGCGCAGGGCGCCCTTGGCGCGGCACTGGTAGGTGTTGCCATTGCCGAGCGAGTCGGGCAGGAAGTGCCAGTCCATCGAACCGGAGTTATCGAACAGCAGCATCAGATTGGGCTTGACCGAACCGGCCCCTGTCATGTTCAACAGGGGAACCCTGGCGATATTGGTCTGGCCGGCCTGGGCGGGGGCCAGCAACAGCGCCCCGCTCAGCACGGCAACTGCGCGAAGTAAATGGGAAAGCTTCATGGTCGGTCCAATCGAGAAAATCATTTGCGCTCGTAAAAGTGGCTTGCCCGCGTGGCTTACACGCCCATCAAAATGGCGGCCTGGCTGATGACGTTGCCGCCGCGCGGGCCGTAGATGCGCGCGGTGATGACGTAGTGCAGCTGGGGCGATCCGGCCAGGGCGACTGTGGTCGAGGACAGGCTGCTGCCCAGCGCCACGCTGGTGCCGGGGCTGAAGGTGTTGGCGGTCGTTTGCAGGCACTGGTTGCCCATCCCGTTCCAGGTGCCCGGCACCTTGCACATCCGGTGGATCACGTATTCGATGGTGTTGCCGTCAGCGGCCTGGATGGTGGCGCTGTTGTTCCAGAATTTCTGGTCTTTCACCGTCAGGGTGGCATCAAGGAAGGACACGTAGCCATTGGCGGGAATGTCGAGGTCGAGCGCGGTCTTGTTGGCGGTCCAGGTCGCGCCCAGCCATTCCGAGGCGGTCAGCAGGGCCAGGTCATTGGCCTTGTTCAGGGCCGACTGGTAGGCCAGATTGGAGGTGGTCATGGTGACGGCATTGCTGGACTTGAGCAGGTAGGCCCCGCTGACGAGCATGACGACAAGGACAATCAGCATCACGGGCAGGGCCACGCCCCGCTGCCGGATCGAATCAAGGGACCGGGGTTTCATGCGTTTCATGCGGTAGGCCTCCATGCCGAATTACGCAGCGGCACAATGGTTTCAAAAGTACGGTAGCGGTAGCAGGTCCAGTTGACCGTGTCGCCAGCCACCGCCAGGGGCACGGTCACAGTGCCGCCGAACACCGTAAAGGGCGTGGCCGGGGTCGCAGTGCAGCTGCCGTTGCTGCCGGGTTTTTCCGGATTGCGGCTGCGCGCCACCACGGCCACGCGCACCGCGGCGATGCGGGCGTAGTCGCCCGCGCTGCCGGCCACGCCGTCGCCATCGGCGTCCGGCATGGTGCCTGACCAGGTGCTCACCTGCATGCCCCCTTCCGGATCGAAGGCGGCGCCGGCGCGCTGGTCGAGGCCGTACTGCGCCTTGATGGCCACGATGTTGTCGGTGACGGGGGCGCCCGATGCACTGGTGCCGGCCAGGTTGGTGGCGCGCAGCATCAGGAAACCGTTGGCGTTGAGCGACCAGGTATGAAAGGACAGGTTGCTGGACGGGCCCAGGTTGAACACCCTGCCCCCGTCGTTTTTCGCGCTGAAGTTCACGCCCAGGCCGCCGTCGCTGTAGATATTGTTGCCGCCGGAAGCGATCAGCAGCTGGTTGTCGCTTCCCTCCACCACAGCCGAGACCTGGGAGATGGCGCATTGCTTGCCGGGCGACTCCGGCGCCACCACGATCACGTCGCCGCCGGCGACGACGGAGGCGGTGCCGTTGAAGCCGTAGGGCGCGCGGTCGATGTGGATGACCCCACCGCCGGTGTAGTCGCCCGAGAGGTGGACCATGCCGGTATTGCTCAGGGCGCTACCGGCATTGATGGAGATGATGTCCGAGCCGTTCGCCACGGACTGAATCACCACCGGGGCCAGCGGCGTGACGCTGGCCCCGCCCCGGGGCGCGGCCAGCAGCGCGTACTTGTTGCCCGTCGATGGAGCGGGCAGCCGGGTATCGCAGCCATTGATGAGGGGATCGTTCAGGCCCCAGCCTGCCTGTGACAGTTCACGCTCGATGGAAAACAGGGCCAGCACGCCATTTTGCATGGAATCGGAGCCGCCCAGGGCGGCCTGCTTGTTCGCCTCGCCGCTCACGACCAGCCTGGTGGCGAAGGCCAGGGCCAGCAGGCCGATCACGATGGCGATCATCAGTTCCACGATAGAAAACCCTGCCGCGCGGCTGGGGCGTACAGGGCGGCGCGCAGCCGTGACGTGTAGGGGCATCATTTTGAGCTGGCGATATAGGAAGTGATGTTATGCACGTTGACGGGCGAACCCGCGCCGGCCTTGCGCTGCCAGCTGATGCTGATGTCGACCTGGCTGCGCGTGGCGGACACCGGCGTCACCACCACCTTCAGGCCGGCGTTGGGGATGCGGCCGGTGGTTTCCGCCACCCAGGGCGCCACCTGGGCGCTGCCCGCGCCGCCCGCGTAGGCGTAGGACGTCACATTGGCCTGGTCGATGGCCATCTGCGCCAGCAGCTTTTCGCTGGCGATGGTGGCCTCGGCGCGCAGGCCTGCCTCATTCAGGGCGGCATAGGCGCGCGCCTGCATGCCGATGGCGCCCAGCAGGCCGATGGCCAGGATCACCGTGGCGATCAGCGCTTCCAGCAGCGCGATGCCGCCTTGTTTTCGCGCAGCCAGGCGCGCAGGTTTGAAGGTGTTCATTGTGGACAGGCTCGCGAATCGGAAGAGGCCACGCCCACGCTGCAGCGGGTGGGCATGCCGGCCAGGGTGATGCTGATGGCCGAGGTGGGCAGCTGGGAAGCAAAGGCTGGCAGCGGATCGAGCTGCAGACGGGCGATATTGTTTGCATAGCTGGTGTCGACCCAGCCCAGCGCGGTGTAGTACACGGCCGAGGAATTGGCCGGAAACAAGGTCGGCGCGATCACCGAGGTGGAGGGCAGTACGTCGGCCGAACGCTGGACCGATTTGAACGGCGCCACCGTGTCCCGGTCGTTCGCCGCCGCCGCGGTGGGGGTGGACCAGTTGCTGCTGACCCCCGTGCATGGCGCCGCCTGGCTGGGAAAGCAGATGTCCACCTGCCAGTCCATCTGGCCCGTGGTCTGGTTGGCGGTCAGCACGATGCGGCTGGGCGAGTTGTGCGCGATGGCCTGCTGGCGCGCCAGGCGGAAGCCTTCCATGTAGAACTCATTGGCCGAGGCGGCCTTGTTCGACAACATCCAGGCACTCATGGCGGGGATGCCCAGGCCCAGCAGGATCGACAGCACCGCCAGGCCCACCATCGCCTCGATCAGTGTGTAGCCGCCAGCGCTGCGCGCCAGTACGCGTGGGATCACTGGGAACATGTGCCGCTCCGGCGGTCCACCCAGCAGCTGCCGTTGCTGGTCCAGCCAGCCGGCACGCCGAGGGTCTTTCGGTTGCCTTGCTGGTCGATGGAAAAGCTGAAGCCCTGCGCCGCCGCCTGTCCGGTGGCGGTGACGGTATAGGTCGAATTGGTCGCACTCGACAGGCTGTAGGTAAAGTTGGCAGTCGCCGCGGGCCAGGCATTCGACTTGGCCGGATCATCGAAGCCGGCGTAGGAGCGCGTGTTCGACCAGAACTGCTCCGCATTGGGCTGCACGGCGCCCAGGGTGGAAAACGCTTCCGCCAGGCGGCCGCGGGTGACGTAATCGCGGTAGCTGGGCAGCGCGACGGCGCTGAGGATACCGATGATGGCCACCACCACCATGACTTCGATAAGGGAAAAGCCGGATTGACGTCGCTGCATGATGTCCTCTGCGAGAGCCGGCGGGCGCCGGGGTTTGTTTCCTACAGAGAATACTTCGCCAAGCTGACATTGCCCTGAAGTAATGCTGACAAAACGCTGACAAACGCTGATTTATTGCGATGCGCCAATCTTTTTCGTGGGAAACCTGACCTGGAACAGGGCGCCGCTACCCGCCCGCGCGCCCAGCACGGCCACCTGGGCGCCATGGGCGAGCGCGATGTCGCGCACGATGGCCAGGCCCAGGCCGCTGCCGGTGGTGTGCTCGGCCAGGCGGACAAAGCGGGAGAACACCCGATCCCTTTCCGCAGCGGGAATGCCAGGACCGGAATCCTCTACTTCCAGCAGGGCGTGGGCGCTGCCCGCCTCCAGCCCGCAGCGCACGGTGACGGTCCCGTCCGGCGGCGTGTAGCGTAGCGCATTGTCGACCAGGTTGTCGATCAGGTCGCGCAACAGGAAAGGATCACCGTGGATGCCTACGGGATCGAGTTCAAAGCCAAGGTCGATGCCGCGGGCATGGGCGCGGTCGACAAAATGCTGGATCGACTGGCCCACCATGGCGGCCAGGTCGAGCGGCTCGAGCCGGGCTTTTTCAAACCGGCTCGGCTCGGCGCGGGCCAGGGCCAGCAACTGGTTGGTCTGGCGGATCATGCGCTCGTTCGATTGCAGCATCAGGTGCAGCGACTTGAGGCTGTCGGCATCGTCCTGGTGGCGGGCGGCAAGCCACTCCAGTTGCAGCCCGACCCCGGCCAGCGGGGTGCGCAACTGGTGGGCCACGTTGGCCAGGAACTCCTGCTGGGACCGTGCGCCCGCCTGCAGGCGCGCGACCAGGTGATCAAACGCGCCCACAACGGGCGCCAGTTCAATCGGCAATTCGCGCGCCGAGACGCTGCCCAGCGCCCCTTGCAGATCGGCGTTGGCGGCGCTGGCGGCATCGCGCGCGTCAAGATCGGCACGCAGGCGCTCCAGTGGCTGCAGGCCGCGGGTGACGGCAAACCAGATCAGGGCGGCCAGCACGAGGGTGAACAGGCCTTCCAGCAACACCAGCGCCCGCACCGTGTCGGCGCCCTGGCTACGCCAGGCCAGCAGGTAGATCAGGCTGGCGCCGGCCAGATTGAGCAGCAGGATCGGGCCGATCAGCCAGGTCAGCAGGCGCAGCCGGATGCTGTTCATGGCGCCTCGGCAGCTTCCAGCATGTAGCCAAAACCGCGGATGGTGCGGATCGCCACGCCCGCATCAGGCAGCTTCAGGCGCATGCGCGAGACATACACCTCCACCGCGTTCAGGGTCAGCTCATCTCCCCACGGCGCAATGGCGTCGACAATCTGCTGTTTCGACACCACGCGGCCGGCGTTTTGCAGCAGGTATTCGAGCACCGCCCATTCGCGCACGGACAGTTCGATGGCGCGTTCGCCAATGCGGGCGCGGCGGGTATCGAGATCGAGGTGCAGGCGGCCCAGGCCCAGCGTGCTCGCCTTGGCGGCGTTTCTCCTGGCCAGCGCGCGGATGCGGGCCACCAGTTCGGCGCTGGCGAAGGGTTTGACCAGGTAGTCGTCGGCGCCGATTTCCAGGCCCCGCACCCGGTCGGCGACGGCGTCGCGGGCCGTCAGCAGCAGCACCGGCAAGGCGCTGGCGCGGCCGCGCAGGCGCCGCACCACCTCGAAGCCATCGATGCCGGGCAGGCCGATGTCGATCACCGCCACGTCGGCCGTGCTGCGCCCGAGCAACTGGTCAGCCAGCAGGCCGTCGCCCACCAGTTCAACCCGCATGCCCTGGGATTCGAGCATGCGGCTGATGCCATCGCCCAGGACGGCGTCGTCTTCGACCAGTAAAACGTGCATGGGGCAAGAATGTGAATGGGGACGCGCCATTATGGGCCATTTCAATCGCGTTCCCAATAGCAATATCCGGTGAACGGGGACTGGCGGACTCAGCGTCGTCCTACAGCATCCGTCCACGAACAAGAAAGCTGCGTCGAGCCTGCCAGTTTTTTAAGCAAAAATCAGGAAGTTCCCACCATAAAACCCCTAAATTTGCCGATTTCCCCAGTAGGACTTCTCCCACAGTGTTGTCTGCTTGGAACCTACACAGGGCCGACTGCTTATCTTATGTTCGCCAACAGACCGACAGCTTAAAGTTCACCCATCGCAAACGGCAACAGCAGTCACAAAGCAAGCCCGAGCGCAACGATGTTACGAAGAGATAAAGAGGAAAAAATGAACAGCACTCAACTTGGTGGTACCTCGCAGAAATCGCAGCTGGTCAACCAGTTTCCCGGCACTGCCGCGGAATTCAAAGTTGGAGCTAAGCCTGTCGTCAGCTACAGCGGCACCCAGCAGAACGAACTGCTCGCAGCCCTCCCCCGCCACGATCTGGAAACCCTGTTCGACCACCTTGAGCTGGTCGCCCTGCCCTTCGGCAAAGAATTGTTCGAATGCGGCAGCAAACTTGAAAACGTCTATTTCCCCACCACCGCCATTGTCTCCCTGCTGTACGTGATGGAAGACGGCGCCACCACTGAAATCGCCGTGATCGGCCACGAGGGTGTGTGCGGCATGTCCCTGTTCATGGGCGAGCGCGCAACCTGCAGCGCCGTCGTGCAGAGCGCCGGCTACGGTTACCGCCTGAAAACCCAGTACCTGCGTGACGCCTTCAACCAGGGCGGCGCCCTGCCCCAGTTGTTGATGCGTTACACCAATGCCCTGTTTGCCCAGATGGCCCAGAACGCCGTCGGCGGCCGTCACAGCTCGATCGAACAGAAACTGTGCCGCTGGCTGCTCGACCGCCTCGACCGTTCCCCATCGAACGAACTGAAAGTGACCCAGGAACTCATTTCCATCATGCTCGGCGTGCGGCGCGAATCGATCACGGCTGCCGCTGGCAAGCTGCAGGACGATGGCCTGATCACCTACCGTCGCGGCAACATCACGGTCATCGACCGCCAGGGCCTGGAAGAATACGCCGGCGAATGCTACAAGGTCGCTAAGACGGAATACGATCGCCTGCTGGAAGATGTGGCGCGCTGATCGATGCCACAGCCGGATCTGGTTCCGGCGGTAGTGAAACCAACGCCGGCGCTGCCGGCGTTTTTACGTCTGGCATTGCGTCCGGCGCCAGCGCGCAGCCATCCTGCTGGCGCCGCAGCGGAATGCTGGCCTCGATACAGGTGCCGATGTCCTTGATGCCGCGCCGGATGGTAAAGCTGCCGCCCAGCAGCACGGCGCGCTCACGCATGCCCAGCAAACCGTGCGACTTCGGCGCCAGTACCGCGTCGACGCTGATGCCGATGCCGTCGTCGGTGATTTCCAGCACCAGCGCGCCCTCTTCTACCGCCAGGTGCACGATCACGCTGTGTGCTTTCGCATACTTGGCGACATTATTGAGCGCTTCCTGCACGATGCGGAACACGGCGATGGCGTGCATCGGGCCGGCGCCATCGACGGCGCGGTCCACCAGCGCTTCGCAATCAATGCCGGTCAGTTGACTGTACTCGGCACAATAGCTTTGCACGGCCGCCGCCAGGCCCAGGTTATCCAGCAGGCTCGGGCGCAGGTTTTCCACGATGCGCCGTTTCAGTTCCACCGTATCGACCAGGGTGGCGCGCGCCCGCTCGAGCATGCTTGCCAGCTGGGGCTGCTGCGGCTTGAGCCGCTCGGTGACGGCATTGAGGTCGATGCTGATGGCCGTCAGGTTGGCGCCCATTTCATCGTGCAACTCGCGCGCCAGGCGCGACTTTTCTTCTTCCGCCACGCTGATCAAATGGCGCGACAGCACCGACAACTGCTCGGTGCGCACGGCCACCATCGATTCCAGGTTGTGATTGGCATGCTCGAGCGCACGCTGGGCCAGCACGCGCGAAAAAAAGCTTTTGCGGATCAGGCGGTAGAACAGCACGATGACGGCGATCGCGCCCAGGTTGATGCCGATGCCAAGGATAACAGCGTTGCGGTATTCGCGGTCGTAGGCGGCGCTGCGGGCGGCCACCAGTTCGCGCTGCTCCTGGGCGATGATCACCACCATCAGGCGGATTTCATCGACCGTGCCATCGTCACCCAGGCTGCGGGTGATCTGCGCCACGGAGTCCAGTCCGCCTTCCTTGTAGACCCGCAGCAGTTCATCCATCGCGGCGAAATCGCGCTGCACCAGCTTGTCGAGCTGGACCAGGTTTTTCAGCTGGGTGGGGCTGTCGGCCAGCAGCGCGCGCAGCTGGGCGAATTGTGCGCCGGTCTGGCTGCGCGCGCTATTGACCTGGCGCAGATAGGCGTCGGAGCCGGAGAGAAAATAGCCGCGCAGATTCGATTCGGCATCGGTGACGAGGACGTTCAGGCCCTGCACCTTGTCGGCCACTTTGGCGCTCTGGCTTTGCAGGGCGTTGGCGTCGGAGAGGGCCTGCAGGTTGTGCGCCAGGCTGAAGCCATTGACGATCAGGACCAGTACGCACACCAGGCACAGCACTGTCTTGTAGAACGGCAGGCCCGGCTTGAGACCGGCATCGGTAGAAAAAAACATCCGGTGTCCTTCTGCGCAGCGGGATCAGCGGAGACGATGCTGACGGGCGCGCGTCGGGCGTCCCGGTAAAGGCCGGGCCGCGGGAAATCAATCCAGTAGATTGTTTTTCATCGCATAGTAGGTCAAGTCACTATTCGACTGCAAACCCATTTTTTCCATGATGCGTGTCCGATATGTCGACACGGTCTTGATGGACAGCGACAGGGCCACGCCGATGTCGGACACGGTGGCGCCCTTGGCCAGGCGCAGGAAGACCTGGAACTCGCGGTCGGACAACTCGGTGTGCAGGGCCGTGTTGGGATCGCGGTCGAAACTTTGCGCCAGCAATTCGCCGACGGTGGAACTGACGTAGCGGCGGCCCTGGAACACGGTCTTGACGGCCGTTTTCAGTTCGTCCGCTTCGCATTCCTTGTTGAGGTAGCCGTTGGCGCCCATTTTAAAAAGGTTCAGCGCGTACTGCTGCGCCGGATAGCCGGACAGGATCAGCACGGGCAGGTTGGGCTGGCCCTGGCGGATGGTGCGCAGGATGTCGATGCCGCTCTGGTCGGGCATGGCTATATCGAGCAGCAAGACGTCACAGATCTCGCGACGTGCAATGTCAAGGGCTTCACGCCCGGTTGCGCCCTCGGCCACGACGGTGAAGTCGTCACCGGCGGACGAAAAAATCTGCTTGAATCCTGCTCTTACAATCTGGTGGTCGTCACAAATGGCAACGCGTATCATTGTCTTCCCTTAGAGCACTCCGCAAACAAGGCGGGCGCTGTGTGTTTTCTATCCAGGCGCAGGTGCAACATCGCCATTCTAGCATCACGCGCTCGTAGTGAGAACGCTGCAACAGGACAGCCCTGCGCCAGCGGCTTCCTGCTGGAGTTGGATGGTGTGTGTGGCTAGCGGGCGCCGTCGAGCAAGGCGAGTATGGCCAGCAGTTCGGCGCGCACCGCGCTGTAGTCCGGCGCGCCCTGATCGGCTGGCGATGACGCCAGCGCCGGCGCCGCCTCGTCGGCGAAATCAGCGACGGCTTCACCGGCGCGGCTATCGAGCTTGTTGCGGGCGCCGCTGATGGTGAAGCCCTGTTCGTACAGCAGTTCACGGATGCGGCGGATCAGCAGGACTTCGTGATGCTGGTAATAGCGCCGGTTGCCACGCCGCTTGACCGGTTTAAGCTGGGTAAATTCCTGTTCCCAGTAACGCAGTACATGCGGCTTGACCCCGCACAATTCGCTCACTTCACCGATGGTGAAATAGCGCTTGGCCGGGATCGGCGGTAAGGCGGCCAGGTCGGTTTTGCTGGGGCGATCGTTCATTGCTTGATTTTACGCAGCGCGCGCCAGCGGACCGGTCGCTTCGACCATGCCCTTGAGTTTCTGGCTGGCGTGAAAGGTCACCACGCGGCGCGCGGTGATGGGAATTTCTTCGCCGGTTTTCGGATTGCGGCCAGGCCGCTGGGGCTTGTCGCGCAACTGAAAATTGCCGAAGCCGGACAATTTGACCGCCTCACCCCGTTCCAGGGCGTTGCGGATCTCGTCGAAGAAGGTCTCGACCATGTCCTTTGCTTCGCGCTTGTTCAGGCCCACCTGCTCGAACAGCAGCTCGGCCAGTTCGGCCTTGGTGAGGGTCGGCAAGTCTTTCTCGGCCTCCTGGCGCACCTTGGCCACCTGCATCGCGCGATGCAGGTCAGCCGCCAATGCCGATTGGAGTACGGCCGAATCCACGTCGTTATTATTAATTTTCAGCCCTGCCTTATCAGTCCTGGAGTCGATTCGAAAATCGTTATGCACGCTTGATCGCGTTGTATTGTTCTCTTGCAGCCTCAGCCATCGCATGCATTACAGCATCGACGACATCGTCCTGCAGGGTGCTTTGAGTATCTTGCAAGCCAAAGCGGAAAGCAAGACTTTTTTCGTCCTCCTGCAGACCTTTACCGCGATATTCATCAAACAAAACAATGGCTTGCACGATGTTGCCAGCAGGATTGTTCGCCTTTTCCTGGCGGAATACGTCGAGCATCTGCTGGGCCGTGACGGTCGACTTGACCACCAGGGCCAAGTCGCGGGTCGCGCCGGGGAACTTGGAAATATCCGTGTGGCGCGGCACTGGGCGTTGTTGAAGTGCAACCGCATCGACCTCGAACAGCACCGGCGCCTGCGGCAACTCGTATTTCTGCAGCCACTTCGGATGCAGTTCGCCGATGAAGCCCACCACCTTGCCATCGACCTCGACACTGGCCGAGCGGCCCGGGTGCAGGGCCGGATGGTTCAAAGGCGAAAAGCGCAGGGCGACGGGCGCGAACATGGCTTCCAGGTCCGCCTTGACATCGAAATAATCGACAGCACGGGTCGGCACGCTCCACTGCTCGTCCAGCGCCGGACCGTAGGCCATGCCGGCCAGGCGCTTGGGCTGGTCGAAACCGGCCACAGCCAGCGGGCCATCCTGCGCGGCTTCATTGCGATGGAACACGGCGCCGATTTCAAACACGCGCACCCGCCCGGCCTTGCGGTTCAGGTTGTAGCGCACATTGGCGACCAGGCTGCCGATCAGGGAAGAACGCATCACGTTCATCTGGCTGGCAATCGGGTTCTGCAGCTTGATTGGCGCATGGTTGCCGGAAAAGTCCGCTTCCCAGGCGCTGTCGACGAAACTCATGTTGACCACTTCCTGGTAACCGAGATCGGCCATGCGGTGACGCAGTGCAAACAGGGAGCGCTGGTTTTCCGGCGCGATCAGCATGGCGGACGGCGCCACCGGCGGCAGCGCGGGGATGTTTTCAAAACCGTAGACGCGCGCCACTTCCTCGATCAGGTCTTCCTCGATCTCGATGTCGAAACGG
>JBJMVV010000122.1:0-2833 GCA_045810505.1 Massilia sp.
ACTCGCGCGCCATCATCAAGCAGTTCCAGGACGCCGAGCAGGCGCTGGCCCACTTCAAGGGCATCAGCGGCGGCAACCTCAACGTGGCCGTGATCAGCGCCGGCGACTATTTCTTTCCCCATTTGCTGGTGGAGTTCGCGCGCCGCCATCCAGGCGTGAAGCTGAACCTGACCGTGCACAATCGCGAACAGCTGCTGGGGCAATTGAGCAACAACCTGACCGACCTGGCCATCATGGTGCGCCCGCCGCACGACCTCGACACCCTCAACGAAGCGTTTGCGCCCCATCCCTACGTGATCGTGGCCGCGCCCAATCACCCGCTGGCGGGGCGCAAGCGCATTTCGATGGAAGCGCTGGTCAAGGAGGATTTCGTGGTGCGCGAAAAGGGTTCCGACACCTGGTACTCGATGCGCGACGGCTTCGGCGAATACATGCGCGAGCTGAACATCGCGATGGAAATCCGCAGCACGGAAACCATCAAGCAGGCCATCATTGCCGGCATGGGCATCGGCTTTTTGTCGGCCCACACCATCGGGCAGGAACTGAAAACCGGCAGCCTGGTCGTGCTGCCGGTGCAGGGTTTCCCCCTGATGCTCAACTGGTACATCGTGCACCGCATCGACAAGCGCCTGCCGCCCGTGGCTTCGGCGTTTCGCCAATTTTTGCTCGAGGACGGCGCGCGCCTGATCGGCGCCTTGATCCCGCCGCCGACGCCAGGAATCAGGGGAGTTGGGGATTCTTGACGGCCGTCAAGGATTTACACAATCGTGACGGGCAGAGTGGGCTTGTTTCACTCCGAAGTATATTTGCCGCCTTCTTTAAAAAGTTGGCGGCTTTTTTTTGGGGGGCGCAAAAAAGCATCGGGGACTGGCCTTGCAGGCCTGTCCCCATTCTTAGATCTGCAGCATAGTTAAATGGGGACAGGCCCGCAGGGCCAGCCCCCCCTTCTTTCTAGGACATCAGCGCTTTCACGTGCGCAGCAGTCCCGCCAGCGAGCCCTTCCCCGCTGTAGCCACCTTCCAGCACCGATACGATACGCCCTGCACAGCACTCCTCTGCAATCTGTATCAATTCCTCCGTCACCCACCGGTAATCATCGTCCTCCAGATTCATCCCCGCCAGCGGGTCAAGCCGGTGGGCGTCGAAACCGGCCGAGATGATGATGAAGTCCGGCTGGAAGGCGCGCAGTTTCGGCAGCAGTTCGGCTGCGGTTCGTTCGCGGAACATGCGGGAGCCGCAGCCCGGCGGCAGGGGGACGTTGACGATATTGTCGGCCACGCCATGCTCGCTGGCCGCGCCCGTGCCGGGGTACAGGGGCGACTGGTGGCTGGAGGCGTAGAACAGCTCCGGGCGAGCGTAGAAGGCTTCCTGGGTGCCGTTGCCATGGTGGACGTCGAAGTCGACCACGGCGACCCGTTCGAGGCCGTGCTTCTGCAGGGCGTGGACGGCGGCGATCGCGGCCTGGTTGAAAATGCAGAAGCCCATGGCGCGATCCGGTTCGGCGTGGTGGCCGCAGGGACGGGTGGCGCAGAACACATTGTCCGCTTCGCCCGCCATCACGGCGTCGACCCCGGCGCAGGCGGCGCCGATGCAGCGCATCACGGCGTCCCAGGAGCCGGGCGACATCACCGTGTCGCCGCCGTCGAGGGCGACGCGGCCGCTCTCGGGCGCGACGTCGGCAATCGCATCGACGAAGGCCTCGTCGTGCACCAGCATGGCCTGCATGCGCGTGCCCATCGGGGCATCGCGCCATTCCAGGCTTTCAAAACCGGGTGCGCTGAGGACGTCCAGCACGGCCTGCAGGCGCGCCGGCGACTCGGGATGGCTGCTGCCGGGATCGTGGCGGAAGCAGTCGCGGTGGGTATAAACGAGGGTGCTCATGAAGATCCTTTCGCTGCACCTCCCTTATACGATCAGGATGGCGCGGAAATCGTTGACGTTGGTGAGCGTCGGTCCGCACACGACCAGATCGCCCAGCGCTTGGAAAAAACTGTAGCCGTCATTATTGTCCAGCATGGCGCGCGCACGCAAACCGTGTGCGTCCGCGCGTGCGAGGCTGTCGGGCGCGAGGAAGGCGCCGGCGTTGTCCTCCGAGCCGTCGATGCCGTCGGTGTCGCAGGCGATGGCGTGGATGCCGGAATGGCCGTCGAGCGCCAGGGCCAGCGCCAGCAGGAACTCCGTGTTGCGCCCTCCCCTGCCGTGGCCGCGCACCGTGACTGTCGTTTCACCGCCCGACAAAATGACGCAAGGCTTCTGGAACGGTGTGCCGTAGCGGACGACCGAGCGCGCCAGCGACGCATGCATCAGGGCGATGTCGCGTGCTTCGCCTTCGATGTCGTCAGCCAAAATGTAGGGCGTGATGCCGGCCGCACGCGCCGCAGCCGCCGCGGCATCGAGTGCAATCCGGCTTGATGCAATGGTGTGGACGCTGTTGCGGACAAAGGCGGGATGGCCCGGATTGGGCGTTTCGCCATCACCGCTGGTGAGCACCGCCTCGACATGGGCAGGCAGTTCGATGCGGTAGCGCCGCAGGATCGCGAGCGCCTGCTCGCAGGTGCCTGCATCGGGCAGACTCGGACCGCTGGCGACGACGCAGGGATCGTCGCCCGGCACGTCGGAAATGAGCAGCGTGACCACGCGCGCGGGCGCGCATGCGAGCGCGAGGCGTCCCCCCTTGATGGCGGACAGATGCTTGCGCACGCAGTTCATCTCCGCGATGGTGGCGCCGCTCTTGAGCAGCGCCGTATTGAGCGCCTGCTTGTCGGCCAAGGTCACGCCATCGGCCGGCAGCGCCAGCAGGCTCGATCCGCCGCCAGAAATCAGGCACAGCACC
>JBJMVV010000123.1:0-32853 GCA_045810505.1 Massilia sp.
CAGGCCCTTTTCCTCGACCCGGTCGATCAGGCGCTTCATGGCGCCCGGATCGTAGTCGAAGAAGCGGGCGAATTCGCTGAGGGTGCTGGCACGCTCATGGGCAATGCCGATGATGATCTTGAACTGTGCCGAGGTGATATTCAAGGGCGCCAACTCCTTTTCAATCTGGGCAAAATTGGCGTTGCGCGTTTCATTGAGCATGAAGCCGAGCAGGCCCCCTGCCATGTTGTTCCATTCAAATTGCTGTTTCGAATTCATGATGCCTCCGGTTTGATGCGTTCATTCTATTGCCTAGGCAATGATTGTCAAGTAGATTTTTGCCCAGGCAACGAATTTAGCTTGCAGAGTTCATCATTAACTGCTGGAGGAGGAAGAAAAGAGCTTTCCGATCTCTTTCTCGAAAACGATGTGTGCCGGCGTCCAGCCAGAGATGAAAACATGCCAGGCCAGCCCGGCAGCAGCACCTTCCGGCCCAGACCGGTATAAACTGGCTCAAAACTGGAGCCTCTGACAATGTTCCGCCGTCCTGGCCAGCGCGGCCATCGCCTGCATTCCGCTGCATTGATCCTGCTGACCGCTGCGATCTTCGTGGTGGACAGCTTCACCCATCTCGACAGCGCAATCGCCGTAATGTACGTGGTCGTCCTGCTGCAAGCTTCCTCGCTGTGGCCGCGCGCGCGCATGGTGGCGCTGTGCGGCGTTTCGATTGGCCTGACATTGGCCGCCTACCTGTTGGAGCATGGCACGGAGCTCCTGCCTGCCTCGCTGGGGCGGGCCATGGTCAGCGTGGCCGCCCAGCTTATCGTCACAGCCCTGGCGCTGCAGCGGCAGGCAGCGGTCGACCGCTTGCGCCAGCGGCAGCAGGCGCTGCGCCGCAGCCAGGCTTTCCTGGCGGGCGCACAGCACCTTACCCACACCGGCAGCTTCGGCATCCGGCCGGACGATGGCGTAATGGTCTGGTCGACCGAGGCGGCGCGGATCTTCGGCTACCCGGACGAAGCCGTGCCGACCCGGGTGATGATACTGGAGCGCACCCTGCCCGAAGACCGTCCGCTGGTGCGCGAGGCCTTCGCACTGGCGCTGGCCTGCGGCGGGCCGCTCGACCTGGTACACCGCGTGCAGTTGCCAGGCGGCGCGCTGCGCCATGTCCACGTGCTGGCCGAGCCGTCCTTTGACGACCAGGGCAATTGCGAGTACCTGGGCGCCGTCACCGATCTCACGGAGCGCTTCGAGGCCGAGCAGCGGCTGCATGATTCTCAGGTTCAGCTCGCGCATGCCAGCCGGGTCAGCATGCTGGGCGAACTGGCCGCTTCGGTGGCGCATGAAGTCAATCAGCCCCTGACCGCCATTGCCGCCAATGCGCAGGCGGGACGGCGCTGGCTGGCGCGCGGCGAACCTGATATTGCCGAGGCCAGGGCGGCGTTCGACGGCATCGTGCAGGCCAGCGAGCGCGCCAGCCAGGTGATTGCCCGGATCCGCGCGATGGCGCGCCGCGCCGAGCCGGAATATGTCGCGCTCGATCTGAACGCCCTGGTCGAGGACACCCTTGAAATACTGCAGCGCGAGCTGGCGCGGCGCAGCACCGAGCTGCGCGTCGAACTTGATCCCGGCCTGCCGCTGGTGGAAGGCGACCGCGTCGAGCTGCAGCAGGTGCTGATCAATCTCCTCATGAATGCCCTGCAGGCGATGGATGGCGCCCTGCCCTCCAGCGCCGCCTCACGGCTTGAACTTCGTACCAGCTCTGAGGGCGCGCGGGTGCGCATCAGTGTGCGCGACTGGGGGCCGGGCATCGCCGAGCTTGATGCGGAGCGCCTGTTCGCGCCCTTCTTTTCCACCAAGGCGGACGGCATGGGTCTCGGCCTGTCGATCTGCCGCTCCATCATCGACCAGCATGGCGGCCAGATTGGCGCCCAGGCGACGCCGCCAGGCTGCACCTTCAGTATCGATCTGCCTGCCATCGAGGAGAATCAGACGCATGAACAGCGACAAGCCCAGCGCGCTCCCTGAACGGGTGTATGTCGTCGACGACGACGCCGACGTGCGCGACAGCCTGTCGCGCCTGCTGCGTTCGGTCGGCATGGAGGTGGCCTGCTTTGCCAGCATCGACGAATTCGCCCAGGCGCCCCGCCCGGACGTGTGCAGCTGCCTGCTGCTCGACGTGCGCCTGCAGGGGGCGGCCAGCGGGCTCGATTTTCAAGCCCAGCTGAACCGTGATGGGGTCACCCTGCCGCTGGTCTTCATGACCGGCTTTGGCGACATTCCAATGACGGTGCGGGCGATGAAAGGCGGCGCGGTGGACTTCCTGTCCAAGCCCCTGCGCGAACAGGATCTGCTCGACGCGGTGCAGCATGCCATCGAGCGTGACCGCGCGCAGCGCACCCGCAGCGACGCCGGCCGCGCGCTGGAGGCGCGTTACGCCACCCTGACCCCGCGCGAACGCCAGGTCATGGCGCTGGCCGTGAGCGGCTTGATGAACAAGCAGATTGCCGGAGAAATTGGCACCAGCGAGATCACCGTCAAGATCCAGCGCGGCAACGCCATGCGCAAAATGGAAGCGCGCACCTTTGCCGACCTGGTACGCATGGCCGGGGCCCTGCAGCCGGCGTCGGGTGACGAGGAAGGCAGATGAGGGCTTGCGGCCATACACAGGTATGATTTCGCCGGTGCGCCGCAGGCAGTATGCTGGCAATATGAATCATCCTGACCGCCCCGCCCCCCACATCGCCTTGGTTGACGACGATGCCGATGTCCGCGTCGGGCTGCACGCCCTGCTGCGCTCCTATGGCTACCGTGTCACCGTGTACGATGGCGCGCAGGCATTGCTGGCGGCCGGGGTCGAGGGGATCGATTGCGTGGTCAGCGATGTCAACATGCCCGGCATGGACGGATTCGAGCTGCTGGACCATCTGCGCGCAAGCGCCGCCAGCCCGCCCTGCATCCTGATGACTGCCTTGCCGGACAACCACAAGCTGCGCGCCCGCGCCTTGCGCAGCGGCGCCGCCTGCTTTCTCGGCAAGCCGGTCGACGCCGAGGCGCTCGCCGCTTGCATCGCCGCCACCGGCGCTACACCGGCCTGAGACGGGCGCACAGCCGCATTACCCACTTGATTGCAAAGCTGCGTTCGCTGCGGCGTGCAGCCGTGCACCCGCTCGTCCTGGCGTGCCTGCCCTCCCCATACGAAAGTATGACCCCGCGTGCTTTGGGTATGTCAACTGAAGGTATGATTTTCAGCGCCTCTCCAGCGCACTAATCTTGTCCTGTGTTCCGAACGCTTCGGAATTTTCAATCACGACAGGGCCAGCAGGCCGCAAGGAGAGCACGATGCCATACCAGACAGTCAACCCCGCCACGGGCGAGCACCTACGAAGTTTCACCGAACACAGCGATGCGGAGGCTTTCGCCGCCCTGGCCGCAGCTGAACTGGCCTACCGCAAGGTGTGGTCCGTGATGCCGCTGGCCGAGCGCGCCGCGTGCATGGGCCGCGCCGCCGCACTGATGCTCGAGCAAAAAGATGCGCTGGCCCGCCTGGCGACACTGGAAATGGGCAAGCGCATCGAGGAGAGCCATGGCGAAGTCCTGCTCAGCGCCTCCATCCTGCAGTATTACGCCGACAACGCCGCCACCTTCCTCGCGCCAATCCAGATCGATTCGGGCGCCGGCGAGGCGCACATCGAATATGCACCGATCGGCGTGCTGATCGGCATCCAGCCCTGGAATTATCCCTACTATCAGCTGGCGCGCTTCGCCGGCCCCAATCTTATGTCGGGCAACACGGTGCTCCTCAAGCATGCGCCCGGCGTGCCCCAGTGCGCGCTCGCGTTTGAACGCATCCTGCACGAAGCCGGGTTTCCGGAAGGTGTGTACAGCAACCTGTTCCTCTCCAACGAGCAGGTCGGCCTGCTGATCGACGATCCGCGCATCAAGGGCGTCGCACTGACCGGCTCGGAGCGCGCCGGTGAAGCGCTGGCGGCGCGCGCCGGGCGCAATCTGAAGAAGTCGACCATGGAACTGGGCGGCAGCGACGCCTTCATCGTGCTCGCCGACGCCGACCTGGACCTCACCGTCAGGATGGCAATGGCTGGGCGATTCGGCAACAACGGCCAGACCTGCATTGGCGCCAAGCGCTTCATCGTCGTCGAATCCATGCGTGAGCGCTTTGTCAGCGCCTTCACCGAAGCGGCCGCCGCGCTCAAAGTGGGCGATCCCTTCGACGAGAGCGTTGGTCTGGGTCCGCTGTCATCGGAAGCCGCGCTGCAGCTGATCCTGCGCCAGCTGGAAGCAGCCACGCAACACGGCGCCAGGGTCCTGCTGGGCGGACACCGCCTGGGCGGCGCGGGGGCTTTCATGGAGCCCACCATCCTGACCGACATCGGTCCCGATAATCCTGCCTACAGCCAGGAGTTTTTCGGGCCGGTCGCCCTGTTATTCATCGTCGCGGACGAAGACGCGGCCGTGGCGCTGGCCAACGATTCGCCCTACGGTCTGGGCGGCTCGATATATACCACTGACATCGAGCATGGCAAGACCGTCGCCAGCCGCATCGAGACGGGCATGGTGTTCATCAATTATCCCTCGTACAGCGCCCCCGACCTGCCGTTTGGCGGCATCAAGCGCTCCGGCTATGGCAAGGAATTGTCCGAGCTGGGCATCGAGGAATTCATCAACAAGAAACTGATCTGCGTGCCCCACGGCGCCTCGCTGGTCGCCTGATCTCCCCCACTTACATTAAAAGGAAAAATCATGTCCTCTTCCCCTACCGGCCAGACTGTCTACGAGGCCACCTACGAACTGCTGCGCAAATTGAAGCTGACCACGATTTTCGGCAATCCCGGATCGACCGAGCAGCCTTTCCTGAAGAATTTTCCATCTGATTTCACCTATGTACTGGGTCTGCAGGAAGCCAGCGCTGTCGCGATGGCCGACGGCTTTGCCCAGGCCAGCGGGCGCCCGGTGCTGCTCAATCTGCATAGCTCGGTAGGTCTGGGCAATGCCATGGGCAATATCGTCACGGCATTCCAGAACAAGACTCCGCTGATCATCACGGCCGGCCAGCAAACCCGCGACATGCTGCTTGGCGAGCCACTGCTGACCAACCGCGACGAGACCATGCTGCCGCGGCCCTGGGTCAAGTGGTCCTTCCAGCCTGCCCGCGCCCAGGACGTCCCCGCCGCCCTGATGCGCGCCTATGCAATTGCCTCGCAGCCGCCGGCCGGCCCCGTGTTCGTGTCGATCCCGATGGACGACTGGGACCAGCCCGCCCTGGGCGACGCCCTGCTCCGCATGACCAGCACACGCTATGCGCCCGATCCTGATCAGCTTGCCGTCTTTGCCGACCGGATCCGCCACGCCCGCAAGCCCGCGCTGGTACTGGGACAGGAAGTGGCGCGCTCCGGTGGCTGGGACGCGGCCATCCGCCTCGCCGAGCAGCTGCAATTGCCCGTGTTCGAAGCGCCGCTATCGGAGCGCGCCCCGTTCCCGCAAACCCATCCCCAATACCATGGTCCCCTGCCGATGGCGATCGGTCCGCTGTCGCAGCGGCTGAAGGGCCACGACCTGCTGATCGTGGTGGGCGCGCCGGTGTTCCGCTACTACCCGTATGTGCCCGGCAGCTACCTGCCGGAGGGCGCCGCGCTGCTGCACATCACCAATGATCCCGCCGACGCCGCCAGCGCCGTGGTTGGAGACAGCCTGTTGTCGGACGCCAGGCTGGCATTGGAAGGCCTGGCCGCCCTGCTGCCGCACAAACACGAGAGAAGCGCGCCGTTTGCCATACCCCTGCCCGAATTGCCGGCCCAGGAAAACAGCCCCGTCACGGCGCGCGAAGTCTTCGCCGCGCTGGCCGCAATTCGCCCTGATGACGCGATCCTGCTGCAGGAGACCCCGTCCAGTTACGCCGAGCTGCTACGCTGGTGGCCGATCCAGGCGCCGGACGCCTATTACACCTACGCCAGCGGCGGCCTCGGCTGGAATACCCCGGCCGCGGTCGGGGTGGCCCTGGCCGAGCGGCATGCCGGCGGCAAGCGACCGGTGGTGGCCGTGATCGGCGACGGCTCCTTGCAGTACTCGATCCAGAGCCTGTACAGCGCAGTTCAGCACAAACTGAAAATCGTCTACATCGTCCCCTGCAATGCCGAGTACGCGATCCTGAAGCGCTTCGCGGAACTTGAACACACGCCAAATGTGCCGGCGCTGGATCTGCCCGGCCTCGATCCGGCCGCCAGCGCACGCGGCTTTGGCATGCGCGCGGTGACGCCAGGCACAGTGGCGGAAATCAAGGCCGCCTTCGCCGAAGCGCTGGCGCACGATGGCCCGACCATGATTGCCATTCCCGTCAAGCAGGAGCTGCTGCCGCTGGTTGGCTGAGTTCTTCAGCCAACCCGGTCACGACCAGGGCGCCGTCAGGCGCTCGTCAAGCCCATCCGCTACCAGGCGGGTGCACAGGAGCCAACATGAGCGCATCGTCACCCTACGCAGCCCGCGACTGGTCGCCCGATGAACGGCCGATCATGCCCGGCAGCCCTTCCTCGCCCGCGCACACTGCGGCCCGTCGCGCGGCCTATTTTGCAGTGGGACTGCTGGTGACACTGACGGGCGGCCTGGGCAATGCATTGGCCACCGTCAACCTGGTCAACCTGCAGGGCACGCTGAGCGCATTCCAGGCCGACATCAACTGGTTACCGGCCGCTTATGTGATGGGGAACGTATCGATGAACCTGTTACTGGTGAAATTCCGCCAGCAGTTTGGCCTGCGCAGTTTCACCCTGTCTTTCCTGGCCCTGTACGCACTCATCACTTTCGCACACCTGTTTGTCAGCGATCTCGGCTCGGCGATTGCCGTGCGCGCCGCCCACGGCATGGCCGCCGCGGCGCTGTCCACGCTGGGCCTGTACTACATGCTGCAGGGATTCAGCGGCCAGCGGCGCATGCTGGCGGTGCTGATTTACGCGGGGGTAACCCAGCTGCCAACGCCGATCGCTTACGTATTTTCCGCCAGCCTGCTGCACCTGGCCGCATGGCGCGGCCTGTATCTCTTTGAACTGGCTCTGGCGCTGGCGACCTTTGCCGCCGTACTGCATTTGCCCTTGCCCGAGGGCGACCGCTCACGGGCATTCCGGCTGCCCGATTTCTTCACTTTCCTGCTGTTTGCACCTGGCATGGCGCTGCTTGCGGCGGCGCTGACGTTTGGCCGCGTGCTGTGGTGGACCGACCAGCAATGGATCGGCGTGGCGCTTGCCGCTTCGATCGCGCTGCTGGCCGCCGCCTTCTGCCACGAGCGCCATCGCGCCGAACCCCTGCTGGACCTGCACTGGCTGAGCATGGGCGAAATCGCCATGACGGCCTGTGCCCTGGTGATGGTGCGCATCGTGCTGGCCCAGCAGGGCGTCACCGCAGTGGGCATGCTGCGCCTGGCGGGACTGAACAACGATGAAATGCGCACCTTGTTTTCGGCGGTGCTGGCCAGCAGTATCGCCGCCATTGTGGTCGCCGTGCTGGTGGTGCGCCCGGCCCGGCTGGTGGCGGTGCAGGTGGCCGCCCTGCTCATCATGGCAGGCTCGGCCTGGATGGACATGCATGCAAACAACCTGACCCGGCCGGGCCAGATGATCCTCAGCCAGTCGCTGCTTGCGTTTGGCGGGGTGCTGTTCCTCGCGCCCACTCTGTTGAAGCTGATCGGCTCGGTCATCGCCAATCCATCGGCCCTGATCAGCTTTTCAGTGCTGTTCGGCCTGACACAAAATCTGGGCGGCTTGATCGGCACCTCACTGGTGGGCAGCTTCCAGATGGTGCGCGTGAAGTACCACAGCGCCGTGTTAGCCGACCACCTGTCGGCGCTGGACCCGGCGGTTGCGGCGCGCATCGCCCATAGCGGCAGCGCGCTGGCGCTCACGGTTACCGACCCGCTTGCACGAATGCAGCTGGGCGCTGGCGCACTGGCGGCAAGCGTTGCGCGCGAGGCCAATATTCTCGCTTACAACGACGTCTCGATGGTCATCGCACTGATCGCATTGCTGCTGGCGGCGTCGCTCGCCGGCCGCGCGCTCTGGACCAGCATGACGGCGCCGGCCCCAGCTTCCCAACCTTGAACATCACAACCCGAGGCCCATCATGACGACTCCAGCCACTTCCCGCCGCAACACCCTTGCCGGCAGCCTGCTAAGCGCGCTTGTCGCCATCGGCGCCATCTTCCTGGTGCTGTATGCCTGGCGCCTGCCGCCTTTCCGCAGCCCGGTACAAAGCACCGATGACGCCGCCGTGCGCGGCCAGGTCACGCTCATCAGTCCACAGCTGTCCGGTTACGTCGTCGAGGTCGAGGTGCAGGACTATCAGATGGTCCACCGGGGCCAGTTGCTGATGCGGATCGACGAACGCATTTTCCGCCAGCGGCTGGAACAGGCGCTGGCCCAGCTCGCGGCCCAGCGCGCCGCATTGGCGAATTTTGCCCAGAGCCGCAATACGGCGCGCGCCACGATTGCACAGGGGCAGGCCTCAGTGACCAATACGCGGGCCCAGGCAGACCGTGCTGACGCCGACCTGGGCCGGGTGGAACAGCTGGCAGCGGACGGTTCCTTGTCAGCGCGGGAGCGCGACGCAGTGCGGGCCGGGCGTGTGCAGGCCGTAGCTGCGGTCGACCAGTCGGCGGCAGCGCTCGACATCGCGCGCCAAAGTCTGCGCTCCGTCGAGGTCAACCATGCCGCCCTCGAAGCGGCGGTCGCAAATGCCGAGGCGGCGGTGCACCTGGCCGAAATCGATCTCGACAACACCCGCATCACGGCGCCGCGCGATGGCCAGCTGGGCCAGGTGACGGTGCGCCTGGGCGCCTTTGTCAATGCAGGCAGCCAGCTCACGGCGCTGGTGCCAAAAACCATGTGGGTCATCGCCAACATGAAAGAAACCCAGATGGCCAGGATTGTGACGGGCCAGCCTGCGAGCTTCAGCGTCGATGCGCTCGACCATGCGATGCTGCGCGGCCACGTCGAACAGATTGCGCCGGCCACCGGCTCCGAATTTTCCGTGCTGGCGCCGGACAATGCCACCGGCAACTACGTCAAGATCGCCCAGCGCATCCCCGTGCGGATCGCCATCGACCCCGCGCAGCCACTGCAGGCGCGGCTGCGCCCCGGCATGTCGGTGGTCGCCAGCGTGGATACGGCGCCTGCTGCCCCATCCGCAACAGCTGCCCTGGCCGGGGTAAAGCCATGAGAGCGCCACGCCGCTGCACCCTGCCTGGTCTGGCCTGTGCCGCAGCCCTGCTGGCCGGCTGCACCATTCCTGTCGCCAAGGCGCCCGCCCCGACCCTGAGCGTACCAGCCGCGTGGCGCAGCACGGCGCCGATCGGGCCACGTTCAGCGACGCGTGTGGAGGCAAACTGGTGGCGCTCGTTTGGCGATCCGGCGCTGGACCGGCTGGTTGATCTGGCGCTGGCGAACAACGCCGATGTGCGTATTGCCGGTTCACGCCTGCAGGAATACCAGGCGCGCCAGCGTATCGTCCATGCAAGCGAATTACCGAGCCTCGATGCAGCCTTGAACCCGGGTCGGGCGCGCCAGATCGGCCCGTTCGGGGCCCCCGTCGATGCCACCCTGTTTGAGGGAAATCTGCAAGCGTCCTACGAAGTGGACCTGTTCGGCACCCGGGCCAGGTCGACGGATGCGGCGCGGCTTGACTACGCGACCCAGAAGGCGATCGTCGCGGCAACGCGGCTGTCGGTGGCCGCGACCACGGCCTCGGGCTACCTGGCCCTGCGCGGCCTGGACGCCCAGCTCGAGCTGGCCCGCGCCACGCTGGCATCGCGCCGCAGCTCGCTCGCGCTGGCCCAGCGCCAGTTCGCGGTCGGCTACAGTTCGGCGCTGGAAGTGGCCCAGTCGCAGGCAGAACTGCGCGCCACCGCCGGCGTCGTGCCCCAGCTAGAACGCGCCATCACGGAGCAGGAAAATGCCTTGAATGTGCTGACCGGCGCCAATCCCGGTCCGATTGCGCGCGGCGCTGAACTGGCCGCCTTGCAGGCGCCGGCAATTGAACCGGGATTGCCCTCGGCGCTGCTGCGGCGCCGGCCTGATGTTGCCGCCGCCGAGCGCGCGGTGGCTGCTTCCGACGCCAGCCTGGCGGTGGCGCGCGATCAGATGCTGCCCTCGGTACGCCTGACGGCCTCGCTTGGGGGCTACGCCGGCAGCCTGGCCACACTGCTCAGCTCACCCTACGGCTTGTGGAGCGCCGGTGGCAGCATCCTCGCCCCGCTTTTCGATGGCGGCCGCCTGCGCGCCGAAGCGGACATTTCCGCCACGGCGCGCGACCGCGCCATCTTCAGCTACGAGGCCGCAGTGCGCAGTGCCTTTGCCGACACCGAGAATGCCCTCACCGCCGTCCAGCGCCTGCGCGAGCAGCTCGATCAGGCCGATGCGCGCCGGGTGGCGACCGAAGCGGCCCTGCGCATCGCCCACGACCGCTACAGCAACGGCTATTCGTCCTATCTCGAGGAGCTCGACGCCCAGCGCAACGCCTTCAGCGCTGAAACCGCCGTGCTGCAGTTGCGTGAGAACTGGCTGGCGGCCCACGTCGCCCTGTACCGCGCGCTGGGCGGCGGCTGGGACCAGGACACGGTCGAGGGCAAGCCGCGCAGCGCCGCGGCAGCAGCGGCCGGGGCGCCCTGATGGCGCTGCCTGCCCTTGCTGCGCACCGCGCTTTGTTTGTCGTGTTAACGCGGCCTGCGCGCCTTTTGCGGATTGCCCGGTATCACCGCGGACACGGCATTCATACCAAAGTATGGCGCCGTATGCCTTGGTATGTCAGCCGAAGGTGTGATTTTCAGTAGCCCGGAGGCGAACTAATCTGTCCCTGTGTTCCAGCCATTTGGCACTTCCAGTTGCGACAGGGCCGGACCCGCGAGAGGCGGCCAATTGGCTGAGCTTCTCACCGATTTCACTATCCCGACAAGGATAAACCCTTTTAATTTTTGTTGAACCCGATCAGTGCTCCCCACTGTCCCCCTAATCTTCCAGGAGAACATCATGAATCAGAAAACCATCCTTCAAAGCGCCTTTGCATTAATGTTCGCAGCAGCCATTTCCACCGGCGCGCAGGCAGCGGAAGTCGACAAGGCACCGGCCGACGCCGGCAAGGTCAGGAATGTCGTGCTGGTGCACGGCCTGTATGCCGACGGCTCAAGCTGGGGCAAGGTCATCCCCCTGCTCCAGGCAAAAGGCCTGCACGTGACCGCGGTGCAAAATCCCACCACGTCGTTCAAGGACGATGTCGATGCAGTGCGCCGCGTGCTTGCGCTGCAGGATGGGCCCACTGTACTGGTAGCCCACTCTTACGGCGGCATGGTGATCACCGAGGCCGGGACGGATCCGAAAGTGACTGCGCTGGTCTATATTGCGGCTCGTGCGCCGGACGCCGGCGAGGATTATGGCGCCCTGGTCAAAAAATTCCCCACCGCGCCAGCCGGCGCCGGCCTGAAATGGGAGAACGATGGTTTTGGCGCCCTGTCCGAGCAGGCCTTCGTGCACGATTTCGCCGGCGATCTGCCCATTGCCGAGGCGCGCAACTACTATGCGGTGCAGCAGCGCGTCGGCAAGGCGATCACGCAGGCGAAGACCACCGCCGCCGCATGGCGCTCCAAGCCCAGCTTTTATGCCGTTTCCAGCAACGACCGGACCATCAACCCTGAGCTGGAGCGTTTCATGGCGAAACGCATGGGCGCAAGCACCATCGAGCTTCCGGCCAGCCACGTTTCGCTGCTGTCGCATCCGGTCGAAGTGGCGGAGCTGATCGAGCAGGCTGCCGGTCAACGCTGATTTGCGCACCTGAAAATTCGCGCCATCTTTTGCAGTAAGCTTGCCCGCACCGCGATACGCAGTGCGAGGCAAGCATGAGCGGTGGCCCGGTTATCGGGTACAACTTGAACGCTTGCAGAAACGCGCTGCAGTGGCCGCTCAGGCGGCTGGGGAAAATAGGGAAGATGGGGCGCAACGTCAAGTTCGACGAGGCCTGCTTGTCGGACTGCCTGACCAGTAATCGCACAAGGATCAGCCTGCGCCGCTGGAACCTGCTGCACCGCGTCCTACAGCGCAGAAAGAAAAGCACCCACCGCCGTCCCGGGGCAATCTTTCTACAATGGATTTTTGACTACCCGTCGGGTCAGCCAGGCCGGCGCAATAGTGAACATGTCAGCGAATCTCGAGAAGAATACCGCAGAACGGCGCGCCTGCAGCGCAGCGCCGGACGGCGGACAAACCCAGGCGCTGCGGCGCACGGTGCGCATCGGCGGCGTTCGGCTGGTTGCGGACCTGGCCAGCGAGCCGCGGGCCTTTGCGCGCAAAGTCGCGCGTATGAACGGCGGCGTGCGGGGGCGCCAGATTGCCGTGCTGAGCGGCGCTGGTGAACGGCGCAGCGAACTGCTGGCGGCATTGGGCCAGCGCTGCGCGGGCGACTTTGACGCCCTGGTGGTGTATGAAAGCACCGTGGCCGGTGGCGCCGAGCAGCTTGGCCGGTCCGCGCGTGCGATCCTGGAGGGCGCGAGCCGGTGCCAGGGCGGGCACCCGCAGCGTCACTGCAAGTTAGACGTGCGCCATGCCCTGCGCTTTGCGCTGAGCCTGTGCCACCCGGGCGACATCGTCGTGTTCGCCTGCGCGTCGCTAGACACCCTGATCGATGCCATGCTGACAGTGACGGGACCGCCGCCAGCGAGTGCCTAGCGCAAGCGTTCACCCAAACAGCTTGCCCGCGGTCCTGGCCACCAGTTCGCCCTGGTGGCGGGCGCCGTCGAGTTCGTTCTTGGTCGGCTGGCGCTGACCCTGGGTGCCGGCAATCGTGCTGGCGCCGTAGGGGCTGGCGCCGGTGATCTCGTCGAGCGTCATCTGCCCGGCAAAGCTGTAGGGCAAGCCCACAATGACCATCCCGAAATGCAATAGATTAGTGATGATGGAGAACAGCGTCGTTTCCTGTCCGCCATGCTGGGTGCCGGTCGAGGTGAAAGCCGCGCCGACCTTGCCGTGCAGGGCGCCGCGCGCCCACAGGCCGCCCGTCTGGTCGAGAAAACTGGCCATTTGCGAGGGCATGCGGCCGTAGCGGGTGGGCGCACCGATGATGATGGCGTCATAGTCGGGCAGTTCATCGACGGTGACGACCTGCGCCTGCTGGTCGAGCTTGAAATGACCATTCCTGGCGACATCTTCCGGCACGGTTTCCGGCACCCTTTTGATGGTGACGCTGGCGCCGCCAGCGCGTGCGCCTTCCGCCATTGCGTTCGCCATCTGCTCGATATGGCCATACGTCGAGTAATACAGTACCAGTACCTTTGCCATGATTGCCCTCTTTGGTAGTCACTGCGAAAAATAGTCGACGCCCGTCGCCGACTTGAAAACGCGGTCGCATGAAGCAGAGTAGGCTTGCAAGCGCAGAAGCGCAATGCAGTCCACGCAAAAGAAATAGCCGTGCCTGATGACCGCGAGTGCGTCTTGCGCTCATCCGCGCTGCTGGCAATTGTGCTAGCACCCGCTATATTTAGCAGGGGACCCCGGCAAACAAGGAGCAAGCATGCAAATCTCGTCGAAGCAGGCGCACGCTATTCTGGATGCGGCGGTAGCGCGTTCCAGGGAACTGGGCGTGGCATCGAATATCGCGGTGATGGATGCGGGGGCGCATCTGAAGGCGTTTTCGGGCATGGACGGCGCTCTGCTGGGGACGATCGATCTGGCATTGAAGAAAGCCAGGACGGCCGCCCTGTTCGGCAAGAACACCGAGGTGCTGGGCGAGTTGTGCAAGCCGGGCGGCCCGTTTCCCGGGCTGGATTTGAGCAATGGCGGACTGGTGATCTTTACCGGCGGGATACCGATTGTGTCCGCCGACGGCATCCTGATCGGGGCCGTCGGCGTCTCGGGGGGCGATACGGCCCAGGATCTGGACATCGCCCAAAAGGCGGCGGCGGCTGGACGGATCTAAGCGCGCAGCCCGGAGCGCGCAATGAATGTGCGCCGGCCGGCGTAAAACAGTTTTACGCCGCCTGCTTTGCACCGCCTGAAAGGCTTTAATGGTTGCGGGGATCGTCCTTCGGCTCGACGTACTGAATGCCCAGCGGTCCATTGCCCGCCACCTGGGTCAGGTACTCACCGGATCTGGCCCAGTGAAAGTGCGGCGTATTGGCCGGCAGGATGACCACGGAACCCGGCGCATACGCTTTCAATTTGTCCGCATCAAACGTCTTGCCCAGGCCAATGTAAAACACGCCCGAGATCACCGTGTAGATGCGGTCCTCGGGGTGCGTGTGCGGCATCAGCTTGACGCCGCCCGGCAGCTTCACCCGCACCACGTAGGGCCCGGGTTTCGACGGATCGCCGACCAGCACGGCCAGGCGCGCCTCGGGTGGAAACGCCGGGAATGGCAGCCACTTCGCGTCCTCAAGCAGGATGGCGCCGAACTGCTTGACCGGCAGGCCGGTTTTACCATCGCCCCCTTTGTCTGATTCGCGCGCAACGGCGCCGCCGGCACATGCAATTGCGATGGCCAAAGCGATGAATTCTATGGTGCGCTGCATGGGTTGCTCCCTTGTTATACGTCGAATGCTGATCCTTGTCCGCGCAGTGTAGTTTGAATTGGCGCCCCCTGCCGGCGCCTCGGGGCACAGGTGGCCCTGGTGGCCCAAAAGCGACCCTGGTTTGCACTTCCCATGCAAAATAAATGTCCTATACTGACTTGCAACTCATCACCGGGGAGCGCGCAAAATGGCAAGTACAGTGATGCCTGGCGATGCGCCAGCAGCCGTGAAAATGAAGCTCGAACTGATCGTCCTGCCGGTGACGGATGTGGATCGGGCCAAAGCGTTTTACAGCCGCCTGGGATGGCACTGCGACATTGATCACACGGCCGCAACCGGCGTGCGCATCGTGCAGTTCACGCCGCCCGGTTCCGATACGTCGATCATGCTGGGCGCGCAAATCGCTTCTGGCACGCCCGGCTCCGTGAAGGAATTACATGTTTCCGTCACCGACATCGAGGACGCGCGTGAAAACCTGATCCAGCGCGGCGTCGCGGTCAGTGAGCTGTTTCATGACGACGGTGGCATTTTCCATCGCGCCGGGCCCGAGGGACGGATCAAGGGACCGAATCCCGAACGTAAAAGCTACGCTTCGTATGCCTCGTTCAGCGATCCGGACGGGAATACCTGGGTGATGCAGGAAATTACCGCCTACATTGGGGCGGATCTGCGTCCCGGCGACGCCCGCTTCACGCATCAGCTGGTCAACGCCGCCTTGGGCCTGCCCAACTGAGATCCCTTCACAACCGCTTTGCATTTCACGTGCAGCGCAGCGGCAAGCCAAGGGGCGGCGCGCACGCTTTCAGACGTCCGTAGTCAAGCATTTCCAACAAGGGAGTTCCCATGTCCAGTGATACGCTCGGGTCCATGCAGTCGCGCCGCCGTTTCCTCAATATCACCGCCGCCGGCATCACGGCCGGCGTGGCCAGCGACCTGCTTGCGGAGACCGCAGGCCAGGCTGTCACGAGCGCTAGCGCGCCGCCTGGCGGCGACAAAAGCGCCATCCGCACGCTGCGGGTGCATGTGCCCGACGCCGAACTGGCGGACCTGCGCCGCCGCATCAAGGCCATGCGCTGGCCCTCGCGCGAAACGGTGACGGACTATTCGCAAGGCGTGCGGCTGACAACCATGCAGAACCTGGCGAACTACTGGGCCGGCGGCTACGACTGGCGCAAGGTGGAAGCGCGCCTGAACGCCCTGCCCCAGTTCGTCACTGAAATCGATGGCGTCGACATCCACTTTGTTCACGTCAAGTCGAAACAGAAAAACGCGCTGCCCATGATCATCACCCACGGCTGGCCCGGCTCGATCATCGAGCAACTCAAAATCATCGGGCCGCTGACCGATCCCGCCGCCCACGGCGGCGCCGCAATAGACGCCTTCGACGTGGTGATTCCCTCCCTGCCCGGTCATGGTTTTTCAGGCAAGCCGACGGCGCTCGGCTGGGATCCGGTGCGCATCGCGAAAGCCTGGGTGGTGCTGATGCAGCGGCTCGGCTACAAGCGCTACGTGGCGCAAGGGGGCGACTGGGGCAATGCGGTCACCGAGCAGATGGCCGTGCTGGCGCCGCCCGAACTGCTGGCCATCCACACCAATATGCCGGCCACCGTGCCGGACGATATCGCCAATATCCTGAAACTGGGCAACCCGGCGCCGGCCGGCCTGAACGCCGACGAAAAGCGCGCTTTCGACCAGCTTGACACCTTCTACAAGCATGGTCTCGGCTACGCGCTGGAAATGGCCAATCGCCCGCAGACTTTGTACGCGCTGGACGATTCCCCGATCGGCCTGGCCGCATGGATGCTCGATCACGACGCCGCCAGCCAGGAGATGATTGCGCGCGTGTTCGACGGCAAGGTTGAGGGCCTCACGCGCGACGACGTGCTCGATAACGTCACGCTGTACTGGGTCACCCGCACCGGTCTGTCGGCGGCGCGCCTGTACTGGGAGAACAAGCTCAACTTCTTCGAGCCGAAGAAGCTGGCGTTGCCGGTGGCGGTCAGCGTCTTCCCCGATGAAATCTATGCGGCGCCCAAAAGCTGGGCCGAGAAAGCCTATCCGAAACTGGTGCACTACAACCGCCTGCCCAAAGGGGGACACTTTGCCGCCTGGGAGCAAGCGCAAGCCTTCACCGATGAACTGAGGAAGAGCTTCCGCAGCTTCCGCTGAACGCCGCGGCTTTTTAATCAATCGATGAACGGAGAATCGCAATGAAGATCCTGTTGGTACTGACTTCGCACGACAAACTTGGCGACACGGGCAAGCCGACCGGCTTCTGGCTGGAGGAATTTACCGCCCCTTACTATGCGTTCACCGACGCGGGCGCGCAGGTTGCGGTGATCTCGCCCAAGGGTGGCCAGCCGCCGATCGATCCGAAAAGCGACGATCCGGGGAACCAGACCGACACCATGACCCGCTTCAAGCAGGACCCCGCCACCCAGAAGGTATTGGCCAACAGCCTCAAGCTGTCCAGCGTCAAGGCGGACGACTACGACACCATCTTCTACGCCGGCGGCCACGGCCCGATGTGGGATCTGAGCAATGACAAGGACTCGATCGCCCTGATCGAAGCTTTCTACAACGCCGGCAAACCGGTCGCCGCCGTCTGCCACGGTCCCTGCGTGCTGCTCAAGGCGACCTACCAGGGCCAACCCCTGGTCAAGGGCAAACGGGTCACCTGCTTTACCAATGACGAAGAGGAAGCCGTCGGCCTCACCAAGGTCATGCCCTTCCTCGTCGAAGATGAGCTCAAGCGCCTGGGCGGCCACTTTGAAAAAGTCGCCAACTGGGAGGTGTTCACGATCGTCGACGGCCAGCTGGTCACCGGGCAGAACCCGGCCTCGTCGGGGCCCGCTGCGCGGGAATTGCTCAAGCTGCTGAAGTCCTAGTATGAAGGGGGCGCGGACCACGCAATCCGCGCCCCGGCTTGGCCAAATTCACACCGGGAATGTCCCCAAAGCGCACCAGCCCGCCAGCCACGCCAAATCCCCACGACATATAGTTTTACCTGAAGGTCCGCGGCGTTCCCGCCGGACCCGCTTGAATTTGTCGTTTTCTTTTATTGGGGGTTGTATGAGCAAGGTCGATCAGGGCGGCGCCAGTGTGCGCGAGCTGGCCCATTTTATTAACGGGCAGCGCGCCACGGGCCTCAGCGGCCGCTTCGAAGATGTCTTCGATCCTGCCAGCGGCCAGGTGACGGCGCAGGTGCCGATGGGCGAGGCGGCTGATGTGGCCGCCGCCGTGGCAGCTGCGAGCGCGGCCTTTCCCGCCTGGAGCGCAAGCTCCCCCCTGCAACGGGCCCGCCTGATGTTCAAGTTCAAGGCGCTGCTCGACAGCCACATCGATGAGCTGGCCGAACTGGTCACGCGCGATCACGGCAAGCTGCTGTCGGATGCCAAAGGTGAAGTCATGCGCGGCATCGAGGTGGTCGAATTCGCCTGCGGCATTCCCAACCTGCTCAAAAGCGAGTATTCCGACCAGGTGGCCGGCGACGTCGATAACTGGAACCTGCGCCAGCCGCTTGGGGTGGTGGTTGGCGTCAGCCCCTTCAACTTCCCGATGATGGTTCCTTGCTGGATGTTTTCGCTGGCGGTCGCCTGCGGCAACACCATCGTGTTAAAACCCTCGGAGCGCACGCCGCAGGCATCGATGCGGGTGGCCGAACTGTTCATCGAGGCCGGCTTTCCCAAGGGCGTCTTCAACATCGTGCACGGCGGCGGCGCCACCGTCGATGCGCTGATCGCCCATCCTGACGTGGTGGCCATCACCTCGGTCACCTCGACCCCGGTGGCAGAGCACATCTACCGCTCCGGCACCCACCTGGGCAAACGCGTGCAAGCCCTGGGCGGCGCCAAGAATCACCTGGTGGTGCTGCCGGATGCGAACATGAACCAGGCCATCGAAGCACTGGTCAACTCCTCCTACGGTTCGGCCGGCGAGCGCTGCATGGCCACCTCCGTGGTGGTGGCGGTGGGCACGGTTGCCGACGAACTGGTCAAGCGACTGGCCGAGCGGGTCCGTACGCTCAGGATCGGCGGCGGCCTGGAGCCGGACCTGGACATGGGACCGCTGGTCAACGCCGCCCATCGCAGCAAGGTGGCAGGCTATGTCGACGCCGGTGTCGCCGCCGGCGCCAAACTGGTGGTGGACGGGCGCAATCACAAGGTGCCGGGCCACGAACAGGGCTTCTTCCTGGGCGGCACCCTGTTTGACGACGTCAAGCCCGGCATGAGCATCTACTCGGATGAAATTTTCGGGCCGGTGCTGTCGGTGGTGCGGGTGCCGGACCTGGCCAGCGCGATTGCGCTGATCAATGCCCACGAACTGGCCAACTGCGTCACCCTGTTCACCGGCAGCGGCGCGGCGGCACGCACCTTCTCGCGCCAGATCCAGGTCGGCATGGTGGGCATCAACATCCCGAGCCCCGTGCCGTCGGCATGGCATTCCTTCGGCGGCTGGAAGCGTTCGCTGTTTGGCGACCATCACCAGTACGGCCAGGAATCGGTGCGCTTCTACACGCGCTACAAGAGCATCATGCAGCGTTGGCCGGAAGAGGCACTATAAAAAATGCCGGCCGGCCCTGCAAGAGGCCGGCCGGCATGTCGCCGACAGCTTGATGGTCCTGGGTTTTACCCCGCCGCTGGCCGGATCATTTCCACCTTGACCCGCGCCAGTGCGCAGGCGTCGCGCAGCACCGTCATGTCGCCGATGTGGTTCGACAGCAGCAGCAACAACTGTGAATTGAAGATCTGCTGCTGGGCCACGTCAAAGCCGGCGTGCGAGTCGTCCAGCAGGATGTAGAGCGCCTCGAAATCGTCAAGATTCTGCGCCAGATTCAAATTACTGCTCATCGGGTTCTTTCCTAAGCTGTCATCAAGGCCGGGCCAAACGTATTGAAGCCGGTCCAGTTTCCGTTCGTGCGGGGGCGATTCGGCGCCGGGCGCCGGGCCGCTTCGTGTGCGCGCAGCCCTTCCCGGTAGATCGCCGGCGTTGTGCCAAGTTGCCGCGCAAAAGTCATGCGCATCTGTACCGCGTTGTGAAAGCCGCTGCGAAAGGCGATCGTCTTCAGGGGCAGCGCCGTTTCCTGCAGCAGCTTGCGGGCAAAGTCGACCCGGATCTGATCGACGAATACGGACGGCGTCACGCCCGCATGCTTGGCAAACGCGCGCGAAAAAGTACGCCGGCTGATGCCCATGGAGTCGGCGATTTCTTCAATCGTCAGCGCCTGCCCGATATGCTCGGTGACGTATTTGAGCACCCGGGTTGCAAGCGTGTCCTCTTCCGGCTCCACCGCCAGATAGGGACTGTGCTGCGACTGTCCGCCCTCGCGGCGCATGCTCACGATAAGGCGCTTGGCCACGTTCAGCGCCAGTTCCTGGCCCCAGTCCTGGGCCACCAGCGCAAGGCACATGTCGATGCCGGAACTGACCCCGCCACAGGTGAACAGGTTACCGTCGCGCACAAAAATCTTGTCGGGACTGACGTTCAGGCCGGGAAACTGTTCGGCCAGCCGGTCGGCATGGCGCCAGTGGGTCGTCACTTCCCGTCCTGCCAGCAGGCCAGTGTGGGCCAGCAGAAACACGCCATTGCAGACGGCGCCAAAGCGCACGGCGCTTGCGGCCTGGCCGCGCAGCCAGTCAGTGAAATCGGCGTCCGGCTGGTAGTCAGGAAAGCGCGGGCCGCCCGCCACCAGCAGCAAGTCGGGCTCGCCCACCGCATCGCGAAAGCCCTGCTGGACCTTGAATTCCACCCCGCTCGAACACGTGACGGCGCCCGGGCGGGCGCCCACCAGCGTGACCTTGTAGCGATCCCCTGCTTCCAGGAATTGATTCGCTTCGCTGAACACATCCAATGGGCCTGCAACGTCGAGCGCCTGCACCCCATCCAATACCACCAAACTAACGTTCATTGGCTTAGTCCTTTGATTGTCTGGGGTGGCTGGTTTAACGGTAGCTCAGGTCTGGCGTGACATAGACCTTGACACCGTCGGCGCGCAAATCCTGCGGCAGAATGCTGGACAGCTGCACCACGCCTTCCTGGTGCAGGACATGGAAGGTCCAGGTGAAATCTCGGCCGTCGATCTTGAAGGTGACGGTATCGCCATCGGTCACGTTGACATACTTGGTGGCGGGCGTGATCTCGACGACCCGGCCGGCGCTGCCCGCTGGCGCATTGTTGCCATACGCGTTCGGCGAGGTGTCGGCGGCGCTAGCGTTCAGGCCGGCCACACTTGCGGCGATGGCAAGGGCCACCAGGATTTTGTTGCGGTTCATAAAATAGTACTCCTTCTTGAAACTACGGCTAAAAAACAGGTCGAAAACAGTTCATGCAATGCTTGGGCTGCCGGCGCTCTTGCGTCCGTCCAGCCAGTGGATCAGGCCGGCGGCGGCGGCCAGCACGATGCCGAAGATGGCAACGCCGGTCCAGCCGAAGTGCACCATCAGCCAGCCGCTGGCGGCCACCCCGGCGGCGCCGCCGGCAAATGTGGCGGTCATGTAAAGGCTGTTGAGGCGGCCCTGGGCTTTCGGGTCGACTGAAAAGGCCCGGGTCTGGTTCGACACCAGTCCGGCCTGCACCCCGATATCGAGCACCACCACGCCGATCACCAGCAAGGTCATGGACGAGGTGGCGCCGGCCAGCAGCACGTAGGCGCCGGCGACAATCGCGATACTGGCGCCGATGACGTTGCGTGAGCCGATCCGGTCGGTGGCGCTGCCGCCATACGAGGCCGCCAGCGCGCCGGCGGCGCCGATGATGCCGAAGCCGCCCGCCCAGGCGCTGTCGAGGTGCCAGCGGCTGCTGGCCAGCAGTGCCGCCAGGTTGACCCAGAAGGCGTTGAAACAGGCCCACAGCAGCGCCTGCACGATCATCGACTGGCGCAGGGGGCGATGATCGCGCACCAGCGGCCACATCGAAGCGAGCAGGCGGCCATACGGCAGAGTGGTGCTGGGCACGCCACGGGGCAGCAGGAAGGCGGCGGCAAAGAACACGGGGACCATGAAGGCGGCCTCGACGCCATACACGGCGCGCCAGCCATACACGGCGCCGACAGCGCCACTGACGGTGCGCCCTAACAAGATTCCGACCATGATGCCACTGACCACGGTGCCGACATTGCGCCCCCGTTCGGCAGGCGCCGACATCACGGCAGCAAACGGCACCAGTTGCTGGGGCACGCAGGCCACCGCGCCCAGGCCGAAGGAGACGGCAATCAGGTTCCAGAAGCCATGCCCCAGCGCGGCCGCCAGCCCGAAGCAGAAGGCCAGCACGATCTGGATCAGGACCAGCTTGCGCCGGTCAAAGCGGTCGCCCAGCGGCAGCAGCAGGCCCAGGCCAGCGGCAAAGCCGAGCAGCGCGACGCTGGCGACCAGGTCGACCGTGCCGATGTCAATCTGCAGGTCGGCCGCAATCAGGGGCAGGATCGGCTGGATACAGTACAGATTGGTGATGACCGCGCCGGCAATGATCGACATCATGACGATCTTGCCGCGCGACACCGTCGGCGCTGGCGCGGCGGGCTGCGCCGCGGCTTGTTTCAAAGGGGAGTCCATGGTGAGTCTTTTCTATGTTGCTGATTATTTTTGAAGCGCACCCTGGAAAACAGAATGGCGAGCGAAGATGCGACGGATACGCGTTCTCCACAGTCAGAAACCAAGTGTAGACACTTGCGCCTGGGAAGAGAATCCCCTAATATTGAAAAACATACTTCCAATTTTTGAGAGTCTCGATGGACCGTCTGGAATCGATGGCCGTGCTGCTTGCTGTCGTGGACGCCGGCAGCCTGTCAGCCGCGGCACGCCGCCTCGGCAAACCCCTCCCCACCGTCAGCCGCAAGATCGCCGAACTGGAAGCGCATCTGCGCACCCGCGTGCTTCAGCGCACCACCCGCCAGCTCTCGCTCACTGAAACGGGCGCCGCTTACGTGGCGGCCTGCCGGCGCATCCTGGAAGACGTCGGCGAAGCCGAGCGCATCGCCACCGGCGAATACGCCACCCCCAAGGGGGAACTGGTGGTGACCGCGCCGGTCGTGTTCGGTCGTCTGCACATGGTGCCGGTGGTGGCTGAATTTCTGGCCCAGTACCCGCAGATCGCCATCAAGCTGGTGCTGACCGACCGCGTGGTGCACCTGATGGAAGAGCAGATCGACGCCGCGCTGCGCATCGGCCAGTTGCCTGACAGCTCGATGATGGCCACCGGGCTCGGCATGGTGCATTCGGTGGTCTGCGCCAGTCCCGGCTACCTGGCCCGGCACGGCGTACCGGCGGCGCCGCGCGATCTCGCGGCGCACAACTGCATCAGCTTCGAGGTGCTGGAATCGCGCCGCGCCTGGGTATTCGGCAGCGGCCGCTCGGCGCTGTCGGTGCCGGTGGTGTCGCGCCTTGAAGTCAACACCGCCGAGGCCGCCATTGGCGCAGCGGTGCTGGGGGTTGGATTGGTGCGCGTGCTGTCCTACCAGGTGGCCGATGCGCTGGCCACTGGCTCGCTGCAAGTGGTGCTGGAAGACTACGAGTCCAAGCCCTTCCCTGTCAGCCTGGTGCACAAGGGACAAAGCCCACTGCCCTTGAAACTGCGCGCCTTTCTCGACTTTGTCGCGCCGCGCCTGCGCGAGCGGATTGCCCAGGAGCCCATTACGGCTGTGCAGCACGCCTGAGCTCAGCGTAGGCGTGCACAAGTTGCGCCAGGCTGAAACCTCGGTTGAGGCCGCTGGGATTGGGCAGCACCCACACCCGCGTCCCGGCCAGACAATCTGACTGTTCGCCCCACGCCACCTCGCGTTTGCCAACAATGTTCTGGTAAGCCGCCTTGCCGAGGAAGGCAATATAGCGCGGCTGATGCAAGGCGAGCTTCGCCAGCAGGGCCGGCGCCGCGCTGGCATATTCCGCGCCGCCGACCTGGTCCGCCCGCCGGGTAGGGCGGGCCACGGCCGCCATCAGACCGATGCCCCAGGCGAGCACGCTTTTGTCGTCCTGCGGCGCCACCAGGTACGGGGTAAATCCCGCCAGGTGCAGCACCGGCCAGAAGCGGTTGCCGCGGCCCAGGAAATGGTGGCCGGCGGCAGCCGCGTCCACGCCGGGATTGAGGCCGCAAAACACCACCTGCAAGCCGGGCGCGAAGATGTCGGGCAAGCCCTGCTCTGCTGCTGATTCTGACATGGCTGCAACTCCGTGGTGAAAGAGAAGCACCATGGCCGACATTGCGCGCGCGATCAAGCCGGGTTCGAGCGGCTGTCCCCAAATCGATCCAAATCGACCTCCACCCGCCTCAGCCATGGATTTCCACGCGGCGGCGAGCGGCACATACTTGTGTGTTCGACGTGGCCTTCGATGGATCGGGGCTGCAACTTTGATATTTTGGAGAAATCATGCCCAACAGACCTATCCTGCGCGGCGCTGTCATCGCCGGCGCCGCGGCCGTGTTAGCGGGCTGTGTGAGTCAAGGCGGCTTGGCGCCGCAGGCGCATTTGCAAGATCCCGATCGCCTGAAAGCGTCCACCACCCTGTCCGTGGCCCAGGTGACGCCGGCAGCGTGGCCGGCGCGCGACTGGTGGCGCCGCTATGGCGACGCGCAACTGAACCAGTTGCTCGATGAGGCCCTGGGGTCGAATCCAACCATGCGCATTGCCGAGGCGAGGGTGCGCCAGGCCAGTGGCGCGGCCACCGCTGCGGGCGCAGCGTTGCTGCCGCAGGTGAACGCCAACGCCCGCAGCAGCCGGGTCGAGTTCAGTAAAAACAGCAATATTCCGCCGCCGCTGGCCGGTAACTGGCGCTGGTCCAACGAGGCCAGCCTGGGCTTTGGCTACGAGCTCGATTTCTGGGGCAAGAACCAGGCCGCGCTCGATGCCGCGGTAGGCCGCCAGAAAGCTGCCGAAGCCGAGAGCGAGGCGGCCCGGCTGGTGCTGACCGTGGGCGTGACGCACACCTATCTGAAACTGTCGCAGCTATACGCCCAGCGCGACCTGGCGGTGGACGTGTTGAAGCAACGCCAGCAGGTGCTGACCCTGACTGAGCAGCGCCTCAGGGCGAAGATTGATTCGGAAGCCGACCGCAGCCAGGCTGCGCTGGCGATTCCGGTTGCCCAGGCTGATATCGCCGCGCTGGACGAAGCGATCGCGCTGGTGCGCACCGAGCTGGCCGCTCTGCTGGGCGCCGGTCCCGACCGGGGCGCCAGCATTGTCCGGCCCCAGTTGCAGGCGGTCAAGCCGGCTGGTGTACCCACTGTGCTGCCCAGCGAACTGCTGGCGCGGCGCACCGACCTGGTGGCGCAGCGCTGGCGGGTCGAGTCGAGCCGGCGCGAGATCGATGTCGCCAAGACGCTGTTTTACCCAAGCATCAACCTGCAGGGCCTGCTTGGCCTGCAGACCCTGGGTTTCAGCAAATTTTTGCAGGGGAGCAGCACGTTTGCCAGCGCTGGTCCGGCGCTGAGCCTGCCGATCTTCGATGCCGGCCGGCTGCGCGGCAACCTGGCCGTGCGCGATGCCGAGTACGACCTGGCTGTCGAGGCCTACAACCTGACCCTGATCGAAGCGCTGCGCGACGTCGCCAGCCAGCTGGTGGCAATCGATTGGCTGAGCACGCGCAACACGCTGCAGGCCCAGGCCCTGGCCAGCGCCGAGCAGGCCTATGAACTGTCGCTGCAACGTTACAAGGCCGGGGTCGGCAACTACCTGCAGGTGCTGGCGACCCAGCTCCAGGTATTGCAGCAGCAGCGGGCCCAGATCGAGCTCGATACGCGCGCTTTTGAGCTCGACATGCAGCTGGTGCGCGCGCTCGGTGGCGGCTATTCCAATTCTTCTACTAATGAGCATCATGACGCAGACAAGTCCTAAAAAAATCCATCCCGGCCAGATCGCTGTCGCCTGCGCCCTGCTGATCGGCGCGGCCGTGGCCGTGTGGCTGACCGTGGCGCCTACGGGCCAGCAGGAAACCGAAGACGCCTATGTCGATGGCAATGTGGTGCAGCTCACGCCCCAGATCACGGGTAGCGTGACGGCCATCGGCGCCGATAACACCGATTACGTCAAGGCCGGCCAGGTGCTGGTGCAGCTCAATGAAACCGATGCGCAACTGGCGCTGGCGCGGGCCGAAGCCCAGCTGGCCAAAGCGGTGCGCGCGGTGCGGGTGCAGTTCGCCAACGCCAGCCAGTTCCAGGCCAACGTCACCTTGCGCAGCACCGACCTGGCGAAAGCAAACGCCGACCTGGCGCGCCGCACGGGGCTGGCGGAAAGCGGCGCGATCTCGGGCGAGGACGTGCACCACGCCGAAGATGCCGTGAAATCGGCCCGCGCGGCCCTGAGCGTGGCCGAGCAACAATTGCTCAGCGCCGGCGCCCTGGTCGACCAGACCAGCGTCACCAGCCACCCCGACGTGCAGGCCGCCATCGCGCAACTGCGTGAAGCCTACATCGCCAACGCGCGCACCACCCTGCGCGCGCCCGTCTCGGGCCTGGTCGCCAAGCGCAGCGTGCAACTGGGCCAGCGCGTCAACGCCGGCGCGGCCCTGATGTCGATCGTGCCGCCCGAGCAGATGTGGGTCAACGCCAACTTCAAGGAATCGCAACTGGGCGAAATCCGCATCGGCCAGCCGGCCACCCTGACCGCCGACGTCTACGGCAAGGCGGTCAGCTACACGGGCCACGTGATCGGCCAGGAAGCCGGCACCGGCAGCGCCTTTGCATTGCTGCCGGCGCAGAACGCCACCGGCAACTGGATCAAGGTGGTGCAGCGCGTGCCCATCCGCATTGCCCTCGATCCGAAGCAGCTGGCGGCCCATCCCCTGAAACTGGGCCTGTCGATGCACGTGGAAGTCGATACGGCCGACCGCAGCGGCCCGGTGGCGGTGCACACCGTGGCAACCCGCCCGGCCTACACCACGGTGGTGTTCGAGCGTGAACTGGAGCAGGCCGACAGCCTGGTGCAAAAGGCGATTGCCGCCAGCAATGGCAGCGTCCAGCCAGCCGCCGCCAAAGGCAAGCAAGGGCAAATGAGATGAGTGCGGCCAAACACCCGTACGAGCGCACCTTGCTGGCCACCATCTTCCTGCTGTGCGCCCTGGAATTTTTGCAGGGCGGGATGCTGGTCTTTGCGGCCGGCCCCATCATCGGCGAGATCGGCGCCTCGCCCGAAGAATACACGCTGGTGACGATCGCCTATGCTGTGGTGGCGATCGCCAGCCTGTCGAAGCAGCGCTGGCTGATCGAACGGATGGGCTGGCGGGGTTTCATCCAGGTTTCCGTGCTGGTGTTCATCGTCGGCGCGGCCATCTGCGGCACCAGCGACTCCTTCCCGCAATTTCTGGTCGGGCGCCTGGTGATGGCCCTGGGCGGCGGCTCGTTTCTGACCAATGCGCGGGTGCTGGTGACCTTGCTGCCAGCCAGTCCGCGGCGCTTTCGCGGCATCCTTGCCTTTGCCGGCGCGCTCACGCTGGGCAACGGCCTGGCGCCCTGGCTGGCCTCGCTGGCGGTCTCGCATGAGCGCTGGCCGGCCATCTTCGTGCTGCTTGGGGTGCTGGCGGCGCTGGCCGGCGCGCTTGGCACCCTGGTGTTGCCGTCGGATGTGATCCCGCACAACAAACGCAGCCAGGCCCATCCGATGATGATGGTGGCGATGATGGCGGGCACCTTCCTCAGCCTGTACGCGCTGCTGCGCGCCTCGTACGATTTCTATTCGAACGGCCTGCCCCTGCTGCTGGCGATCGTCACGGGCGCCGTGGCGCTCTACTATTTCGGCCACCACCAGTATCACCACGAGCAACCGCTGCTGGTGATCAAGCGCCTGATGATCCCCCGCTATCTGGCTGGGATCGGCGTGTTCACCCTCGGTTACTTCGTGCTGGGAGCGAACAACTACATGCTGCCCGTGTTCATGCAGGGCGCGCTGGGATTTTCCTGGGACGTGGTGGGCCGGGTGCAAACGGCCGGATTGCTGGTGGCCGCGCCCGTGTTCTGCGTCCAGGCCTGGTTCCTGAAGACCCGTCCGGCGGCGAAAAAGTTTTACGTGTTCGGCTTCAGCATGTTGCTGCTGTCGAGCCTGTGGATCATGCACCTCAATATCGAGGCGAACCTGTGGCGCGATGTCTGGCCCGGCGTGGCCCTGTTCGGCGCTTTCATCACGCCGGTGATGGTGACCACGGCGCTGCACACCTTCATGGACCTGCATGGCGACGAAACGGCGTTCGGCAACGGCCAGCAACTGAAGAACATGCTGTCCCAGTTCGGCGTCGCCATGGGCGTGGCCGGCGCCAACGTCCTGCTGCAATGGCGCAACAGCGCGCACACGGCCGTGCTGGTGGAGAACTTCCATGCCGCCAACCCCGGCTACAGTGCGCTCACCGAGCGGCTGACCGAGCAGTTTTCCATCACGGACGGCGCCCAGGCCGGCGCCAAGGCGCTTGGCTCGCTGGCGCAACAGCTCAACCAGCAGGCGACCCTGCTGTCCTCACTGGATTATTTTGGCTTCCTGGCCGGTTTCGCCCTGGTCGCCGCGGTGGTGATGATGGTGCAGCGGGTGTTGAAGTAGCGCGTGCGCCCCTACCTCAGGGCGCGACCGCCTCGGCGAATTCGGCCAGGACCTCGGCAGGGATCGACTCCGGGCACAACTGGATGATGTGTTGGCGTTCCGCCGGGTCGGCGCTGGCCAGGCGCGCGCGCGCCAGGCCCTTGAGGCGCTGGTGCATGCGCGCTGCAACGGGATTTCTCAGCGCCGCTTCGGCCAGGCCCTCATGCCCGAAGACCGCCACATAGCTTGAGGCGCCTGCCATCGGCACCGTCTTGAACGGATCAAAACCGGCATCGAGCAGATAGCCCAGCAGGCGTTCGTGGAACTCGGCGTAGGGATAGCCTTCGAACACCAGGATCTGGAACGATGGACCGGCGCCCGCGTTGTAGGCCTGGGCCCCGGCGCGCGCCAGCGTCTCCAGCCGGGCCCAGTCGAAGCCGCCCGGATTGTCCTCCCACTGTTCGTACTCCTCCATGAATTCGCCAACCATGCCGTTGATATCGATTGCAGCCATGATGTTCTTGCCTTCGCAGATTGAGACAGTTGAGGAAGTTTCGCCGGCGCGCATGTTCAATATAGATGCGCACCGGCCATTGTCAATTGAGCGGTGCGGCGCCGTATCTCACGCCGCGAAGGCCGCGGCTGCAAGCCGGGCCTGCTGTTCCAGGTGCACCGACAGGAAGCCGGTGGCGGTCGATGCACTGGCCGCACGCGTGACGTCCTGCAGGGTCGCCCCGGCCGGCAGCAGATTGCGCAAATCTTCCTCGATGATTTTCCATGCGCCCTGGTTGCGTGGTTCTTCCTGGCACCATACGACCTTCTTCAGGGCGCCATAGCGGGCCAGCTGCGCCTGCAGGCCGGCGGCCGGGAATGGATACAGCTGTTCCAGACGGACGACGGCAACGCCGCCGCTTTCCTGCTTGCGGCGGTACTCGGCCAGGTCGAAATACACCTTGCCGGAACAGACGATCATTTTTTCAATGGCAGCGTCGGCGGCGGCGTCGCCCGTATCGGCCAGCACTTCCTGGAACTGGCCCGTGACCAGGTCCTCGAGCGAACTGACGACGCTTGGATGGCGCAGCAGCGACTTCGGCGTCATCACCACCAGCGGCTTGCGCCCGGTTTGCGTCACCTGACGGCGCAGCAGGTGAAAGAGCTGGGCCGGCATGGTGGGCTGGCAGACCTGGATATTTTCCTCGGCGCACAGTTGCAGGTAGCGCTCCAGGCGGGCCGACGCGTGCTCGGGTCCCTGCCCTTCCTGGCCGTGCGGCAGGAACATGGTGAGGCCATTGTGCATGCCCCACTTGCTGGCGGCGGCAGCAATAAAATTGTCGATGACCACCTGGGCGCCGTTGGCAAAGTCGCCGAACTGGGCTTCCCAGATGACCAGCGAATCGGCCCGCACGCAGGCATAACCGTATTCAAAAGCCAGCACGGCCGCTTCCGACAGGATGGAATTGTTGACGGCGAAGACGCCCTGCTCCGGTCCCACATGTTGCAGCGGAATGTATTTGCCGGCGCCCCGCACCGTGCGGCGCTGGTCGTTCAACACGGCATGGCGGTGGCTGAAGGTGCCGCGCTCGGAATCCTCCCCGCTCAGGCGCACGAGCACCTTGCTGGCAAGCAGGGTGGCAAAGGCCAGGTGTACGGCCATGCCCCAGTCGAGCGGCTTGGCGCCGCTGGCCATCTCGCGCCGCGCCGTGATGACCTTGGCGACCAGGGGATGCAGCTGATAGCCATCGGGAATATCGGTGAGCCCGCGCGCCAGCGCATGCATGCCGTCCATGTCGAGCTTTGCCAGCACCGGCCGGGGCACGGGCGCCGGCGGCGGGAAATCCTTGGCCCCGCTGTCCGGATCGACCGGTGTGGCCAAATAGTCGCGATAGGCGTTTTCGTAATCGGCCACCTGCTGCACGCTCACCAGGGCGTCCGCCACCAGTTGCTGGGCATAGATGCTGCGCACCCCCGGATGGCCCGTGATCGAGCGGTACATCATCGGCTGGGTGATGTCGGGCGTATCCTGTTCCTGGTGGCCATGGCGGCGGAAGCACACCAGGTCGATGCACACGCTGCGCTGGAACATGGTGCGGAATTCGATCGCCATGCGCACCGCGGCCACGACGGCCTCGGGATCATCGGCATTCACGTGCAGCACGGGCGCCTCGATCATCTTGGCGATATCGGTGCAAAAGAAAGTCGAGCGCGCTTCCCGCGGGTCCGAGGTCGTAAACCCAATCTGGTTGTTGATGACGATGTGCAAGGTGCCGCCATTGCCATGTCCCTTGGTCTGGCCCAGGTTCATGGTCTCCATCACGATGCCCTGGCCGGACATGGCCACGTCGCCATGAATTTCAATCGGCAGCACGGCCTTCTGGCCGGCGGCGCCATGCAACTCGGCGCGCCCGCGGGTGATGCCCTGCACCACCGGGTTGACGAATTCCAGGTGCGAAGGATTAAACGACAGCACCACTTCGACCTCACCGTCGGGGGTGCTGGCCGTGCTGCGGTAACCCTTGTGGTACTTGACGTCGCCGGCCGGCAGCAGGTGCGCCGTCTTGCCGTCGAATTCATCGAACAGCTCGCTGGCCGGCTTGCCGACCGTATTGGCCAGCACATTCAGGCGGCCCCGGTGGGCCATGCCCATCACGATGGTTTTCAAGCCGTGGCTGGCGCCGTTGCGGATCACTTCGTCGAGCAGCACGATCAGCGATTCGCCCCCTTCCAGTGAAAAGCGTTTCTGGCCCACATAGCGATTGCCGATGAATTTCTCCAGGCCTTCGGCCGCCGTCAGCCGCTCCAGGATCCTGCGCCGCTGCTCGTCCGTCAACTGCGGCCTGGCCTTGGACGACTCCATGCGCATTTTCCACCACTGGCGCTGGGCGCTGTCGGCCAGGTAGGTGGTTTCGACCGCCAGGGTGCCGCAATAGGTCTGCTTGAGCGCGCCCAGCAGGTCTTTCAGGCTGGTGGTTCCGGCGTCGGAAAAATAGGTGTCGACGTTGCTGAACTGGGTCTGCAGGTCCGCGTCGCCCAGGCCATAAAAGGCCGGCGTCAGCTCCGCCAGTGGCGTGCTGGGACTCCAGCGCAGCGGATCGAGATCGGCCCGCCGCGCGCCGATCTGGCGGAAGGCGGCGACCAGCGACTGCACGGCGAACTGCTTGCGGCTTGAGACGGCGGCGCTGCCACGGGCGGCCGAGGGCGGCATTTTTGCCTGCGCCGCGAACTGCTCGATCATGGCCCGGTGGGTGACGTCGGCGCGGTCGCTGCCATCGACCGCGGGCAGTTGGCCGAGCGCGGCAAAATACGCCTGCCACTGCGGCGATACCGACTGCCTGTCGGCCAGGTAAGACTCGTAGAGATCCTCGATATACGGGGTGTTCTCGGCAAAGAGAAAGGATGTCTTGCGGTTTTCTACCATCATGATAATTTCCTCGGGCTATTGCGCGCATGCGAACTGAATCAGTATCAGTTCGCCCGATTGCCCGGGCAACCAAAGAAGAGGTCGGCGTTTGGCCATTCGAGAGCGAATTGGGGCACATTTCGCGCAAGAAACGCAGGCATCGTTTGTCGCTCCGCGCAGCCGCGGCACGGGCGCGGAATACTTAATTGCGGCGTGGCAGGATTGTCAATTCCACCAAAGAGGCTCATGCTGAAATTTTGACGTACGCCATCATTTAAGCGAACTGATCATTGCTGGCGCGTCAACCGTGATCGCCACCAGGGAGACACCATGTCCGATTCGACGCAGGCCCAGCCAGGATCCCAGTCACGCCGCCAGTTCCTCACCACCGCCGCGCTGGCAAGCTCGGCGAGCTTGATGCCGGAGCGCCTGCTGGCGGCGACCAACCCGGACGGCGTGCGCCCGTTTCGCATCCACGTGTCCGACGCCGCCATCGCCGACTTGCGGCGACGCATCGCCGCGACCCGCTGGCCGGACAAGGAAACCGTGGACGACCAGTCGCAGGGCGTGCAACTGGCGAAACTGCAGCCGCTGGTGCGCTACTGGGGCTCCGGCTACAACTGGCGCACGGTCGAAGCCAAGCTGAACGCCCTGCCCCAGTTCGTCACCACCATCGACGGGCTCGACATCCAGTTTGCCCATGTGCGGTCGAAGCATGCCAACGCCCTACCTCTGATCATGACCCACGGCTGGCCCGGCTCGTTGCTGGAACTGATCAAGGTGATCGGGCCGCTGACCGATCCCACCGCCCACGGCGGCAAAGCCGAAGATGCCTTTCACCTGGTACTGCCCACCTACCCCGGCTACGGGTGGTCGGGCAAGCCCAGCGTGGCCAAGGCCTGGGGCCCCGATCACGTGGCGCGCGCCTGGGATGTGCTGATGAAGCGGCTCGGCTACCAGCGCTACGTGTCGCAGGGCGGCGACTGGGGCGCCATCATTGCCCAGGTGATGGCCGTGCAGGCGCCGCCGGGGCTGCTGGGCATCCACACCAATATGCCGGGCACGGTGCCGCCCGCCGTGGTGCAGCAGGTCCGCACCAAGACGCCTGTGCCGGCCAGTTTCTCGGTCGCCGAAAAAGCCGCTTATGCCAAGCTCGACATCTTCTACAACAAGGGCTTTGGTTACGCCGAAATGATGAACACGGTGCCGCAGACCATCGGCTACGCCCTGGCCGATTCGCCGGTGGCGATGGCGGCCTTCTTCTACGACAAATTTTCCGCCTGGACCTACAGCGGCGGCCAGCCGGAAACTGTGTTCAGCCGTGACGAAATGCTCGACGATATTTCACTGTACTGGTTCACCAACAGCGGCACCTCCTCCTCGCGCTCCTACTGGGACGCGGCCCAGGGCGAGGGTGGCCCGTTCACGGCC
>JBJMVV010000124.1:0-7500 GCA_045810505.1 Massilia sp.
CGCCGTGCTGGCCGTGATGTTCCTGAGCCTGTGCATCTATCACCGCTTCATGCTGCCCAAGCCGGCCGAGGACGTCTCCACCATCAGCGACGCCAATCACAATCCCGTGCGCGAATTTTTCGCCACCTTCGGCGCGTTTTTCCGCCAGCGCGATATCTGGCTCATCCTCGGTTTTATTTTGACCTACCGCCTCGGCGAATCGCAGTTGCTCAAACTCACCGTGCCATTTTTAAAGGACCCCGTATCCGCGGGCGGCCTGGGCCTGTCGACTGCCGAAGTGGGCGTGGCCTACAGCACCGTTGGCGTCATCGCCCTGACCCTGGGCGGGCTGGCGGGCGGCTACGTCATTTCGCGGTTGGGTTTAAAACGCTGCCTATGGCTGATGGTGCTGTCGGTGCACATTCCCGATCTCGTGTTTGTCTACCTGTCGATCGCCCAGCCGCAAAACCGCGAATTCATCAGCGCCCTGCTGGCGCTGGAACAGTTCGGTTACGGCTTTGGTTTCACGGCCATGCTGCTCTACATGATCATGGTGTCGGAAGGCATCCATAAAACGGCCCATTACGCCATCTGCACGGGCCTGATGGCGCTGGGCATGATGGTGCCGGGCATGGTCAGCGGCAAGGTGCAGGAGCTGCTGGGCTATCAGCATTTTTTCATCTACGTCTGCCTGATGACGATTCCCGCTTTCATCATGGCCGCCCTGGTCAAGATCGATCCCGACTTTGGAAAAAAATGACAAGTCAAACCAACCGACTTACTTCGCTCGATGCCTTCCGCGGCTTTACGATTGCCGCCATGGTGCTGGTCAATAATCCCGGCGACTGGGCCAATCTCTATCCCCAGCTCGAGCATGCGAAGTGGAACGGCTGGACTTTTACAGACACCATTTTTCCCTTTTTCCTGTTCATCGGCGGCGTGTCGATGGCCCTCTCGCTGGGCCGCCTGGCCGCGGCGGGCGCCAACAAGCCGATGTTGTTGCGCAAGCTGGCGCTGCGGGCCGTCATCATTTTCGTGATCGGCTTCCTGCTCAATTTAATCCCGTATTTCAATTTCCCCGTCGTGCGCATCCCTGGCGTGCTGCAGCGGATTGCCCTGTGCACCCTGCTGGCGGCGCCCATCGTGGTGTATTGCAGCTGGCGCCAGCAACTGTGCTGGATCGTCGGCCTGCTGGCCGCTTATTGCGCGCTGATGCTGGGCGTGGATGTGCCCGGCTATGGCGCCGGGGTGCTTGAACCGGGCAAGGACCTGGGCGCTTACATCGACCGCATGCTGCTCGGTAAACATTTATGGGTGCAATCGAAAAACTGGGATCCGGAAGGCCTCGTCAGCACCATCCCTGCGCTGGCCAGCCAGCTGATCGGCGTGCTGTGCGGTCGCTGGCTGCTGACCAGCACGCCGCGCAGCGAGCAGACGGTGTGGATGATGTTGATGGGTTTGCTGCTGCTGGCGCTGGGCTCGACCTTTGACGCCATCCTCATGCCGATCAACAAAAGCCTGTGGACGCCCTCGTTTTGTCTGTTCATGAGCGGCTGGGCCCTGCTGGGATTTTCCGCGTTTTACTGGCTGCTCGACGGCAGTCAGGATGCCGGCGTGCGCGCCATCGCCACCCGCTGGAGCACCCCGTTCGTGATTTACGGCATGAATGCCCTGTTCATTTTCGCCCTGTCCGGCCTGATCGCGAAAATGTTCGGTTTTATTAAGTTCAGCCAGGCCGATGGCAGCCAGATTACCCTCGGCAAAATTTTATATGCCCCCATCAAGGCGCTCGAACTTGCGCCAGTGAATACGTCCTTGCTTTATGCTCTGCTGTTTAACGCATTGATGTTCCTCATTGCTTACGGCATGTGGCGCAAGCGTTGGTTCGTCAAAGTCTGAGGAGTCACAGTGCAGTTCAACAGTAAACGCCGCGCCCTGGCGCTGGCCGCCGCCGGCCTGCTTGCCAGCTGCACCAGTACCAAATTAGCTCCGCCAGCGGGCAGCAGCGCACCCGCCGGGCCTGCTGTAAAACCCGTCCCCACCACGCCGCCGGCGCCCTCGGCGGCCGTGCCCGTCGTCAATCCCGCCAGCCCCCTGCCGCCTTTGTCGCCCCGCGAATTTCGCGCCGCCTGGGTCTCGACGGTGGCCAATATCGACTGGCCCAGCAAATCGAATTTGAACGCGGCCCAGCAGCAGGCCGAAGCGATTGCCATCCTCGACCGCGCCAAGGCCATGAATCTGAACGCCATCGTGCTGCAGGTGCGCCCCAGCGCCGATGCGATTTATCCCTCCAGTATCGAACCGTGGTCGGAGTACCTGACGGGTGTGCAGGGCACGCCCCCGCGGCCGATGTACGATCCGCTGGCGTTCTGGGTTGCGCAGGCGCACGCGCGGGGCTTGCAGTTGCACGCCTGGTTCAATCCTTACCGGGCCAAGCAGACCGGGTCGCGGTCGGTTGCGGCCAGCAACCATATCTCGCGCACCAATCCGGCCGCCGTGAAAAGCTACGGCAAGACTTTATGGATGGATCCGGGCGAGCCGGCCGCCGTGAAACAGACGCTCGATGTTGTGCTTGACGTTGTGCGCCGCTACGACATCGACGGCGTCCACATCGACGATTATTTTTATCCTTACCCGATCGAGCCCACCGGTGCGGCAGGCGAGGCGGTGGCGCTGGACGGTAGCAGCGGCAAGAGCGAGGTCGACTTTCCCGACGGGCCCAGCTGGCAGCGCTACCAGGCCGGCGGCGGAAAGCTCGACCGCTCGTCCTGGCGCCGCCAGAACGTCAACCAGTTGATCGAACAACTGTACACGGGCATCCACCGCGAGAAATCCTGGGTGCTGTTCGGCATCAGCCCGTTTGGCCTGGGCAAGCCGGCCCTGCGTCCCAAGGGCATCGTCGGTTTCAGCCAGTACGACAAGCTGTATGCGGATGCGGAATTGTGGCTGCAAAGCGGCTGGCTTGATTACCTCTCTCCCCAGCTGTACTGGGCGATCGAGCAAAAGCCCCAGGCCTACGATGTGCTGCTCGATTACTGGATCAGCGAAAACACCCAGCGCCGGCATATCTGGCCGGGCCTGTTCACCAGCCGCATCGGTGCGCCCACCAAGGATTATCCGCCCGGTGAAATCGTCCAGCAGATTGGCGTCACGCGCAGCCGTCCCGGTGCGGGTGGCCACGTGCACTTCAGCATGGCCGCCCTGATGGACAACCGCAAGGGCATCACCGACCAGCTCAAAACCAGCCATTACGCCGGACCGGCCCTGGTGCCCGCCACGCCCTGGCTGGGCAACACGGCCCCGGGCGCGCCGCAGGTGCGGGCCAAACGCGAGCACAACGGCGTGAGCCTGAAACTCGCGCCCGGCACCGGCAACACGCAGTACGCCATCTGGACCCATTACGGCACCCACTGGCGCTTTGCCGTCGTGCCGGCGACGACGGACAATCTGCTGCTGGCGGACGATCCCCAACTGGGTGCGCCGTCGAGCGTGTTCGTCAATGCCGTCAACCGCCTCGGCATTGAAAGCGCGCCCGTGGCTGTGCTGGGCAAATAATGCGCGTCGCCCAAGTCATAACCCTGCCTCATGTTGACTTGGCAAATTGGCATGTGCCCGCTGCGCCGCATGGGTCTACACTCGGCGTTCGGACTCCGTCGGGAAAATCACATGGCAAGCGAACACACTAGCGCCCTCGGTCTCGGCATCGATGCCGGCGGCACGCAGACGCGCTGGGCGCTGGCCGACGCGAGCGGGGCCATCCTCGCCGAGGGCGAAGTGCCCGGCCTGTCCGCATTGCAGATGGCCAATGCTGCGGGCCGCCACACGGTGCACGCCAATTTTGTCGAACTGACCCAGGCGGCGCTGCGCCACGGCCGTCCCGCCCGCGTGCGCGCAGGGCTGACCGGCTTTGGCGGCGATGGCGAACTGTTGCAACGCTGGCTGGCCGAACTGCTGCACCTGGACACCCGCGCCATCACCTTGTGCAACGACATCGAAATTGCCTACCTGGACAGTTTCAAGCCTGGCGAAGGTTATCTGATCTATGCGGGCACGGGTTCGATTGGCGCCTACATTGATGCGCAAAATAATTTTCATCGCGCGGGTGGGCGGGGCGTGCTGCTTGACGATGGCGGCGGCGGCTTCTGGATTGCCCGCGAAGCGCTGCGCCAGATCTGGCGGACCGAAGACGAGCGCCCCGGCGCCTGGCGCGCATCTCCCATGGCGCACGCCGTGTTCGATCACGTCGGCGGCGCCGACTGGTCCTTTTCGCGCCAGTTCATTTATGGCCAGGAACGGGGCGCCGTCGGCAGGCTGGCGCTGGCCGTCGCATCCACGGCTGAAAACGACCCCGCCGCCCTGGCGATCCTGCAAGCGGCCGGCGACGAACTGGCCCGCCTGGCAAGCGCGCTGACTGAACGATTTGGCGCGCGCCCTGTCGTACTGGCCGGGCGTGCCTCCGGCCTGCACCCGGCAATTGCCAATGCCATGCGCGCCGCCTTGCCCGCCACCGACGTGCAACACCGCATCGGCCACGCCCACCACGCCGCCGCCCGCATTGCCGCCGAATTACAGCCCAACCTCCCCTCACCGACTGCGTCATGAAAACTTTATTGATGAAACCGCTGCTTGCCCTCCTGCCCATCGCCCTGCTGGCCGGTTGCGCCACCACCGCTACCGGCCCCAACATCGACACCTCGCTGTCGGCCAAGTCGCAAAGCAGCCGCGCCAAGTTCGTCATCGTGCACTACACGGTGAGCGACTTGCCAAGCTCCATCAAGATTCTGACCCAGCAGGTCGTCAGCAGCCACTACCTGCTGACCGACGAGCCGAACCCCGTCATCTACCGCCTGGTCGATGAGACCCGCCAGGCCAATCACGCAGGCGTATCGAACTGGAAAAATTACACGCTGCTCAACAGTAGCTCGATCGGCATCGAGATCGTCAATCCCGGTTTTACAGTCGGCCCGGATGGCGTGCGCACCTGGTATCCCTTCCCGCAGAAACAGATCGACACCCTGATCGTGCTGCTGAAAGACATCGTCGCCCGCAACAACATCCCGCCTGAAAACATCCTCGCCCACGCCGACATCGCACCCGGCCGCAAGCAGGATCCGGGACCGATGTTTCCGTGGTTTCAACTGGCGCAAGCCGGCCTGGTGCTGTGGCCCGATGGCGCCCGCGTGACGGCCTTGAAGCCCACTTACCTGGCGCAATTGCCGGACGTCGCCTGGTTCCAGCAGCGATTGGCCAAATTCGGCTACGCCACGCCGCAGACGGGGGAACTGGACGAGGCGACCCGCAACGTGATGATCTCGTTCCAGATGCGCTACCGCCCGGCGATTATCGATGGCACGCCCGATGCAGAGACGGCGGCATTGCTTGACGTGCTGACAACGCCGGCCGTTAAAGCGCCTTGACGGTTCGCGGCTGACCCGCTTTTCCGCTATGCTGCGGGAAATATCAGGACCGGGCCGCGGTCCATCACGGGAAGGATCTGGCCATGCGCCTGCGTCACATTGAAGTTTTTCACGCTATCATGCAGGTCGGCACCATCAGCGGCGCCGCCCAGGTGCTGCATATTTCGCAACCCGCGGTGACGAAGGTGTTGCAGCACGCCGAACTGCAACTGGGCATGCCCCTGTTCGAGCGGGTGCGCGGCAAGCTGTATCCCAAACCGGAAGCGCACCGCCTGTTTGTCGAAACTGAAAAATTGCATCGCGATCTACAGGGTATCCGCCGCCTCGCCGCGAGCTTAAAGGGGCGGGCCGTCGAGACCATCCGCCTGGTGGCCACGCCCACCATTGCCATCTCCGTGCTGCCTGCGGCCATGTCCGCCTGGCGCCGCGATTTTCCCAGCACCCGCTGCGAGCTGGCAACCTTTCACACCAGCGAAATCGTCAACGCCCTGCGCCTCGGTGAAGCGGACCTGGCCCTGTCGCTGCAGGACCCGCGCCATCCCGGCATCGTCGCTGAACCCATCGCGCAGGGAGCGATGACCGTGATTGCCAAGGCCGGCACCTGGAGCGCCGCCGAGCGCAACATGCCTTTTACGCCGGAACAATTGACGGGAGAATTGATCGGCCACGCCGACAATGATCCCCTCGGTGAACTGGTCATCAATGCCTGCGAGGAAGTCGATATGTCTCCCGTGTTTCACACCGTGGTGCAGACTTACCAGATCGCCCGTTCGCTGGTGGAAGCGGGCGCCGGCATGGCCGTGGTGGACCCGTTCACGGCCGCCTCGGGCGCCGACAAGATCGAGCGCCGCCTGTGGGCCCCAGAGATCCCCGTGCAATTGTTTTTACTCACCGCCAGCCACTCGCCCCTCTCGCACGGATCGCGCGAACTGGCCAACAGCATCGGCGCGGCCGCCCGCGCCTGTATCGACCAAGGTTAGTTTTCATGAATCACAGCATGGCCAGCGAAGACATCGCCGGCAGCCCCGAGTTCCGCCACCTGTCCACCATCGCCGGCATCGCCGTGGACCTGCGCTACGCCACCCCGAACAATTTTGTTGGCCGCGATCTGTACTCGCCCTACGACTGCGCCTGGCTGCACGTCGAGGCCGCGGCGGCGCTGGAAAAAGTTGTTTCGTGGCTGGCCGCGCGCCAGCCTTTGTATCAAGTGCTGGTGCTGGACGCCTTGCGGCCCCAGCGGGTGCAACAGCAGTTGTGGGACGCGCTCGATGGCACCGATTTGCAGATGTATTTGGCCAATCCGGAGCGGGGGTCGATCCACTCGTTTGGCATGGCGCTGGATTTGACGATCCTCGATGAAAACGGTCGTGAGCTCGATATGGGGACGGGGTTTGATGATTTGACGGAGCGGTCGCATCCGAAGCTGGAGGATCAGCTATTGGCGCGCGGGGAGATTACCGTGCAGCAGATCGCCAACCGGCAGTTGCTGCGCGATGCGATGGGGCAGGCGGGGTTTCAGGGGATTAGTACGGAGTGGTGGCATTACGATTGTGGGGATCGTAATCTCGTGCGCCAGAATTTCAAGCGAATACTTTAGCACCGGGGACTGGCCCTGCGGGCCTGTCCCCATTTTGACTTTGCCTCGGTTCTGAGAACGGGGACAGGCCCGCCGGGCCAGTCCCCCCTTAAGCCAGCGCCTTCACAATGGCGCGCGTGGCAGCGGCCACCACCTCATTGCGATTCGGCGCATCCTTCGCCCCTTGCGTATAAAACACCACCGCAATAATCGGCGCCCGGTTCGGCGGATACAGCACGCCAATTGAATTGGTGCTGCCGTAACTGCCCGAGCCCGTCTTGTCCGCCACCTTCCACCCGGCCGGCACGCCAGCGCGCATGCGCTCGTTGCCGGTGGTGTTGCCGAGCATCCAGTCGACCAGGGTGCTGCGGGCGGGGGCGGGGAGGCCGTCGCCGACGGTCAGCTTTTGCAGGGTGTTGAGCATCGCCACCGGGCTGGTGGTGTCGCGCGGGTCGCCGGGGATGGCAGAGTTCAGTTCCGTCTCCCAGCGGTCGAGGCGGAAGACTTCGTCGCCGCGGCTGCGGGCAA
>JBJMVV010000125.1:0-7417 GCA_045810505.1 Massilia sp.
AGGTAGATGGAAGGCCCCTCCCCTTCGGCGCCGTAGCGCGATTCGATGCCGCCCGCGGCGACGCCGGCGGCGGCCAGGTGGACGGCAATCGCGGCGGCATCGAAATTGTCGACCCGGAAGCACACATGGTCGAGATTGCGTCCGCCGGCGGCAGGGTCGCGCGCGGGCGGCGCCCCGCCCTGCCGGCCCAGCTTGCCATCAACGGGCACCAGGTCCACCATCGAGGCGCCGGCGCGCAATTGCACCAGGCCGATCTCGTCCTGCCGCCGTTCGACCTTGCAGCCCAGCACATCGCAATAGAAACGCAGCATCGGCTCCAGTTGCTGCACCCGCAGGACAATGTGATCGATGCGGGCCAGCGTCAGCGCCATGTGCGCTCGCCCTCAGTCGGCATGGCGTTCGACCCAGGTGGCATAGGTGTCGATGAAATTTTGCAGGAAGCCACGGGTCGAGTCGTTGGTGAGCACGTCGCCGTCGAACTGCTTGCTGATGCCGCCCAGGTAGGCTTCCGGCTGGGCCATGGCGGGCATGTCGAGGAACACCAGCATCTGACGCAGATGGTGATTGGCGCCGAAGCCGCCAATGGCGCCCGGCGAGACGCTCATGATGCCGGCCGGCTTGCCGCTCCAGGCGCTGTGGCCGTAAGGGCGCGAGCCGACGTCGACCGCGTTTTTCAGCACGCCCGGCACGGAGCGGTTGTATTCGGGCGTGACGAACAGCACGCCGTCGCAGGCCTTGATGCGGTCGCGAAATTCCGTGTAGACGGGCGGCGGCGTGACGTCGATGTCTTCGTCGTACAAGGGCAACTGGCCGATCTCGATGATCTCCATGTCGAGCTTGGAGCCGGCCAGCAGCATGAGGACCTTGGCCACCTTGCGGTTGAAGGACTCCTTGCGCAAGCTGCCGACGATAACCGCAATTTTTCTCGATGCCATGACAGACGTCCCTTCGTGAGTGAAATTCGACCTGCTCATTTTTACATCTTTTTACGCGCTTGGCCGCACGCCTGCCGGACCGTGCCGCACTTCATGCTGCCGTCAGCGCCGCCAGCAGTGCCTGCCCGCCGGGCGCTGCGCCGCCGCCCTGCTCGGCCCGGCGCACCAGGGCAATCATGCGGGCATTGGCCGGCGCCGCCATCCCCAGCGTGCCGGCCAACGCCACCACGGCGCCGCTGAGATAGTCGATCTCGGTCCGGCGCCCCGCCTGCAAATCTTCCCACATCGACGAACGCGCTTCCGGATCGATGCGCAGCATGGTGGCGGCCAGGCGCACGAACAGCCAGTCGGGCAGGCGCAGCACGGCGGGCAGCATTTTCGGGCTCACCCGCGCCAGTTTGGCCGGAGCGATGCCGGCCGCGGCCAGCACCTGCAGGGCTTCATCGATCAACAGGGCCAGGCAGCGCCGGTAGGCCCGCTGCGACAGCTCGGTTTTCAAGGGCAGGTTCGACAGTGCGTTGACCGCGTTATTCAGGTTCAGCAGCAGCTTGCCCCACTGGACTTCGAGAAAATCGGCGCGCTGTTGCAAAGGCAGGCCGGCCGCCTCGAACGGGGCCAGCCAGGGCGCCAGCGCCTCTGACTGCGCTGTCATCAGTTCGCCCTCGGTGCCGCGGTGAAAACGGTTGCCAGGCATCTGCACCACGTTGAAGGGCACCATGCCGCCCAGCACGGTGCGCCCGGGCAGCGCGGCGGCCAGCAGGTCGGCGTTGCCGATGCCGTTCTGCAGGCTGAGGACAACACAAGATGGCTGCGCATGGCGTGCGATGTCGGCGGCGGCAGCGGCGGTGTCGGCGCTCTTGACGGTCACCAGCACCAGGCTCGCCGCGGCGAGCGCTTCCGGCTCGGTGGCAAAGCGGATCTGCGCGCCGGGCACTTGCTGGCGGCGTCCATGCAGGTCGGTCAGCAGCACGCCCGCGTGCGCCAGGCGCTCGCCCATGCTCGCGCGCCCGAGCAGCAGCACGCCGGCGCCCGCCGCCAGCAGGCTCGCGCCCACGTACACGCCGATCGAACCGGCGCCCAGCACGACGATCGTCACGGCGGGCTTAAAAGGCCACGTGCAGGCGGCGATACAGGAAGCTCAGCACGAACAGCGGCCCGATCAGGAGAAAGCGCAGGTCGTCGAAAAAGGAGGGTTTTTTGCCTTCGATCTTGTGGCCGATGAACTGGCCGATCCAGGCCAGCACGAACACGGCAATCGAAATGACGGCGACCTGGCCGTGCGTCATGGCCGAGAGGGCCCAGAGCGCCCACAGGCTGGCAGCGGAAAACACCAGCATGCCGATGGCGAAGGGCAGCGACAGCCTGAAGTAGTAAATCAGGGAGGCCACGACGGTGGCCACGGCGAGCAGCGGGTGCAGGGCCCATAGCATGCCCAGCAGGGAAAACACGATGGCGGGAATGCAGACAAAGTGGATCACTTCGTTAGCGCTGTTGCGGTGGCTTTCGCCATATTGCGCCAGCAACTGGTCGATGCTGCGGTTTGCGGCCTGGTCCATGTGGGTCTCCGTCGATTTTTTTGTCAGGGAGCCCTGTCCCGGGCCCGGTGCCGCCAGCTTAGCAGCACTGGGCCTGCCAGACAATCAACGCATCAACTCATCGTACGCACGATCCCGCCCTCGGCGCGAATCGCCGCGCCATTGATGACGGCGGCCCGGTCGCTGGCGATAAAGGCGACCACGCTGGCCACCTCTTCCGGCAGCGCCAGGCGGGCAATCAGGGAGTCCGGGCGGTTTTCCTGCATGAACCTGCGCTGGGCTTCGTCGTAGGGAGAAGCGGGGTGCACCGACTGCACGAAGCCTTTCAGACTGTCCGTTTCAGTCGGGCCGGGCAACACGGCGTTGACGGTGACAGCCGTGCCCCGGGTCAATTCGGCCAGGCTGCGCGAGATCGACAATTGGGTTGCCTTGCTGGCGCTGTAGTGGGCCATGGCGGGCGATGGCGTCAGGCCGACTTCGCTGGAAATGAAGATCACGCGGCCGTGGCCACGCTCGAGCATGCCTTTCATGTAGGTGCGCGCCAGCCGCACGCCGCTCCAGACATTGGTGTCGAACATGCGCTGCCAGGCGGCGTCGCTGGTCTCGAAAAAGTCGCTGAGCTCGTAACTGCCGAGGTTGTTGACGAGAATGTCGATCTGCGGATAGCGCGCCGCGGCGACCGCTTCGTCGCCTGCCACGCCAAAGTCCGCCGCCAGCGGCAGCACGCGCTCCTTGCCGAAGCGTTCGGCCAGTTCGGCCACGGCGGCGGCCACCGAAGCTTCGCTGCGACCGTTGATGATGACCGTGGCGCCTTCTTCGAGCAAGGCGGTGGCGATGGCGCGGCCGATGCCGGCGGTGGAGGCGCTGACCAGGGCGGTCTTGCCGTTCAGATTGAGTTGCATGATTCTTCCTTGTGAGATGGCCGGACGATGTCGGGCTCTGCAGACAAGATAGGTGCGCAGGCCACTATTGATAAGAGCGCATCGCCGCAAATGATTTTTGATTTCGCCGCATCAATCCAGGCGGCAGGCCGAGAAGGCGATAAGATGTGATGGTTTATTCAATCTTGCCGACCCATGCCCGTCTCCCCCGACAGCCCCGCCACCCCTGCCACCCCCGACGACGCCGCCCTGCCCCTGTCCGTGCGCCGTCCGCTCCAGACGGCCCTGGCGCTGTCGCTGGGCGCGGCCATTTCGCTGGGCCTGTCGCGCTTTTCCTATGCCCTGCTGCTGCCGCCCATGCGCGCTGACCTGCACTGGAGCTATTTCCTTTCCGGCGCCATGAATACCGCCAACGCCCTCGGCTATTTTGCCGGCGCCCTCGTCACCCCGGCCCTGCTGCGCCGCCAGCGCGCCCAGGTGCTGCTGACGGGCGGCGCGCTGATGGCAGCGGCGGTGCTGGCCCTGGCGGGCTTTGTTGAAAGCACGGCGCTGCTGATGCTGCTGCGCCTGCTGGCTGGCGTCGCCAGCGCCCTGGTGTTCATTGCCGGCGGCGTGCTGGCCGCGCGCCTGTGCTCGCTGCATCCCGAGCGCGCGGGCCTCTTGATCGGTATGTATTATGGCGGCACCGGCATCGGCATTGCCGTCTCGAGCCTGCTGGTGCCGGCCGCGATCAGCGCCGCTGCCGCCCACGGCGCCGTGCACCACTGGCAGGCGGCCTGGGTGGCGCTGGGCGCGGTGTGCCTGGCCGCCACCTTGCTGCTCGCGCCCGCCGCCAGCCGCATCGACGGCGCGCCCGCAAAGACGGGCGCCACCGGCGGCTTCACCCTGCGCCCGTTTGCCTTCGGCCTGGCCGGCTATTTGATGTTCGGGGTCGGCTACATCGCCTACATGACTTTCGTGATCGCCCTGTTAAAAGAACAAGGCATGCAGCCGGGGGCCATCAGCTGGTTTTATACGATGCTGGGCCTGGCCGTGATGGCGTCCTCGCGCGTCTGGGCGGGCCTCTTGGACCGCTACCAGGACGGCCGGCCGATGGCGCTCTTGAATGGCCTCCTGGGCGTGGCCACGATCCTGCCGGCGCTGACCGCCGCGCCGCCCCTGCTGTTCCTGTCCGGGCTGATGTTCGGCGGCATTTTCCTCTCCGTGGTCGCCTCCACCACCGCCCTGGTGCGCCACAACCTGCCCGCCCACGCCTGGCCGGCCGGCATCAGCGCCTTTACCACCGTGTTTGCCGCCGGCCAGATCGTGGGACCCGCCGTGATCGGCTGGGTGGCGGACGGCCCGGGCGGCTTGCAACGGGGCTTGCTGTGGTCGGCCGGCGCCTTGTTCGTGGGGGCGCTGCTGGCGTCGCGGCAAAAAAGTCTGACTGGAGCCAAAGCATGAATCGTTTCCAGCAGGACGGTTACGCGGTCATTGCGCAGTTGCTCACCGCTTCCGAGTGCGCAACGATCAGCGCCGCGCTTGCCGGGACAGCGGACCCGTCCATTGGTTCGCGCAATCTGCTGGATCTGCCGTGGTGCAAGGCGCTTGCGCACACGCTGGGCTCGCATCCGGCGATCGCCAGCCATCTGCCGCAGGAGGCACGGGCCGTCCAATGCACCTACTTTGAGAAATCACAGGACCAGAACTGGCTTGTCCCGATTCACCAGGATTTGAGCATCCCGGTGCAGGAACGTATCGCGCACGAAAGGCTTTCCGGCTGGTCTGTGAAGGAAGGCGGCATGTTCGTGCACGCCCCTGAAGCGGTGCTCGCGGAACTGGTGGCAGTCAGGCTGCACATCGATGACTGCGGCATCGACGACGGCCCTTTAAAAGTCGTACCCGGCTCTCACCTGGCGGGCAAACTGAGCAACGCCAGCGCGTTGGCAAAGCGGGACCAGCTTGGCGAACATGCCTGTCCCGTCGTCCAGGGTGGCGCCCTGCTCCTGAGACCGCTGCTGCTGCATGCCTCGTCCAAGGCCAGCGGCAGCAGCCGCCGCAGGGTGCTGCACTTTGTATTCGGGCCGAAGGAGTTACCGTTTGGCCTGCGCTGGCAGCATGCAGTGTGACGCACGGGTAACTAGACCCCGCAAACGATGCGCTGCCACCGACTAGATCCGCCCCCGCCTGAACGCCAGCAAAAACCGTTTTGCTGCCGCCGCGCTGAGGACTGTCACCGGATCGTTATGGTAGGTGTATAAAAACTGCGGCCCGCCCAGGCGGTCGGTCAATTTGGCGTTGAGCAGAAAGCGGCTGCCCGGTGGATACAGCACGGGGTCAGTCAGGCTGCGCGCGGCGTGCACCGGCAGGCTGGGCGCAAAGGCCTGGCCGGCCATGGGGCGCAGGCGCAGCACGCCCCTGGCGTCGATGAACGATTCGACGGCCACTTCGCGGTAGGCCCAGGTGTCGCGCGCCATCTGTGCTCCCTCATGCGGGCGCGGCGGCCAGGGGGCGGGCCACGTGCGCTTCGTGGATCGGCAGGTTCAACAGGGCGGCGCCGGCGGCCAGCACGATGTCGGCGTACCACATCCAGTTGTAATCGCCGAAGTGGACAAAGGCGAGGCCGCCCAGCCAGGCGCCGAGGAAGCCGCCGATCTGGTGCGACAGCAGGGTCAGGCCGAACAGGGTCGAGAGATAGCGCATGCCGAACAGTTTGCCCACCAGGCCGGCGGTGGGCGGCACCGTGGCCAGCCAGGTGAAGCCGAGCGCGGCGGCGAATACATAAAAGGTCAGCGCGGTTTTCGGCGCGAGCAAATAAAGGGCGACCATCACAGCGCGGCTGGCGTACATCAAAGCCAGCAGGGACTTCATGCGGTAGCGTGTGGCGAGAAAGCCTGCCGTGAGGCTGCCGGCAATATTGAAGAGCCCGATCAGGCCGAGCGCGGTCGCCGACACGCTCGCCGACAGATTGCACAGCGCCACTTCACCGGGCAGGTGGGTGACCAGGAAGGCAATGTGAAAGCCGCAGGTGAAAAAACCCAGGTGCAGGAGCAGATAGCTGCGGTCGGCCATGGCGATGCGGATTTGCTTTCCGAGCGTCATGGCATTGGGGTCGATCACGGGGGCCGGCGCGCCGGCGACTTTCGGTGCATTCCTCAATTGCCAAGCGAGCGGAATCGTCAGTAATGTGGTGGCGGCCATGGTCAGCATGGCCGCGATCCAGCCGGCGCTGCTGATAATCGCTTGCATCAGGGGCGCAAAGACGAACTGGCCGAATGACCCGCCGGCGTTGATGAAGCCGGCCGCAAACGGGCGGCGCGCGGCGGGCAGGCGCTGGGCGGTGGCGCCGATCAAAATGGAAAAGCTGCCCGCGCCGGCGCCAGCGGCCGACAGGAAACCCATCGTCAGCATCAGGCCCCACTGTGAACTGACCAGGGGCGTCAAGGCCAGCCCGCCGGCCAGCATCAGGGCGCCGGCCACGACCACTTTCGCCGAACCATGTTTATCGGCGACGGCGCCAAACACGGGTTGCGCGGCGCCCCACATGAACTGGCCGATGGCCAGCGCAAAGCTGATCGAAGCGATGCCCAGGCCCGTCGACGTATTAATGGGCGACATGAACAGGCCCGTGGTCAGGCGCGCGCCCATGGTGATCATCAAGATGGCCGAGGCTGCAAGGATCAGCAGCCAGGCGGCGCGTGGGGTCATTTCAGGGTGGCTGCTCATGGGTGTCTTCGTGGTGGAGGGTCGACAGGAGGTCGAAGGTGTGGTCGATCTGGCGGTGCAGTTCAGCCAGACCCGCTTCGCCCAGCAGGGTCTGGACGGCGTCCTGGGCGGCGCGCCAGGCCTGGTAGGCTTCCCTGGCCTTGCGCCGCCCGGCGGAACTGATGGTGACGATGCGCTGGCGGCTGTCCGCGCCCGCTTCGAGGCTGACCCAGCCGGCGTCGATCAGGGGTTTCAGGTTGCGCGTCATGGTGGTGCGCTCGGCGCCGAAGCGCTCGGCGAGCACGGCCACCGGCAGCGCTTCGGTGGCGATGAAATTGAGCAGGACGAACTGGGTGCTTTTCAGGCCCACCGCCGCCAGGTG
>JBJMVV010000126.1:0-7886 GCA_045810505.1 Massilia sp.
GGGTATTTCCGCTGAATTGGTCAATATCGTCGTGGCGCGCGCTCGCGACGGCAAAACCATCGATTTTCTGGCTGGCCGTGGTGGATTGAAAGCGGCGGCACTGCATGACAATTTGCTACCGAAACTGGCGCGCGATGTGGAGCTGGTGAGCGACGCCAATGCCGCCTATAAAAAATTCGCCCGCGAAGCGCGCATACATCATCAACCCGTCAATCTGAGCCAGGGCAAAAGGGTTATCGGTCCCTATCACGTGCAAAACGTGAATGCTTATCACAGCCGCTTCAAAGGATGGCTGCAGCATTTCCGCGGCGTCGCGACGGCCTATCTGGACAATTATCTCGGTTGGCGATGGGCAATCGACCTGGGGCGCATTGACAGCCCGGAACGATTCTTGAGAGCGGCGCTGGGCGTTTTCTCCACTTAACGCGCAAAGCGCCTTTTTTTGCTCGGCGCCAGCAGCGTCAGTGAAAATCGTGACAGGCAGCGAGTGCAGTCCCCTTGGGCTTGCTCCGCAGATTGAACGTGCCTGCAACGCACCACGATAGTGCGCGCCCCTGTCTTTTGGCAGACCTGATTCATCGTGACTTTCTAATATTTGTGCTGGATAATAAAGTGCGCGTGGTTAATATTCCTACGTGCATGGTCTCACTTCGGCCAGCCATCATCATCCTGCATCTTGGCGCCCCAGGCCGCCATGCAAGGCAGGTTCGGCGTCCAGGCATCAAACCGCGGCGCATGTTTTTGCTTCAGTGCCTTACTCCAGTACCGCATCACGATTTGGAACACCCTTTCCGTCGACGGGCCGCGCGCGCCTGCCGATGCCAGGAAACGCTGTTGATCGAGAGGTATGTCATGAAGTATGCCGCCTGCATAAGGGTGCCCTTGCGCCGCTCCGGCGTGGCCGCCGCTACCGTGCCACTGCTGCTGCTCCTGCTTGCCGGCTGCGGCAAGCACGACGAGCCCGGCAAGGGGGGCGGGCCGCCGCAGGTGTCGGTGGCGCCGGCGCTGACGCAGGAAATCCAGGAGTTCGACGAATTCACCGCCCGGCTGGAAGCGCCCGACACGGTCGAGGTGCGCTCGCGCGTGGCCGGCACCCTCGTCACCGTGCATTTCCGCGAGGGCCAGATCGTCAAGAAGGGCGATCCGCTATTTACCATCGATCCCCGTCCCTACACGGCCGAAGCGGCGCGGCTGGAAGCCCAGGTGGCGGCGGCGCGCACCCAGGCGGCGCAAAGTGCGAGCGAACTGGTGAGGGCCGACAAGCTGGTGCAGATCAAGGGCGTGAGCCAGCAGGAACTGGACCAGTTGCGTTCGACCGTGAGCACGGCCCAGGCCAATATCAAGGCCTTCGAGGCGGCGCTGGTGCAGGCGCGCCTGAACGTGGAATTTACCCGCGTCGTCGCGCCCGTCGCGGGGCGCACCTCGCGCGCCAATGTCACGGTGGGCAACCTGGTCAGCGTGGGCAGTCCCGTGCTCACCACGGTCGTCTCCGACGACAAGGTCTACGCCTATTTTGACGCCAGCGAAGCGATCTACCTGAAGTACATGCGGGAAGCGCGCGATGGCAGCCGGCCGTCCAGCCGCGACGTGCCCAACGCCGTCTACCTCGGTCTGTCCAACGAGGAGGGCTACCCCCACGCCGGCAAGATGGATTTCGTCGACAACCGCCTCAATCCCGCCACCGCCTCGATCCGCGGCCGCGCGGTGTTCGACAACAAGAACGGTCTGTACACGCCGGGCCTGTTTGCCCGCATCAAGCTCGTTGGCAGCGGCAAGTACAAGGCCACCGTCATCACCGACCGCGCCATTACCACCGACCAGACCCGCAAGGTCGTGCTGATCGTCGGTAAGAACAACATAGTCGAACAGCGCGAAGTGAAGACGGGCGCGCTGGTCGATGGCATGCGCGCCGTCGAGGGCGTCAAGCCGGGCGAACTGGTGGTGGTCGAGGGCCTGCTGCGGGCCTTTCCTGGCGCACCGGTGACGCCGGCGGTGGTAAAAATCGACGAGAAGGGCAGGCCGCTGCCGCCACCGCCGCCCGGGGCGCCTGCTGCACCTGCCGCACCTGCTGCCCCTGCCGCGCCCGCCAAGTCCGACGCCGCCGCTTCCGCCTCCGCCCCGGCGAAAACCTGAGGGCAGCCGGCCATGGACATCTCGCATTTTTTCATCGACCGGCCGCGCTTCGCCATCGTCCTGTCGATCTTCATCGTGCTGGTCGGCCTGCTGTCGATCTTCCAGCTGCCCATTTCCGAATACCCGGAAGTGTCGCCACCCCGCGTCGTCGTGCGCGCCCAGTTCCCCGGCGCCAATCCACGGGTGATCTCGGAAACGGTGGCCGCGCCGCTGGAAGAGCAGATCAATGGCCTGGAAGACGTGCTCTACTTCGAGAGCCAGGCCACCGCCGACGGCAGCGTCACCATCACCGTCACCTTCCAGATCGGCACCGTGCCGGAAGTGGCGGAAACGGCCGTGCAGAACCGCATCAACCGCGCGCTGCCGCGCCTGCCGGACATCGTGCGCCAGATCGGCGTGACGACGGAGAAGCAGTCGGCCAATCTGACCATGGTGGTGCACATGGTCAGCCCCGACAACAGCCATGATTCCCTATACCTGCGCAACTATGCCAACCTGCAGGTGCGCGACGATCTGCTGCGCGTAAAAGGGATGGGCTCGGTGCTGCTGTTCGGCGCTGGCGATTACGCTATGCGGCTGTGGCTCGATCCGCAGAAACTGGCGGCGCGCAGCATGACGGCCAGCGACGTGGTGACGGCCGTGCGCGAGCAGAACAACTCGGTGGCGGCCGGCGTGGTGGGCTCGCCGCCGACCCCCGACAGCACGGATTTCCAGTTGCAGGTCAACGCCCAGGGGCGCCTGGTGACGGAGGACGATTTCGCCAACATCATCGTGCGCAGCAACCCCGCCGACGGCGCGCTGGTGCGGGTCAAGGATGTGGGCCGGGTGGAAATGAGCAGCAACTCGTTTGCGCTCAGGAGCCTCCTGAACAACAAGGAAGCGGTCGGCATCGGTATCTTCCAGTCGCCCGGCTCGAACGCGCTGCAACTGTCGAACGATGTGCGCGCCACCATGGCGCGGCTGAAGGCGAATTTCCCCAAGGGCGTCGATTACCGCATCGCCTACGACCCCACCCGCTTTGTCGCCACGTCCATTGAAAAAGTGGTGCACACCCTGGTGGAAGCGGTGCTGCTGGTCGTCATCGTGGTGATTATTTTCCTGCAGACCTGGCGCGCCTCGGTGATTCCCCTGCTGGCCGTGCCGGTGTCGATCATCGGCACCTTCGCCGTGCTGCAGCTGCTCGGTTATTCGATCAATACCCTGACCCTGTTCGGCCTGGTGCTGGCCATCGGCATCGTCGTCGATGACGCCATCGTGGTGGTGGAAAACGTCGAGCGCAATATCGCCGATGGTTTTACGCCGCACGAGGCGACCATCAAGGCCATGCGCGAAGTGAGCGGCCCGATCATCGCCATTGCGCTGGTGCTGTGCGCCGTGTTCGTGCCGCTCACCTTCGTGCCGGGCCTGTCGGGGCAGTTCTATAAACAGTTTGCCGCCACCATCGCCATTTCCACCGTGATCTCGGCGTTCAATTCCCTGACCCTGTCGCCGGCGATGGCCGCAGTGCTGCTGCGCCCGCACGACGCGCCGAAAGACGCCCTAATGCGCGGGATGGACAAGGCCTTCGGCCGCTTCTTCCACTGGTTCAATTGCGCCTTTCACCGCCGCAGCGAAGATTACAGCCGTGGCGTGACGAGCCTGTTGCAGCGCAAATCGGCCGCGCTGGCGGTGTACGCAGTGCTGCTGGGCTTCACGGTGCTGCTGTTCTACACCATCCCCAGCGGTTTCGTGCCGGCGCCTGACAAGCAATACCTGATCGGGATCGCCCAGTTGCCGCCCGGCTCGACCCTGGAGCGCACCGAAAAAGTCATCCGCGACATGAGCGATATCGCCTTGAAAACGGAAGGGGTGCAGGCATCGATTGCCTTTCCGGGCCTGTCGATTGCCGGCTTCTCGGCGGCGCCCAACGAGGGCATCGTGTTTTTCGCGCTGGACGATTTTGAGAAGCGCACCACGCGGGCCCTGTCGAAAGACGCGCTGCTGGGCAAGATCAACGGCGCCATGCAGTCTTTGCAGGGCGCCCGCATTTTCGTGGTGCCGCCGCCCGCCGTGGAAGGGCTGGGCAATGCGGGCGGCTTCAAATTGCAGCTGCAGGACCGCAACAGTCAGGGCGAACAGGCCCTGTACGGCAGCGTGTGGGGCATCCTGGGGCCCATCTACGGCAATCCCAAATCGAGCATCGGCACCCCGTATTCGACCTACGACATCAACGTGCCCCAGTTGTTCGCCGACGTCGACCGCACCAAGGCCAAGCAGATGGGCGTGCCCCTGCAAGCGATCTACGACACCCTGCAGATCAACCTCGGTTCGCTCTACGTCAACGACTTCACCCGTTTCGGCAAGACCTACCAGGTGGTGGTGCAGGCCGATTCGAAGTACCGCAACAACGCCGACAGCATCGCCCGGCTGGAAACGCGCAATGGCGTCGGCGAGATGGTGCAACTGGGCGCGCTGATGAGCGTCACACCCACTTTCGGACCCACCCGCGTGACCCGCTACAACGGCTTTCCCTCGGCCGACATCAACGGCGCGCCCAAGCCGGGCTTTTCCAGCAGCCAGGCGGAGAACGAGATCGAACGGATGGTCAAGGCCCTGCCGCGCGGCATCTCCTATGAATGGACCGACCTGTCCTACCAGGACCGCCTGACTCGCTCGATCACCATTCCCGTGCTCAATATCGAGATGCCGACCCTGGCCGCCGTGCTGTCCTTCTCGGTGATCCTGGTGGTGCTGGTGCTGACGGCCCAGTATGAAAGCTGGAGCCTGCCGCTGGCAATCATCCTGATTGTGCCGATGTGTATCCTGTCGGCCCTGTTCGGGGTCTGGCTGTCGCACTTCCCGCCGTTTTCGCAGGTGGGCGACCTGAATCTGTTCACCCAGGTGGCGCTGGTGGTGCTGGTAGGCCTGGCCTGCAAGAACGCCATCCTGATCGTCGAGTTTGCAAAAGAACTGGAAGAGCAGGGCAAACCCATGCGTGAAGCGGTGATAGAAGCCTGCCGCCTGCGCCTGCGGCCGATCCTGATGACCTCGATCGCCTTTATCGCCGGGGTCACGCCCCTGATCCTGGGCACGGGCGCGGGCAGCGAAATGCGCCGCGCCATGGGCATTGCCGTGTTCTCCGGCATGCTGGGCGTGACCTTGTTCGGGATCTTTTTGACGCCGGTGTTTTATTCGCTGGTCAGGAAGAGCACCGAGAAGAAGCGCGCCCACGCCGAGGAACTGCGGCGCGAGATCGAAGCTGCCGCCCATCCGTTCCACGTCGGCGTCGACGACCTCGACACGCCACCGCGCAAGGGGGGTGTATGAAATCCGCTCCCTTGTTGTTGAGCCTGGCCGCGCTGATGCTGGCGGCCTGCTCCAGCGCACCGAAACTGAAGCTGTTTCAGCCGGATCTGCCGGCCAGCTTCGCCAACGCGCCCGACTCGAATCCCGCCAGCGCCGCCACCGAGCCGCCGGCCCAGTTCTGGAAAGGCTTCAACGATCCGCTGCTCGATTCACTGGTGCAGCGCGCGCTCGTCGCCAATGTCGACGTCAAGACCTCCGGCGCCCGCCTGGCCGAATCGCGCGCGCTGGGCCGCTTTGCCGACGCCAACCTGCTGCCCTCGGTGGGAACTTCGGCGAGCGCCAGCCGGCTGCGCGCCAAGGACCCTTTCGGCAACACCCAGACCTTCAACAACTATTCGGTGGGCCTCGACGTGCTGTGGGAGGCCGACCTGTTCGGCCGCCTGGGCGACGCCCGCCGCGCCGCCTTTGCCAACGTCAAGGCGGGCGAAGCGGGCGTGCGCGCCGCGCAACTGGCCGTCTCGGCCGAAGTGGCCAGCAGTTATTTCACCCTGCGGGGCTTGCAGGAACAATTGCGCGTGGCCAGGCTGTCGCTGGAAACCCAGTCCTCCGTGCTGGACCTGGTGGCTGCCCGCGAGGAAGTAGGGCGCGGCACCGCGCTCGACACCGAGCGCGCCCGCTCGCTCCTCAAATCGACCGCCTCGGATGTGCCGGCGCTGGAGTCGGCCCTGATCAACACCCGCTACCGGCTGGCAGTGCTGTGCGGTGTGCAGCCCACCGCGCTGGACGCCGAACTGGAACCGGTGCAGCCCCTGCCGGGTCTGGCTCCGGTGCAATTGTCCGGCATCGGCTCGCCCGCCCAGTTGCTGCGCCGCCGCCCCGACATCCAGCTTGCCGAAGCCCAGGCTGCCGCCGCCGCCGCCCAGGTGGGTGTGGCCCGCAGCGCCCTGTTCCCCACCCTCACCCTGGGCGGCACGCTGGGCCAGAACGCCTTGTCCATCGGCGACCTGGGCAAGGGCGCCAGCTACGCCTACAACCTGGGTGCGCAACTGACCTGGAACCTGCTCGACTTCGGCCGCATCCGCGCCCAGATCGCCGCCGCCGACGCCAGGAACGAGAACGTGATGGCCCTGTACGAATACGCCGTGCTGGCGGCGCTGGCCGAAACGGAAGGCGCCCTGGCCGACTACAGCCGCCGCCAGCAGCAGGCCGCACTGCTGTTCGACGCCACCCGCTCGTCCGAACAGGCCGCCCTGATCGCCCGCGAACGTTTTAAAGTCGGCTCGACCGATTTCCTGATCGTGCTCGACGCCGAACGCGATCTGCTGTCCGCCCGCAACCGCCTGGCGCTGGCGCAGACCAATGCGGCCACCTCGCTGGTCTCGGTCTACAAGGCGCTGGCGGGCGGCTGGCAAGCGCCCTGAACCTGACGGACAGGCGTTCGCGCCCGTCATTCGACAATGGTCTCCTCCTTTGGCTTCCTGCGGGAAGCCTTTTTTTGCCTTATCGTCAATACGGCACAAAACGAAGGGGGGACTGGCCGGGCCGCGAATGGCACTTGGTGCCTGTCCCGGTTTGGGACCGCGGCCTACACAAGGTCGAACAGCGACCGGGCAGCGGTCGTGTTGCTGGACTAGGAGTAGCCGCGGACAAAAGGCGGGGACAGGCACCGAGGTGCCAGTCCCCGATACTGCACGCATCGCCAAAATGCAGGGCGGTGGCCGTGACGCACGTAAAGTCGAGCAGCGCACTTTATCCCGACAGCCCGCGAAAACTCTTCTATAATTTGCCGTCATTTACTTTTTCCTAACACCATGACCCGTCTTTTGCGCGCAGCGTTCACCATCGGAGCGGCTGTCACGAGCATCTTCCTTTCTCAAGTAGCGCTAGCGGCAGATCGTCTGCCGGCGATTCCCAAAGAGCAGTACTCGGCCGAACAGAAGCAGGCGGTCGCGCAATACGAAGCCGATCGCAAGGCGCCCATTTTCGGGCCGTTCGAAGTGATGCTGTACAGCCCGGCGATGATGCGCAATGCCCAGCAAGTGGGTGACTACATGAAAGCCGGTTCGGCGATCCCGCGCAACCTGGCCGAGCTGGCGATCCTGGCCATCGCCAGGGACTGGCACCAGGATTACGTGTGGTATCAGCATGTCCCCCTGGCCTTGAAAGCCGGTCTGGCCCAGTCCAGCGTGGACGCGCTCGGCGAGGGTCAAAAGCCGGCAACGATGAGCGATGACGAAGATGCCGTCCTTGCTTTCGTGACCGAACTGACGGGCAATCACGAGGTGTCGGATGCGACGTACGACCGCGTCCAACGCCGCTTTGGCAGCAAAGGGGTGGTCGATCTCACCAGCCTTACAGCATTCTACGTGCACCTTTCGATGCAACTGAACGTCGCAAAATTCAAGCTGCCAGCGGGCGCCGCGGGCATCCCCCGTCACGCACAAGCTGGCAAACCTTGAAGCGCGAAC
>JBJMVV010000127.1:0-4597 GCA_045810505.1 Massilia sp.
CCGGGCGCGCAGCAGGGCAAGCCTGCAATTCGGCGATCGCGACGGCGGGGCCGTGCGGTGTCGTGAATCGAGCGCAATTATAGCCGACCCGTGTGCGGGTGGGGCCTTTGTGCGTGGTATAAACGGCCACTCGAACGCGGAGCTGATCGATGCAAGCTGGCTGGTTGTGGCTGCTGCCCTATGACATATCGCCGACCGCGCTGGCGGTGGCGCTGCTGTGCGCGGCCTGGTACTGGCGGCGGGGCGGCGGCCAGCCGTTCTGGCGGCGATGGTGTTTCTGGTCGGGCTATGCCTGCATGGTCGTGGCGCTGCAGACGGGGCTGGATTATTACGCCGAGCACGCGTTTTTCATGCACCGCCTGCAGCACGTGCTGCTGCATCACCTGGGGCCTTTTCTGGTCGCGCTGGGTTTGCCGGCGCCGGCGCTTGCACGCTGGCGGGCGGTGGCTGGCTGGCCCCGTTATGCCTTTCGCCCCTGGCTGACGGCGCTGCTGTTCAACGGCTTGTTGCTGTTCTGGCTGGCGCCGCCGGTGCACCTGCCGGCCATGCTGGACTGGCGCCTGTACCGGCTGATGAACTGGAGCATCGCCCTCAACGGCCTGCTGTTCTGGGTGGCCGCGCTGCGCGCCGCCGCGCCCGGTGCGATGCCCTCAAGCGCACAGCGCATCGCCATGATGCTGGCGGTGGTGCCCCTGCAGATTGCGGTGGGGGCGCTGATGTTTTTGGCGAGCACGGACCTGTATCCCGTCTACAGCCTGTGCGGACGCATGTTCGGTTTGACAGCTGTTGGCGACCAGCAGCTGGGCGGCTTGCTGCTGTGGATTCCCGGCGTGCTGGTGCATGTGGCCGGCGTGCTGCTGGTGGCGGGACGGCTGCTCAGGGCGTCGCCCGCGCCTGCCTGACGGCGGCATCCTTCGCCAGCTTTGCGCGCAGGCGCGCGGCCGTGCGCGCGTCCACGGGCGGGGCGTGGTTGCCCCAGCTGCGGCGGATGTAGCTGACGACGTCGGCAATGTCGCTGTCCGACAGTGTGTTGGCAAAAGCGGGCATGCGCTCCGGCATGGGGCCGTGCACGATGGACGGGCTGTTGCTGCCTTCCAGCACGATGCGCAGCAGCGAAGACGGATCGGGCGAGGACACGGCCGGATTGCCGGCCAGGGCAGGGCGCTTGGACACATCGCCCTGGCCGGCGACGCCATGGCAGCGCTGGCAAAAGCCGCTGTAGACGGCTGCGCCCGGGAGCTCCTGGGTCGGGCTGTTAAACACGCTGTCAGTCGTCTTGCCGCCCCGGTCCGGCAGCGATTTGAGATACACGGCGATGGCCGCCAGATCGGCATCCGTCATGCCGCTGGTACTTTGTTTGACGACATCGACCATGGGCCCGTACACAGTGGCGCCGGCGCCGTGGCCGGTCCGCAAGATGCTCACCAGGTCGGCAACGCTGCGCCGGCCCATGCCGTGCAGGGGATTGCCGCCAAGGTCGGGCGCGTACCAGTGGTCCAGTTCGGCGCCGGCCAGGTAATGCTCCGATCCCTCATCGAGGCCCTTCTCCTGGTAGAGCAGGCCACGCGGCGTGTGGCAGGCGCCGCAGTGGCCGAGGGTTTGCACCAGGTAGGCGCCGCGGTTCCATGCGGCGCTTTGATTGCTGCGCGCCACGAACGGGCCGCTGGGGACAAACAGGGCGTCCCACACGGCCAGACCCCAGCGCTGATTGAACGGGAAGGGGAGGCGGGTCGGTGGCGGGCGGATAGGCACGGGCGCCACCTGGGTCTGCAGGTAACTGAATAGGTCGGCGATGTCGGCGTCGGACAGGCGCGCAAACGAGGCGTAAGGCATGGCCGGATAGAGGCGGCTGCCATCGGCGCGGATGCCGCGGCGCATGGCGTCCGAGAACTGTTGCAGGGTATAGCGGCCGATGCCGTATTGCGGGTCCGGCGTGATGTTGCTGCTGATGATGGCGCCCATCGGCGTGTTCAGGCGCAGGCCGCCCGCCAGCGCCGGGGCATTGGGGCCTGCAGTATGGCAGGAGGCGCAGTCGGCGGCGCGGGCGAGATAGGCGCCGCGGGTGGGATCGGCGGCCAGCGCAGGCAGGCTCGACATCAAGCAGATGAGCAGACCAGGCCAGCGCATCACGCCCCCTTCACGCATGGCGTCACCAGCAAGGGCGCCAGCGAAGAAAATACGATGGCGCAGAAAAACAGGCCGCTCGACATCATGCCCAGCAAGGCGAGAAAAGCCCGTGGCCTCGTGCCGCGGTCGATGGCGCCGGCGGGACGATGTTGCGGCTGGCGTTCTTCGCGCCACAGCGACAGCGCTGCCCAGCCGCCCAGCGCGGCAACCAGCAGGCACAGCAGGCCGACGCCATTGAGCAGCACCGACAGCAGGCCCGGCCGAGCCAGCGCACACAGGCCTGAGACCAGCGGCTGCGACAACAGCATCTGCCCCATCCACGCCACCGGCGCCGCAAACAGGCCGGCGACAATGCGCAGCAGCGGTCCGGCTGTCATGAGCGCACTCCGAACAGCCAGGGCGTCAGGTAAAGCGCACTGAACACGGCCAGCCAGACGGCGTCGACAAAGTGCCAGTACAGCGCGCCCACCGACAGGGCCGTGTGGCGCTGGCGGTCCTGGATAAAACACCAGAGCGCCAGCGTGGCCAGCACACCCAGCCCGACCAGCACGTGCAGCAGGTGAAATCCCGTGATCGTGAAATACAGCGAACCGTAGACGTGCGAGCCCAGCCGGTAAGGCTTGTCCTGCCACTCGTGCAACTGGATCACCGCAAACAGCGCGCCAGCAACAAAACCCGCTGCCAGCCAGGCCGCACCGGCCCGCGTGCGCCCGCGCCGTACGGCGCGCTCGCCCAGCCAGACCAGCACACTACTGCCCAGCAAAATCCCCGTATTGATCAGCGGGATGGCGAGCTGCGGTGCACCGTCGGGTGGCCACGCTTGCGGCGTTTGCGACTGCAGATAAAAGTAGGCAAACAGCAGGTAGCCGAACAGGCTGGCCTCGGTGACGATCAGGGCCAGCATGCCCCACCAGCCGCTGGAGAGGCGCACCTTGTCGCCCAGCGCATTGCTGACGGGCAGGCTGTTCATGAGCTCGCTCCCACCACCGGCAGGGCCGTGCTTGATTCCGGCCACAGCCACAGCAGCACACTCAGTGCCGCCGCCGCCGTCATCGCCAGCGCCAGCCACCACGCTTGCAGCAACAGGCAGGCAAACAGCAGGAACAGCGCCAGGCCCAGCCAGAACGGCGCCCAGCTGTCGCCCGGCATTTTCAAGATGGTGTCGGGATGGGCCGAGAGCATGCTGGTGCCCAGCGTTTCGCGGCCCTGGGTGAGCAGGTAGCCTTGGTCCAGTTGCGAGCGCTGCGGCGACTCGTCCAGTTCTTCTTCCCACAGAGGATGGCGGGTGGCAATCGTCGGCAAGACGGCGAAGTTGTACTCGGGCGGCGGCGAGGGCACCGACCATTCCAGCGATGGCGCATTCCAGGGATTCGGCCCGGCGCGCTGACCGCGCCGCAGGCTGAGCGCCACATTGACAAGAAACATCAACACGCCCAGCGCAAACATGAAGGAGCCCAGGGTCGAGACCAGGTTGACGCCGTGCCAGCCCATCTGCGCCTGGTAGGTGTAGACCCGGCGCGGCATGCCCAGCAGGCCCGCGATATGCATCGGAAAGAAACCGATATTAAAGCCGATGAACATCACCCAGAACGACCATTTGCCCAGCCGTTCGCCCAGCATGCGCCCGCAAAATTTCGGGAACCAGTAATGCAGGCCGCCGATTACGGGGAAGACGTTAATGCCCAGCAGTACGTAGTGCAGATGGGCGACGACAAAATACGTTTCGTTGAGCTGCCAGTCGAGCGGGACGGCCGCCGTCATCACGCCCGACACGCCGCCGATGGTGAACAGCAGCACGAAACCGGCAAAGTACAAAAACGCGGCTTTGAACTGGGGCCGGCCCAGCCAGATGGTGGCGATCCAGGCGAACACGGCCACCGCGCTGGGAATCGAGATCACCATGCTGGCCGCACCGAAAAACGACAGCGCCAGATTGGGCAGGCCGGTGGCGAACATGTGGTGGATCCACACCTCGAATCCCAGCAGCATGGTGGCCATGGTGGACAGGGCCACAGCCGTGTAGCCGACCAGGGGACGGCGGCAAAAGGTGGGCAGGGCGTCCGACACGATGCCCATCGCGGGCAGCACGATGGCGTAGACCCAGGGGTGGCCGAAGATCCAGAACAGGTGCTGCCACAGCAGCGGCTTGCCGCCCGCCGCCACTTCAAAGAAATGGCTGCCCAGGCGGCGGTCCATCCACAGCAGGAAAAACGCCAGGCTCACGGCCGGGATCGCCATTACATTGGCCACCGAGGCGGTGAGCGTTCCCCACACGAGAATCGGCACGCGGCTGATGGTCATGCCGGGCGCCCGCAGGCGCAGCAGGGTGACGATGAAATTGATGGCGCCGACCGTGGTCGATATGCCCAGCAGCACCATGCCGAGCGCGTACACATCGATGTTCGGCCCGGGGTTGTAGATGCGCCCGGTCAGCGGCACATAGTTGAACCAGCCGGCGTTGGGCGCTGCG
>JBJMVV010000128.1:0-6843 GCA_045810505.1 Massilia sp.
CCGGCCGAACGGCACCTGGCGCGTGCCGGCGCCTGGGTCCTCGGGGTTGTTGACGGCGTCCAAGTGCTCGGTCCGGCCCCCGGGGTAGTTGTCGAGGACCACGCGCAGCGGGCGCAGGACGGCCATCACCCGCGGGGCCCGCTTGTTGAGGTCGTCGCGGACGCTGTCCTCCAGCCAGGACATGTCGATGAGGGCGTTGAACTTGGACACGCCGACGCGGGCGCAGAAGTTACGGATGGCCTCGGGCGTGTAGCCGCGCCGCCGCAGGCCCGACAGGGTGGGCATGCGCGGGTCGTCCCAGCCGCTGACGATGCCCTGGTCGACCTGTTGGCGCAGCTTGCGCTTGCTGGTGACGACATACGTCAGGTTCAGGCGGGCGAACTCGTACTGGCGCGGCACCGGCTGCTGGAAGAAGCCGCCGGCCGAGAGCGTCGCCAGCAGCCAGTCGTAGAACGGGCGGTGATCCTGGAATTCCAGGGTGCACAGCGACTGGGTGATGTTTTCCAGCGCATCCGAAATCGGATGCGTGTAATCGTACATCGGGTAGATGCACCAGGCGTCGCCGGTGCGGTGGTGGTGGGCGTGGCGGATCCGGTAGATGGCCGGGTCGCGCAGGTTCATGTTCGGCGCCGCCATGGCGTCTTCGCTCATTTTGACGCGCAGGATGTGCTCGCCATCCTTGTACTTGCCCGCCTTCATGTCGCGGAACAATTGCAGGGATTCTTCGGGCGAACGGTTGCGGAACGGCGAATTGGTGCCGGGGGTGCCGAAATTGCCCCGGTTCTTCGCCATGTCTTCTGCGCTCTGGCTGTCGACGTAGGCGAAGCCGGCCGTGATCAGGTACTCGGCCATGTCATAGAGCTGCTGGAAATAATCGGAGGCATAGTGCAGATGGCTCTGGCCGTCTTTTTCCCAGCTAAAACCCAGCCACTGGACGCTGTCCATGATGGTGTCGACGTATTCCTGCTCTTCCTTGGCCGGGTTGGTGTCGTCAAAACGCAGATTGCACACGCCGTTGTAGTCGCGCGCCATGCCGAAGTTCAGGCAGATCGACTTGGCGTGGCCGATGTGCAGATAGCCGTTCGGCTCGGGCGGAAAGCGCGTGATGACCTGGGCCAGGCCCGTGTGGGCGTGCACGCCGGCGGCGATATCGGCTTCGACGATGGCGCGCAGAAAGTTTGAGGAGTGCGCCGGGGCGGCCGTGTTGTTCTTGTCGTTACTCATTGAAAGAGGCGGATACGCTGGATTTAGATTAGTGCATTTTACCGTACCGAAGGGGGAACTTGGGCGTGACTACGCGTTCTATAGCATAATCCCGCTTTGGCCGCTGAGGCTTCCCGGAGTTCACACTTGGAAAATTTATACGCCGTCCTGGGCGTGGCCCCCAATGCCAGCGTCGACGAGATCAAAAAGGTCTACCGTTCGCTGGCGATGCGCTACCACCCCGACCGCAACGACGCCCCGGCTGCCGAAGTGCGCTTCAAAAGCGTCACCAAGGCCTACGAGATCCTGTCGGACCCGGCCAAGCGTGCCGAGTACGACCAGAGCGTCAACCACCGCATCATTCTCGATGCCGAGGGTGAAGCCTGGGAACTGGTGCGCTCGCTGTTCAGCCTGAATGGCGTGAATTTACCGGCCTGAGTTGCCAACATCACCGATATTTGAAAGCCAGCATGAGAAAAGTACACCCTGAATTTGCTTACCAGTCGCGCGAACTGGAAGGCCAGATCGACGGCATCCTGGGCGATCCGCCAGACCGCAAGAACTACAAGCTGATGCAGGACGCCCTGGCGGCCGAGTACGCATCGGGCGGCGGCATCGAAGACGTCAACATGATGAGCTTTGCGCTGGTCGACCACATCAAGTTCAGCGACCCCAAGGGCCTGATGCGCGAAGCGGAAGAGTACGAGGGCGGCGATGCCGCCGCCGTGATTGCGATGGCCTCCTGCGACGGCGAAGCGGCCAAGATGTACGCCGGCATGACCGAAGCGCACCCGGACCTGGCGCGCCAGGCCATCATCACCGCGTTCCTGTTCAAGAACCCGCGCAAGTGGGACGACGACGATCAGTCGCTCGAGCAACTGAGCAAGAACGATGACGGCGACGACGACGAGGAAACCTACGACGAGGACGATGTCGGCAGCGATTTCGCCCAGATGTTCGACAAGGAGGACTAAATGAGCTCCAAGGCAAATTTGCCGGCGCTGTCCAAGCAGGTCAGCGAGCTGGTGCTGGCCGGTTCGCTCTCGCACGCCGAGCAGGCGTTTTCGGAAGCGGCCGAGCAGCACGGCGACCTGGCCGTGGTCGAAGTGCTGGGCAGCCTGCCGCCCCAGGTCACCGCCCTGCACCTGTCCGGCTTTGACGGCGGCAAGACTTCGCTGGCAACCTTGCTGGTGCCGCCGCAGGCCTGGGCCGACAGCCTGGCCTTCATTGCCGCCACCTGGTCGGACGAGCAGATCGAGGACGATCCGGAGCGCGTGGCCGAGTCGCTGTTTGCGCACGTGCATGGCGTGGTATTTTCCAGCGACGACGAAGAACGCCGCGCCGCCTTGCTGGAAGCCGCCTCGGCCCCTGACTACGGCGCCACCATCTTCGCCATCCTGTTTTCCATGGCGCCGCGCGAGGTACTGGAAGTGGCCGGCGAAATCATCGCCAAGGGCCCTTACATGACGGGGCAAACCTCGTCCGATAGCGATGTGGTCCCGCTGGCGATCGAACTGGCCCGTGCCAGTGAAGACGGTTTTGACCGCGCCCTGTTTGAACTGTGGCCCGATTTCCGCCACAGCGCGGATCTCGCCGACGCCGAGTTTTCCGACGACCCGGACGAGGAATCGGAATTCCTGCAACGCTCGACCAAGGAACTGCTGTACCGCCTGCGCAAGCAAGTGCCGTCCACCCGCAGCAACATTCCCAAGCGGGGCGCGCGCAAGAGCCTCGGCACGGATATTTTCTCGTGATGGCGGAGTCCACCAGCCAGGTCGCCATAATCGAGGAACGCCTGCCGCGCCTGGTGCGGGCGATCCGCGCGGGCGCGTCGCGTCCGGTCGACGACGAGATCATCATCCTGGCCGACGAACTGGCCGGCATCACGGCCATGGTCGCGGAAAAATTCACCAACGACAAAACCGCCGAGGGCATCCAGCGCGCGCTGTTTCTTGCCGTTGGCGGTGTCTCGCTGGGGCTGGAACATGCGCTCGAGCATGAAGGCGATGAAGCCGCGCTGGATTTCCTGATCGAGCACGGCGCCGAGCACGCTTTCCAGGCCGGTTTTCGCCTGATCAAGGAATTATCCAGCCTGCCGGAAGACAGCCTGGTGGGCGAGTACGACCAGGATCCCGTCTACACCCAGCGCCGTCTGAAGGAATTGTTCGTCGACATCTGCTACGCCGATCCGGGCCAGAACTGGTCCGGTCCCGAGCGCTATGCCCGCCAACTGAAAGAGCGCAAGGGCGTGCAAGCCATCGTGCGCGCCGCCGGCTGGCTGCGCCGCCACCATACGGGCGGCCCCATCACCGATCCGGACCTGAATGCGGAAGGCGTCATTGCCCTGGCGATCATTTTCGCGGCGGAAGGCGGCGGGCGCATCGTCGCGCGCACCGGGCAGAAAGAGTTCGAGCGCCTGGTCAAATCAGTGCGCGCCAACAAGCCCGACTTTGAAACCGGCTGGGCCGAACTGATGGCCCAGGTCCCGACCCAGCACCAGGCGGTGATTGCCGAGCGGATCGACAATTACCGCGAGCATTGCACGGTGTTGCAGAAGATGCGCACGCGGGCGGCGATGAAAACGCTGTTTGCTGAGCTGGAAAATTATGCCGGGTCGGAGCTCGACGCCGATTACGACTGAGCCGCGCGCATCACCACATCCACAAACCCCTGCAGCAGCGGCGATGTTTCCTCGTCCCGCTGCGCCAGGTACAACATGGTCACCGCGCCCCGGTCCGACAGGGGCCGGTAGGCTACCCCTTCCATCTGCACCCGCGCAAAGCTTGACGGCAGCAGGGTCACGCCGCTGCCGGCTGCCACCAGGCCGATGATGGTCGATGATTCATTGGCCGTCTGGCCGACGTGGGGCACGAAGCCGGCGTCCCGGCACAGCCGGAAAATCTGCGGATAAATACTGGTACCGGCGCCCGGTGGATACATCACGAAGGGCAGGGCGGCCAGGTCGGCAATTTTCAGGACCGACTTCGATGCCAGCGGATGGCTGGCGGGCAGCACGGCCACCAGCGGGTCTTCGCGCAGCAGGGTAATGCGAATGCCCGGCGGAATCGGCAGCTCGGGGGTGCGAATAAAACCCAGGTCGATGCTTCTCTGGCCCAGGCCGTCCAGCTGGCGCAGGGTGGCCAGTTCCTGCAGCAACAGGGTGACCTGGGGATGGTCCTGGCGGTAGCGATTGATGCTGGCCGCAAACAGCGGCGTCAGTGGCGTTGAATACGTAAAACCGATGCGCAGTTCGCCTGCTTCGCCCCGCTCGGCCCGCTGCGCCGTGGATTTGGCTTCCTCGGCCAGGGCCAGCATGCGGCGCGCATCGATCAGGAACAGGCGGCCCGCCTCCGTCAGACGCACCCAGCGCTTGTTGCGCTCGAACAGGCGTGCGCCCACGTCCTGCTCCAGCATCTGGATGGCGTGCGACAGGGGCGGCTGGCCGATGTGCAGGCGCGCCGCGGCCCGGGTGAAGTGCAGTTCCTCGGCGACGGCAATAAAGTAACGGAGCTGGCGTAATTCCATAATCGTTTAAATGTATGACAGGCGCTTCAAATATATATTGGACAGTATTACAGCGCAATCCTAGACTGTGTTTTTATCTGTTCGAGTCTCGCCATGTCCGTTCACGCAGGGTCCGCTGCATTCAAACGCATCAACCGCGCCATGGTGTTTGGCGGCTTTTCCACCTTTGCGCTGCTGTATTGCGTACAACCGCTGATGCCGCTAATGGCGCACGAATTTGCACTGACGCCGGCCCAGAGCAGCCTGTCGCTGTCGGTCTCGACGGCGGCCCTGGCCATTTCGCTGGTGCTCAGCAGCATTGCCTCCGACCGGGTCGGGCGCAAGCCGATGATGATTACCGCCATGGCCGGCGGCGCCATCCTCACCCTGGCCTGCGCCTTTGCCCACACCTTTCCGCAGTTGCTCATCCTGCGCGCCCTGCTCGGGGTGGCGCTGGGCGGCATGCCGGCCGTCGCCATGACCTACCTGGGCGAGGAAATCGAAGCCAATTCGCTGGGCCTGTCGATGGGGCTCTACATTGGCGGCAGCGCGTTCGGCGGCATGCTGGGGCGCGTGATCACCTCCGTCATCAGCGATTATTTCTCGTGGCGCTATGCGCTGGCGGGCATGGGCGCGGCGGCCCTGTACGCGGCCTGGGAATTCCGCCGCAGCCTGCCTGCTTCGCAAAATTTTCGCCAAGGCCAGCGCGGTATCGCCGCGCTCGCCGCGGGGTTTCGCCAGCACCTGCGCGATCCGGGCCTGCCGTGGCTGTTTGCGCTGGCCTTCCTGCTGATGGGCTGTTTTGTCAGCCTGTATAACTACATCGCCTACCGCATGCTGGGCGCGCCCTTCAACTGGAGCCAGAGCGGCGTGGGGCTGCTGTCGAGCATGTATTTGATGGGGATTTTCAGTTCCGTCTGGGCCGGCAAGCTGGCCGACCGCCTCGGCCGTAGAAACGTGCTGTGGCTGGTGATGGCGGTAATGCTGCTGGGACTGCTGCTGACCCTGTCCGGTTCGCCCTGGCTGATCGTGCCTGGCGTGGGCCTGTTCACCTTTGGCTTTTTTGCTTCGCACTCGGTTGCCAGCAGCTGGGTCGGGCGGCGTGCGCGCGAACCCAAGGCGCTCGCTTCGGCCATGTATCTGCTGTTCTATTACCTGGGATCGAGCGTGCTGGGCTCGGCCAGCGGCGCTGCCTGGAGCCGCGCCGGCTGGCCGGGTGTGGTGGCGCTGCTGGGAAGCGTGCTGGCGATCAGTTTCCTTATCGCATTACGACTGCGCACCCTGGCGCCGCTGGAAGCTGTTGCGCCGATGCCGGACGCGGCGGTGGCCGCAAGCTAGCGCGCGCTAGTTGGGCCCGGACAGGCGCATACTTGCAAGTCTGTCCGGTCGACGCCGTCCGCGACGGACTTTCAGCACAGGGCGGCCCAATCATAAGGGGAATCGATCATGTTGCAAGCTTCAGAAATCCAGCAGCGTTTCAGCGCCATCCAGCAAGTCATCGGCGACGCCGAGCGGGAAGTCGACGCCGCCACCGCCAGCACTTCGCACGAACTGCGCGTGTGCATCCACAAAATGGCCGAAGCGGCCCGTTCCGCCAAGGACATCATGCAGGGCAGCGAACAGGCGCGCATGGTCGAATGCATCGACCGCCTGGAAGACATGGGCGACGAAGCCAAGCGCATCAGCCGCAGCGACGAAACCATCTCGGCGCAGCTCGAGACGGCTGTCACCAGGGTGCATGCGGAGCTGTCGAAGCTGAAGCACCAGCTGCATTAAAAAGCATCGGGGACTGGCCCTGCGGGCCTGTCCCCATTCTCAGGTCCGAGGCATAGTTAAAATGGGGACAGGCCTGCAAGGCCAGTCCCCCCTGCTATTTCTGCGCAGGCGGCATACGTCGCGCCTCTTCCGCAATCTGATCCGCCCCCGACTGCGCTTCCGTGATGATCCCGTTATCACCCGTTGGCGGCATATTCGACGCATCGCGTTCGGCCTGAGGCGGCTCCCCGAGCGCACCACCGACCCCGGCATCCATCGCCTGCCCCGTCGATTTCCCACCCCCATCCGGCGGCGGATCGTTGTAATCCTTGAAGTGCGGCGACGCTTCGCCCACTACCTTGTCCGCTTCCCCGCGCGCCG
>JBJMVV010000129.1:0-15353 GCA_045810505.1 Massilia sp.
AGTGACACCGGAAACCCTGCCGGAAGAACATGTTTCTCTGACAGAAAAGCTGGCCGAATTGTCGGGCGCCTCGGACCTGGAAGGCTTGCGCCAGCAGGAAGCCGCGCTGGAAGAGCGTTATCTAAAGGCCGCCGGCAAGCTGTCGAAATTGCGCGCCGCCGCCGCTCGCCGCCTGGGCGAGCAGGTCACCGAAGCGATGCAGGAGCTTTCCATGACGGGCGGACGCTTTGCGGTGGGCTTAAATCCCGCCGAGCCTTCCGCGGCAGGCTTGGAACAGGTGGAATTTTTGGTCGCCGGCCACGCCGGCGTCGCCCCGCGACCGCTGGCGAAGGTTGCCTCGGGCGGCGAACTGGCCCGCATTGCGCTGGCCATTTCCGTCATCACCTCCAACGCCACGACGACCCCGACTTTGATCTTCGATGAGGTCGACAGCGGCATCGGCGGCGCGGTTGCCGAGGTGGTCGGGCGCCTGTTAAAACGCCTGGGCCAGCAGAGACAGGTGCTGTGCGTGACCCACCTGCCGCAAGTGGCCAGCCAGGCCAATCAACATTTCCAGGTGGCGAAGGCGACGACGGATGCGGGCAAGACCGTCTCGCATATCGACGTGCTGGACAACAAGGCGCGGGTGGAAGAGGTGGCGCGCATGCTGGGTGGGGTGGAGATTACCGCAACGACGCGCAAGCACGCCCGCGAGTTACTCGCATCGTAAATCGGAGTGGGGGACTGGCCCTACGGGCCTGTCCCCATTTTCAGATCAGCAGCAAAGTCAAAATGGGGACAGGCCCGCAGGGCCAGTCCCCGATGCTTTTTGCGCTCCAGGCCATGCGCATATCAAAATTGCATTCCGCCACTATAATGACACTTCCCCCGCTCGATTGACCACCCATGCCCTTCCGCAAAGAACCGCCCTATACCCACGGCACCATGGCCCGCAGCGCTGTCGTGCTGGTTAACCTGGGCACGCCGGACGCGCCGACCCGGGGCGCCGTGCGGCGCTACCTGAAAGAATTCCTGTCCGATCCCCGCGTGGTGGAGATTCCCCGCGCCATCTGGTGGTGCATTCTTCACCTGATCATCCTGCCGTTTCGCTCCGGTAAATCGGCCGCCAAGTACGCCACCATCTGGACCGTCGAGGGGTCTCCCCTGAAAGTGCATACCCAGGCGCAGGCGACTCTGCTGCAGGGTGCGCTGAGCGCGCGCGGGCACGATGGCGTCACGGTGGCGATGGCGATGCGCTACGGCTCGCCATCCCTGCCCGAGGTGCTGGACCAACTGGCGGCGCAGCACTGCGAGCGCATCGTGATCCTGCCCGCCTATCCCCAGTATTCCGGCACCACCACCGCCTCGATTTCCGACGCCGTGTTCGCCTACTATCAAAACGCAAGGAATGTACCTGAACTGCGCATGGTCAAGCATTACCACGACCACGACAGCTACATCGGGGCGCTGGCCGACAACATCCGCAAGCACTGGGAAAACCATGGTCGCGGTGAAAAATTACTGATGAGTTTTCACGGCGTGCCCAAGCGCACCTTGCTGCTGGGGGATCCTTACCACTGCGAGTGCTACAAGACGGCCCGCCTGCTGGCGACCAAGCTGCGTTTGAGCAAGGACGAGTACCTGGTGACGTTTCAATCGCGCTTCGGCAAGGCCGAGTGGCTGCAGCCTTACACGGCGCCCACCGTGGTGGCGCTCGCGCAGGGCGGCCTGCAGCGACTGGACGTGATCTGCCCCGGTTTCACCAGCGATTGCCTGGAAACACTGGAAGAAATCAATATGGAAGTGCGCGAGGATTTCCTGAAGGCGGGCGGCAAGGATTTCCACTATATTCCCTGCCTGAACGAAGAACCGTCCTGGATCGCCGGCATGGCTGAGATTGCCGAGCAGTACATGTTCGGCTGGCCGACCATGATGACGCCGCCGCAGCGCGAGGCGGCGCAACAGGACGCCGATATTGGCCGTGCCGACGCGTTGCGCCTGGGCGCAACGGTTTAAATGTGGAAGCAGCAGGATCTGGGCCGCTTCATTTCGCTTCAGCAATACCTGCCTGTTACAATGCCGCGCTTTACGGTAGAACGAGTTCGGCGTAACAGATGCAGGCAATGGCCAGGGCCGTGTAGGCCAGGACGCTAAAAGTCATCAATTGCAGTTTCATGGTGGGCCCCCAAGGGTTTTGCTTGCGCGGGGTCTGGGCGGCAAGCTTGCCAAATACATAGTAGTTCGTCGGCCCCAACTTTAAAGATTCAGTTCCGTAAAATGTGTAACAACGGTTACAAGTTGCGAAACATCTTCTTTAAATAATAACCCTTGAAACTGTAGGCGATAGCCCCATCTGAACCGGGTCGTGGCAATCAATGAATGATTTCCAATCGCTAAGTACTTGATTTTAGGAGTGTTTCGATGCAAGACCAAGAAAACCAAGAAGTGACGCCGCAGCCGGTCGACGGCGCGGACCAGGCAGCCACTCCAGAAAGCGCCCTGGAACAGCAGCTGAGCGAGACCCAGGCAAAACTGTCTGAAATGCACGACGCTTTCATGCGCGCCAAGGCCGAGGGCGAAAACATCCGCCGCCGCGCCCAGGAAGACATCAGCAAGGCCCATAAGTTCGCTGTGGAAAGCTTTGCCGAAGCGATGCTGCCGGTACGCGACAGCCTGGAAATGGCTTTGAAAGTAGAAAACCCGTCCATCGACTCCCTCAAGGAGGGCGTGGAAATGACCCTGAAGCAGATGCAATCTGCCTTCGAGCGCAACAAGCTGGTGGAAGTGCTGCCGGCCGTGGGCGAAAAACTCGATCCAATGAAACACCAGGCCGTCGCTGTTGTGCCGGCCGAGCAGGAAGCCAATACGGTGGTTAACGTGCTGCAAAAGGGCTACATGATTGCGGACCGCCTGCTGCGTCCCGCCATCGTGACCGCAGCGCAAGCAAAATAAAAACACCTTGCTGGGCTGGCCGCTCTTGAAAGAACGCCGTTCCTCCGCATATTTGGTGAATCAAAAACTTAGTACTTTATCTCGGTACATATAAAAGGAAAAAATCATGGGCAGAATTATCGGAATCGACTTGGGAACCACCAACTCCTGCGTCGCGATCATGGAAAACGGCCAGCCTAAGGTCATCGAGAACGCAGAAGGCGCGCGCACCACGCCGTCGATCATTGCGTACCAGGAAGATGGCGAGATCCTCGTTGGCGCCCCCGCCAAGCGTCAGGCCGTCACCAATCCCAAGAACACCCTGTTTGCTGTCAAGCGCCTGATCGGCCGTAAATTCGACGAGAAAGAAGTCCAGAAGGACATCTCCCTCATGCCGTATCAAATCATGAAAGCCGACAACGGCGATGCCTGGATTGGCGTGCGTGACAAGAAGCTGGCGCCCCCGCAGATTTCCGCTGAAGTGCTGCGCAAGATGAAGAAAACCGCCGAAGACTACCTCGGCGAAGAAGTGACGGAAGCCGTCATCACCGTGCCTGCGTACTTCAACGACTCGCAGCGCCAGGCCACCAAGGACGCCGGCCGTATCGCAGGTCTCGACGTCAAGCGCATCATCAACGAGCCGACCGCGGCTGCGCTGGCTTTCGGCCTGGACAAGACCGACAAGGGCGACCGCAAGATCGCCGTGTATGACCTGGGCGGCGGCACCTTCGACGTGTCGATCATTGAAATCGCTGACGTCGATGGCGAAAAGCAGTTCGAAGTGCTGTCGACCAACGGCGATACCTTCCTGGGCGGCGAAGACTTCGACCAGCGCGTCATCGATTACATCATCGACGAGTTCAAGAAAATCAACGGCCTGGATCTGAAAAAAGACCCGATCGCCCTGCAGCGCATCAAGGCTTCGGCCGAGCGCGCCAAGATCGAACTGTCGTCCTCGCAGCAGACGGAAATCAACGAGCCGTACATCGCGATGGCCAACGGCGCACCCGTCCACCTGAACCTGAAAATGACCCGCGCCAAGCTGGAGTCGCTGGTGGAAGAGCTGATCAACGCCACCATGGAACCATGCCGCATCGCCATCAAGGATGCTGGCGTGAAAGTGTCGGACATCGATGACATCATCCTGGTCGGCGGCATGACCCGCATGCCCAAGGTGCAGGAGAAAGTCAAAGAGTTCTTCGGCAAGGACCCACGCAAGGACGTCAACCCGGACGAGGCTGTTGCTGTCGGCGCCGCCATCCAGGGCTCCGTGCTGTCGGGCGAGCGCAAGGACTTGCTGCTGCTGGACGTGACGCCGCTGTCGCTGGGTATCGAAACCCTGGGTGGCGTGATGACCAAGATGATCCACAAGAACACCACGATTCCTACCAAGTTCTCGCAAGTGTTCTCGACGGCCGACGACAACCAGCCTGCCGTGACCATCAAGGTCTACCAGGGTGAGCGCGAGATCGCTGCCGGCAACAAGGGCCTGGGCGAATTCAATCTGGAAGGGATCCCGCCGGCAGCACGCGGCACCCCGCAGATCGAAGTGACTTTTGATATTGACGCCAATGGCATTTTGCACGTGGGCGCCAAGGACAAGGCCACCGGCAAGGAAAACAAGATCACCATCAAGGCCAACTCCGGTCTGACCGAAGCGGAAATCCAGAAGATGGTGAAGGACGCCGAAGTCAACGCCGAAGAAGACCACAAGCTGCGTGAGCTGGCCGAATCGCGCAACCAGGCCGACGCGCTGGTCCACTCGACCCGCAAGTCCCTGACCGAATACGGCGACAAGCTGGAAGCGGGCGAGAAGGACAAGATCGACAGCGCCATCGCCGATCTGGAAGCCTCGCTGAAGTCCGGCGACAAGGCCGACATCGACGCCAAGGTAGCGGCACTGTCGACCGCGTCGCAGAAGCTGGGCGAGAAGATGTACGCCGACCAGCAGGCGCAGCAGGCAGCCGGCGGTGACGCCGGCCACCAGCCAGGCGCTGATGCAGGCGCAGCAGGCGGCAAGCAGGACGACGTCGTCGACGCCGACTTCAAAGAAGTCAAAGACGCCAAGTAAGCAGTCCGCAGGGATGCAACGAAGCCGAGCCGCTCACCCGGCTCGGTTTTTTTGCATATGTGATGTAAGTAGACAGATAGACAGCAAGGTGCCAAATGGCAAAGCGTGATTACTACGAGATCCTCGGGGTCGCAAAAGGTGCTTCGGAAGAAGAAATCAAGAAGTCCTACCGCAAGCTCGCGATGAAATACCATCCGGACCGCAATCCGGACAGCAAGGAATCCGAGGAAAAGTTCAAGGAAGTCAAAGAAGCCTACGAGATGCTGACCAATCCGGAAAAGCGCGAGGCCTATGACCGCTACGGTCATGCTGGCGTCGATCCAAACATGGGTGGCGGCGGTTTCGGTGGCGGCGCTGGCGGTTTCGGCGATGCCTTTGGCGACATCTTCGGCGATATTTTCGGCGGTGGCGGACGCGGGCGCAGCAGCGGCCCGCAGGTCTACCGTGGCGCCGACCTGCGCTACAACCTCGAAATTACCCTCGAGCAGGCCGCGCACGGCTTCGACACGACCATCCGCGTGCCAAGCTGGGACAAGTGCGAAACCTGCCACGGCACGGGCGCCAAGCCGGGCACTTCGCCGGTCACCTGCACCACCTGCGCCGGTCACGGCCAGGTGCGCATGCAGCAGGGTTTCTTCAGCATCCAGCAGACCTGCCCGAAATGCCATGGCAACGGCAAGATCATCACGGACCCGTGCGCCCCCTGCGGCGGCCAGGGCCGGATCAAGCGCAACAAGACGCTGGAAGTGAAAATCCCCGTCGGTATCGACAACGGCATGCGCATCCGCTCCTCGGGCAATGGCGAGCCGGGCACCAATGGCGGCCCACCGGGCGACCTGTACGTGGAAATCCACATCAAGCCGCACGCCGTGTTCCAGAGAGAGGGTGACGACCTGCATTGTGAAATGCCGATCTCCTTTGTGAAAGCTACCCTGGGCGGCGAGATCGAAGTGCCGACCCTGTCGGGCAAGGTCTCGTTCACGGTGCCGGAAGGCACGCAGTCCGGTAAAACTTTCCGCCTGAAAGCCAAGGGCATCAAAGGCGTGCGTTCCGGCTACGCGGGCGATCTGTTCTGCCACGTGCAGGTGGAAACCCCCGTCAAGCTGACGGAAAAGCAGAAGGACCTGCTGCGCGACTTTGAAAAGCTGACCGTTGAAGGCGGCGCCAAGCACAGCCCCCAAAGCAAGGGCTGGATGGACAAGGTCAAAGACTTCTTCGAGTAAAATCGATCCAACCGCTGCGGCGCGCATCAGCCCCAGCGGTTTTTTTTCGCCGATAGGTACAAACATGACACAAGCAAAAACCGGCTCCCTCACCACCGACCAGCTGTTCGAACGCAACCGCAACTGGGCTGCGGCCATGGTCGCCAAGGACGAGGACTTTTTCAAGGGCCTGGCCGCCCAGCAAAGCCCGGAATACCTGTGGATTGGCTGCTCTGACAGCCGCGTTCCCGCCAACGAACTGCTGGGCATGGCGCCTGGTGAACTGTTCGTGCACCGTAATATCGCCAACGTCGTCGTGCATTCCGACCTCAACTGCCTGAGCGTTTTGCAGTTCGCCATCGATGTGCTCAAGGTGAAGCACATCATCATCTGCGGCCACTATGGCTGCGGCGGCGTGCATGCGGCCATGACCAACCGCCGAGTGGGGCTTGCCGACAACTGGCTGCGCCACGTCCAGGACGTCCAGCAAAAACACGGCCGCTACATGGGCGAGGTCCTGTCCACCGAGCAGCGCGCCGACCGCCTGTGCGAACTGAACGTCATCGAACAGGTGGCCAACGTCGCCCAGACCACCGTCGTGCGCGATGCATGGGAGCGGGGCCAGAGCCTGTCCGTGCACGGCTGGTGCTACGGCCTCCAAGACGGCCTCTTGCGCGACCTGGGCATGAGCGTGTCCAGCCACGAAGAACTGGCCGTGCGCACCGACGCCCGCCTGGCCAGCTACGAGGCTTGATGGACTCCGACCTGCAGCGTCTGCGCGATATTGTGCGCACCTTCGTCGACGAGCGCGACTGGGACCAATTTCACACGCCGAAGAATTTGTCGGCGGCCTTGTCGGTCGAGGCGGCTGAACTGCTGGAGCATTTTCAGTGGTTGAACAAGGGCGATGCGGGCGAACTCGGGCCTGACAAGCTGGTCGAGGTGCGGCATGAGATGGCGGATGTGCTGGTCTATCTGGTGCGGCTGGCGGATAAACTGGATGTGGATTTGTTCAAGGCCGTGGAGGAGAAGATGGTCTTGAATCGGGCGAAGTATCCGGCTGATGTTGTTCGCGGCGATGCGCGGAAGTATTACGAGTACAAGAAGTGAAAATCAAAAAGGTGACAGACACCTGCGGCGTCAGTCCCCGGGCGGGGACTGGCGCCGGAGGTGCCTGTCCCCCTTTTCGCTTTAAAGGCCGCCCATACAGATGTACTTGATCACCAAATAATCATCCATCCCATACTTCGAGCCCTCGCGTCCCAGGCCCGACTGCTTGACCCCGCCAAACGGCGCAATCTCGTTCGAGATCAGGCCCGTATTCACGCCCACCATCCCCGATTCAAGCGCCTCGGCCACGCGCCACACCCGCCCGATATCGCGCGAGTAAAAATACGCAGCGAGACCAAACTCGGTCGCATTGGCCATCGCAATGACCTCCTCTTCCGTTTTAAAACGGAACAGCGGCGCCAGCGGACCAAAGGTTTCTTCCGTCGCCACCAGCATATCGGACGTCACGCCCGTCAAAATGGTCGGCTCAAAAAAGCTCTGACCGAGCGCGTGGCGATGGCCGCCCGTGGCCAGTGTGGCGCCTTTTGTCAGCGCATCGGCAATGTGCTGCTCGACTTTCACCACGGCCTTTTCTTCGATCAGGGGGCCGGTCGTTACGCCGGCGTCGACGCCGTTGCCGACCTTGAGCCTGCCGACAGCAGCGACGAGCTTTTCAGCGAAGCGATCATAAATACCGTCCTGCACATATAAACGGTTGGCGCAGACGCAGGTCTGGCCGGCGTTACGGTATTTCGAGGCCATCGCGCCTTCGACGGCGGCGTCGATGTCGGCATCGTCGAACACGATGAAGGGTGCATTGCCGCCCAGTTCCAGCGACAGTTTTTTGATCGTCGGCGCCGATTGCGCCATCAAGAGGCGGCCCACGGCGGTCGAGCCCGTAAAACTCAGTTTGCGCACGATGGGGTTCGAGGTCATCTCGCCGCCGATGGCCTTGGAGTCGCCCGTGATGACGGAAAACACGCCTTTTGGTACGCCGGCGCGTTCGGCCAGCACGGCCATCGCAAAAGCGGAGAAGGGCGTCAGTTCAGCCGGCTTGACGATGATGGGGCAACCGGCCGCCAGCGCCGGGCCGAGCTTGCGGGTGATCATCGCAGCAGGAAAATTCCACGGCGTAATGGCCGCGCACACGCCAATCGGCTCGCGCGTGACCACGGTGCGGCGGTCGGCCCAGGGCGATTGCAGGGTGTCGCCTTCGATGCGTTTTGCTTCTTCGCCGAACCATTCCAGGAAGGAGGCCGCGTAAGCCACTTCGCCCTTGGCTTCCGGCAGCGGTTTGCCTTGCTCGGCGGTCATGATGAGGGCCAGGTCGTCGGCGTTTTCCAGCATCAGGTCGTTCCACTTGCGCAGGATTTTTGCGCGCTCATGGGCGCTCTTCTTGCGCCAGGCGGGCCAGGCCGCGTTTGCCGCATCGATGGCGCGGCGGGTTTCAAGCGCGCCCATGTGGGGCGCCTTGCCCACGGTGTCGCCAGTGGCGGGATTGGTGACGTTGAAGGTCGAGGCGTCGTTGGCGTCGCACCATTCGCCATCGAGATAGCACTGCTGACGCAGCAGGGAAGGGTCTTTCAACTTGAGCATGGGGACCTCTTTCAGATATCCGGGTTAACTGACTGATACGAGATGGTAGTCGAATTTGGGTCGGACTGTGTTGGCATGGAATGCCCTTTCAGCGTAAGCTTTTGATAAGAAAGTACTCAGCCCACCGATGCTCTGCTTCACTTCTGGCTTATGATGAAGCTGTGCGTCAATACAAAAAGGAGGGCCCATGCGCCGCCCCATTGTGCTTGTACCTGCCTGCTCCTGTGATGTGGGCCACCACCCTAATCACGTCGTGCAGCGCAAATATATCGACGCGGTCGTCATCGGCGCCAATTGCGCGCCCCTGATCCTGCCCGCGCTCGGCGAAGCGACCGATCTGGAGACCGTGCTGGGCGCCTGCGACGGCATCATGCTGACGGGTGCGGCATCGAATGTGCATCCCAGCCATTACAATGAGGACGTGCGCGATCCCTCGCTGCCGCAAGACCCCCTGCGCGACGCCACCACCTTGCCCCTGATCCGTGCAGCCTTGCGACGCGGCATTCCCATCCTGTCCATCTGCCGCGGTTTCCAGGAAATGAATGTGGCGATGGGCGGCAGCCTGCACCAGGCGGTGCAGGAAGTGGAAGGGCATATGGACCACCGCGAGAACGAGTCGGTCGACCTGGAAGATCAGTACGGCCCGGCGCATCCCGTCTCGCTCACGCCGCTCGGCTTGATGGCCAGCATCCTCGGCCCTGGCGACATCGAAGTGAACTCCCTGCACGGCCAGGGCGTCAACCAGCTGGCGCCTGGCCTTGCGGTGGAAGCGCGCGCGCCGGATGGCCTGGTGGAAGCGTTTTCCGTGCCCGGTTCAGCGGCGTTTGCGCTGGCCCTGCAATGGCATCCGGAATGGCATCTCGCGCAGAACCCCGTGTCGATGAAACTGTTCGGCGCGTTTGGCGACGCCTGCCGCGCCCACCTGGCCAGGCGCGCTAAAGCCAACTGAAGCGAACACCCCGACGACAACACAGAGAGAACAGCATGGCAATTCGCGAAAATTTTACCTACACCGATATGGACCTGTGGCTCAATGAAAAGCGGGTCACTGAAATTGAATGCCTGATCCCCGACTTGACCGGCGTGGCCCGTGGAAAAATCATGCCGCGCGCAAAATTCACCCAGGAGCGGGGCATGCGCATGCCCGAAGCCGTGCTGGGCATGACGGTGACGGGCAATGTGCCGGTCGCTGATGCGCCCTACGACCGCGCCATTTCCACCACCGACCGCGACATGATCTTAAAGGCCGACCCGACCACCATCACGATGGTGCCGTGGGCGGCGGACCCGACCGCGCAGGTGATTCACGACTGTTATTTTGCCGACGGCGCCCTGGTTGATTTCGCGCCCCGCACGGTGTTGCGCCGCGTTTTGAAACTGTATGCCGACAAAGGCTGGAAGCCGGTGGTGGCGCCCGAGCTCGAGTTTTATCTGACGGCAAAGAACATCGACCCCGACCTGCCCCTGCGTGCGCCGGTGGGCCGCAGCGGGCGCTCGGAAACCAGCCGCCAGGTCTACAGCATTGACGCCGTCAACGAATTCGATCCTCTGTTCGAGGACATCTACGATTACTGCGAGATGATGAACCTGGACGTCGACACCCTGATCCACGAGATCGGCGCCGGCCAGATGGAAATCAATTTCCTGCACGGCGATCCGCTGGGCCTGGCCGACAAGGTGTTCTTCTTCAAGCGCACCCTGCGCGAAGCAGCGTTAAAACACGATATGTACGCCACCTTCATGGCCAAGCCCATGGCCGGTGAACCTGGCTCGGCCATGCACGTGCACCAGAGCGTGGTCGACATCAAAACTGGCCGCAACATCTTCAGCGCCGAGGACGGCTCGGCCGCGCCCATTTTTAAACATTACATCGGCGGCCTGCAGCGCTACATGCCCTCGGCCATGGCGATCGTGGCCCCTTACGTCAATTCCTACCGCCGCATCGTGCGCCACACGGCAGCGCCGATCAACATCCAGTGGGGCCTGGACAACCGCACGGTGGGTTTCCGTGTGCCCGAATCGGGCCACCAGGACCGCCGCGTGGAAAACCGCATCATCGGCGCCGACGCCAACCCGTATCTGGCGCTCGCCGTGACCCTGGCCTGCGGTTACCTCGGCATGACGGAACAGATCGAGCCGACCCCGATGATGGCGGGCAGCGCCTACGAGATGCCGTTTGAACTGCCGCAGGGCTTGCCGGAAGCGCTGGGCCTGCTGCGGGGTGAAGACAAGCTGCGCGGCGTGCTGGGCGAGCGTTTCATCGACGTGTATTCGGCCATCAAGGACCTCGAACACCAGGAATTCATGACCGTCATCAGTCCGTGGGAGCGCGAGCACCTGCTGCTGCACGTGTAAGCGCCGCCATGGACAACTTCGACACCAAGGCTCTGCAGGCGCTGGACTCGGCCCACTACCTGCACCCCTTCACCGACCATGCGGCGTTAGCGGCCAAAGGCGCACGCGTGATGGTCAGGGGCGACGGCATCTGGCTGTGGGATTCGGAGGGCAACCGCATCCTCGACGGCATGTCGGGGCTGTGGTGCGTCAACATCGGCTACGGCCGCCAGAGCATGAGCGAGGCGGTCTACCAGCAGATGCAGGTGCTGCCGTTTTATAACAGCTTTTTTAACACCACCAATGTGCCCGCAGTGATGCTGGCAACAAAGCTGGTGGAACTGGCGCCGCCGAATTTCAAGCGCGTGTTCTTTGTTGGTTCCGGATCGGAAGCGAACGATACGATTGTGCGCATGGTGCGGCGTTACTGGGAGTTGATGGGCGAGCCTGATCGCAACATCATCATCAGCCGCACCAACGCCTATCACGGCAGCACCATTGCCGGCGTGGCGCTGGGCGGCATGGCCGGCATGCACGCCCAGGGCGGCCCCTTGCTGCCCGGCGTGGTTCACATCGACCAGCCCAGCTATCTGGAACACGGCCACGGCTACACGGAAGATGAATTCGGTCTGATTGCCGCCGGTTGGCTGGAAGAGCGCATCAAGACGGTCGGACCGCACAAGGTCGCCGCCTTCTATGCCGAACCGATCCAGGGCGCCGGTGGCGTCGTGATACCGCCAGCGACTTACTGGCCCGAGATCCAGAGGATTTGCGACAAATACGGCATCCTGCTGGTGGCCGATGAAGTCATCTGCGGCTTCGGCCGCCTGGGCGCCTGGTTCGGCAGCGAGCGCATGGGCATCAGGTCCGATCTGATCGCGTTTGCCAAGGGCGTCACCTCCGGCTACATCCCGCTGGGCGGCGTGCTGGTGGGAGACAGGGTGGCGGACGTGCTGGCTAGCAAGGGCGGCGACTTCAACCACGGCTTTACCTATTCCGGCCACCCCGTCGCCTGCGCCGCGGCGCTGGAAAACATCCGCATCATGGAGGCCGAAAACTTGATCGGACGGGTGCGCGACGAGACGGGGCCGTATCTCAACGAGAGCTTCAAGGGCCTGATGACGCACCCCCTGGTGGGCTATGCCGACAGCTACGGTTTTGTCGCCGGGCTCAATCTCGTGCGCAAGAAAGGCGCGCACATTCTCGACAACGAAGTCTTCGATGGCGACCTGGGCGTGGGCATGCTGTGCCGTGGCTTCATGTTCGAGGAGGGCGTCATCATGCGCGCCGTGGGCGACCGCATGATCGTGGCGCCGCCCCTGATCATGACGCCGGCCGACATCGATGAAATGGTGCGGCGGATCAGGCTGGCGCTGGACCGCACCCTGGCCGCGCTTTCAAGCTGAAGTTATCAGGCGGCCAAGGTCTTGGTGACGTCGTGGCGGTTCGTCAGCACTTGCGGCAGCAGCGAACCGGCCACCATGCCGGCGAACCCGGCCAATAAACCTGCCAGTTGGCCCGGAAACACGGCGCTCCAGTTGGCCAGTTGCGGGAACGACAGCAGCCAGACGGCCACGCCCAGCACAACCGAGGCAATCGCGCCCTGGGTGGTGGCCTTCTTCCAGTACAAGCCCATCACCAGCGGCACAAAAGCCGCCACCAGGGTCACCTGGTAGGCCGACGACACCAGTTCGTAAATCGAGGTGCCCTTCATGGCGATCGCGTAGGTCAGCACGATGGCGGCGAAGATGACGATGGTCACGCGCATGGCAAATAGTTTTTGCGTATCAGTCATATCCGGCCGCAGATTTTGCAGGATGTTTTCCACAAAACTGGTCGACGGCGCTAGCAGGGTGGCCGAGGAGGTGCTCTTGATGGCCGAGAGCAGGGCGCCGAAAAACAGGATCTGCATCACCAGCGGCATGCGGGTGAGGACAAAGGTCGGCAGCAGGCGCTGGTAGTCGTTCTTGGCGATGTCCAGGGCATCCTGGCCCATCACCACCACGGCCGCGGCCACCACGAACATGGGCACGAATGCAAACATGATATAGCTCGCCCCGCCGATGACGGCGCCGGCGCGCGCGGTGGGCGCGTTCTTGGCCGACATCACGCGCTGGTAGACGTCCTGCTGGGGAATCGAGCCGAACATCATCGTCACGCCGGCGCCAATAAACGCAAAAATTTCCGTCAGGGTCGGCGCCGGCCAGAAGCGCCATAAGTCGCCCTTGGTCGCCATCGACAGCACGGGGCCCGTGCCGCCGGCAAGATCCGCGGCAAAAAAGGCGATCACGGTCAGGCCCACCACCAGCACGATCATCTGGATGAAGTCGGTGATTGCCACGGCGAGAAAACCGCCCACCACCACGTAGATCAGCACCGCAAGGGTGCCGACAATCATGCCCGCCGTTTCCGACATGGCGCCATTGGTCAGCACGGAAAACACCAGGCCCAGCGCCGTGATCTGCGCCGCCACCCAGCCCAGATAGCTGAGGATGATCGCCACCGAGCAGAACACTTCGATGCCCTTGCCGTAGCGGGCGCGGTAATAGTCGCCAATGGTGAGCAGGTTCAATTTGTACAGTTTGGCGGCAAAGAACAGGCCGACCAGGATCAGGCAGGAGCCGGCGCCAAACGGATCTTCCACCAGCGCATTCAGGCCGCCCTGGACAAATTTGGCGGGAATGCCCATCACGGTTTCGGCGCCGAACCAGGTGGCAAACGTGGTCGTCACAACCATGATGAGCGGCAGGCTGCGCCCGGCCACGGCAAAATCGCTGGTGTTCTTGATGCGGGTGCCGGCCCACAGGCCCAGGCCCAGCGTGCCGACGAGATAAAGCACGACCGAGGTGATCAGGATGGTATTCATTGTGAGAGGGGATGTCTGAGAGGAAACTTTATCGATTATATCGGGTTCGACCCGTGTGAATAGCGTTTTGGTAGTATGGATAAACACCAGAACAACAGGAGACAAGCATGGCCGAAGCACCCAACTGGCAGGCACGCGCCACCGCGCTCAAGATCGATGGCCGCGCCTTCATCAACGGCGTTCGTACTGATGCTGCCGACACCTTTGACGACCATTCTCCCATCGACGGTCGCCTGCTGGCAAAAGTGGCGCGGGGACGGGAAGCCGATATCGACGCCGCCGTGGCTGCTGCCCGCGCCGCCTTCGAGGACGGCAGATGGGCGGGAAAAGCGCCCGCACAGAGAAAGCGCGTGCTCATCAAGTTCGCCGACCTCATCATGAAAAATGCGGCCGAGCTGGCGCTGCTGGAAACGCTCGACATGGGCAAACCCATCAAATACAGCCAGGCCGTGGACATTCCCGCCTGCGCCAACTGCATCCGCTGGTACGGCGAAGCCATCGACAAGATCTACGATGAGATCGCGCCGACGGCCGCCAACAGCCTGGCCCTGATCACCCGCGAACCGGTGGGCGTGGTCGGCGCCATCGTGCCGTGGAATTATCCTTTGATCATGACCTCGTGGAAGATCGCCCCCGCGCTGGCGGCCGGCAACAGCGTGGTCTTGAAACCGTCCGAAAAATCCCCTTTGTCCGCCCTGCGCCTGGCCGAACTGGCGCTGGAAGCCGGCATTCCCGCCGGCGTCTTCAACGTCGTGCCCGGTTTCGGCAACGAGGCAGGCGCGGCGCTGGCGCTGCACATGGACGTCGACTGCATTGCATTCACGGGCTCAACCCGGGTCGGCAAACTGATCAGCCAGATGGCGGGGCAATCGAATTTGAAACGGGCCTGGATGGAGTTGGGCGGCAAGTCGGCCAATATCGTCTGCGCCGATTGCCCGGATCTGGGCAAAGCGGTCGCCTCCGCCATCGGCTCGATTTATTTCAACCAGGGCGAAAGCTGCAATGCGCCTTCTCGCCTGTTTGTGGAAGCATCCATCAAGGATCAATTCATGGAAATGGCATTAAAGATGCTGCCGAAATTCCAGCCGGGTGATCCGCTTGATGAGGCCACGGTCATGGGCGCGATTGTCGATGCCACACAAATGAACACGGTGCTGGGCTATATCGAATCGGGCAAGGCCCAGGGCGCGACTTTGCTGTCGGGCGGTGTCGCTGCGCGGGCTGAGACAGGCGGCTTTTATATTCAGCCCACCCTGTTCGATGGCGTCGACGCCACCATGAAAATCGCCAACGAAGAAATCTTCGGTCCCGTGCTGTCGGTGAT
>JBJMVV010000130.1:0-23958 GCA_045810505.1 Massilia sp.
CAGGTTCTGCTGCGCCTGGAACTGGCGCAGCTGCTTGCGCGTGGCGGCGTCAAAACCCTGCCCCAGCGCCGGCGCATCGAGCTGGTTGACGGCCGCCAGGCGCGCGGCGATCCAGTCGACGTCCGGTCCCACATCGCTGGCCGTGATCTGGTCGCGAAAGCCGCGCGGCGCCGACCACAGCGTCGTATACTGGCCGTCAAAACGGGCTGCCAGCGAAGCCACGCTCACGTCCTGGCTGGCGCCATTCATGCGCAGGGTCGCCATCGCATCGCCCAGCTTGACCAGCACAACGTAACCCACCTGGGCGCCTTCGTGCAGGCTCAGGATGGCGGGACGATCGAGCAGGCGCAGTTCATACAGGCCGCCCTTGCCCTGGTAGCAGTGCAGGTTCAATTTGAGCGCCGCCGCGCAGGGCGCGCCGCCCGCCGGCAGGCTCGCGCCCCACAGGTTCGCCAGTTCGGGCATGGCGTCATCGACACTGCCGAAGGCCGCAATGGGCGCCGCCGGTTTCACCACGGGCGCTGGCGCTGGCGCTGGGACAGCCGCTTTCGGCGCCACCGCGGGTGCCGATACCTTTGCAACGACCTTCACGGGCTTTTGCGCCTGCCACTGCCATGCTGCCGCACCGGCCGCCGCGCACCCCAGCAGCACGGCCGCGGCAATCGGCCACACGCGCTTTTTCGGCGCGGCCTCGCCAAACACTTCGGCCGCGGCGCGGCGCAGGATAGCCCGGCTCACCTGGGCCGCGTTTTCCACGTAGGCGCCCAGCAAAGCGCGGTCGCACAGGAGGTTGATCCGGCGCGGCACGCCGTGCGTGAGCGCGTGGATGGTCCCCATCAGCGAGCGGGGAAACGGATTGCCGGCGCCGGCGCCGGCCACCGCCAGGCGGTGCGCCACATAGCTGCCTGTCTCGGCCACCGACAGGGAACCGAGGTGGTAGCGCGCGATGACGCGCTGGGCCAGCTGCTCCAGTTCGGGCCGCGCCAGCATGGTGCGCAGTTCCGGCTGCCCGATCAGGATGATCTGCAGGAGCTTGCGCTCGCTCGTCTCCAGGTTGGTCAGCAGGCGCAGTTGTTCGAGCACGTCGGCCGACAGGTTCTGCGCCTCGTCGATCACCAGCACATTGTTCAGGCCCTGGGCGTGGCTCTCGAGCAGGTAGGCGTTGATGGCGTCGACATACGATTTGACGCTGACGGCGCCGCTGCCCTGGGCCGGCAGCACGATGCCGAATTCGTCGCAGATCGACAGCAGCAGTTCTTCCACCGACAGCTTGGGATTGAAGATGTAGGCCAGCTTGCAGTTGGCCGGGATCTGTTCGATGAAGCAGCGGCACACGGTCGTCTTGCCGGCGCCGATTTCACCGGTGAGCAGGACAAAACCGCCGCCGCTGCCCACGCCATACAGCAGATGCGCCAGCGCCTCGCGGTGCCGCTCGCTCATGAAGAGGTAGCGCGGATCGGGCGCGATGGAAAACGGCGGCTGCTTGAGATTGAAAAATTCGGTGTACATGGGCGGTGTCTGGCTTTACGGCTTCAGGGCTTCGGTATCGGCTTGTATTTCAGGCAGTACAACTTGGATTTGTCCTTGAAGTAGACCAGCTGGCTGCCCGGCTGCGCCTCGCGCAAGGGATACTGGCCGGGGTCCTGCGGCTGGTGGCGGGGGCCGGCCGCGACCCGGATCGCCTGGTCCACCTTGTCGGGGGCGGCGTCGAACACGGCGGCGATGAACACCGCTTCGCTGCTGTCGTCGCTGACCATCACTTCCGTCACCGGCACGCCCCACAGATTGGCTTCCGCCCGGAACCACCAGGCGCCCCCTTCGCGTTTATAGGCAGGGCCGAAATTGTCCGTCATCCAGCCATAAAAATAGGCGTTATCGAGCTGGCTGCGGCACAGCAGGGCGCTGCCGATCACCTGGCTGAAGGTGGTCGGTGCGGCTTGCGCCAGCAAGGGGGCGGCGCAGCTGAGGAGGCACAGGAAGCGCAAAGGGCGGATCATGGATTGCCGGCGTGAACAGGCGAAGGGACGGAACGGCAGATTATGCCACGCACGGCAGGCCGCGCACCAACCAGGGGTCGGCTTGCGGATCGGGGAATTTGGCGCTCATGTAATCGACGAAGGCGCGCACCTTGGCCGAGAGCAGGCGCCGGCTCGGGTACACCATCATCACCGACAACTGGCCCAGGCTGTGGCCGGGCAGCAGCTGCACCAGGCGGCCGCAATCGAAATCGTCCTTCACTGAAAACGAGGACTGCACCATGATGCCCATGCCCGCCAGCGCCGCATGGCGCAGCACGATGCCGCTGTTGGACACCATGCGGTTATTGACCGGCACCTTCACGCTCGCGCCATCCCACTCCACCGTCCAGTGGTGGCGCAGCTGTTCGTAAGCGAAGTTCAGGCAGGCCCGCCCCGACAGATCGTCGGGCGTCGCGGGCGCGCCTTCGCGCGCGACGTACTCGGGCGAGGCGCACAGCACCACCGTCGCCATGCCGAGGCGGCGCGCGATCAAGGTGCTGTCGAATTTTTGCAGGTCGATGAAGATGCCCACGTCGTAGCCCTCCTGGACCAGGTCGACCTGGTGATCGGACAGGGTGACGTCCATCACCACTTCCGGCATGCTCTCGGCAAAGCAGGGCAGCATCGCCGCCAGCTGCGCCTGGCCGAATCCGGGCTGGCAGTAGACCCGCAAGGTGCCGCTGGGCGCGCGCGCACTACTGGAGGCGATTGCATCGGCGTCGTCGATATCGGCCAGGATGTGGCGCACGCGCTCGACGTATTGCTGCCCCGTTTCGGTCAGCGACAGCCGGCGCGTGGTGCGGTTCAACAGGCGCGTGCCCAGGTGGGTTTCGAGGTCGGCCACGTTACGCGTGACGACAGCGGCCGACATGTCGAGCGCCTGCGCGGCGCGTGCAAAACTGCCCAGTTCGACCACCTTGACGAACACCCGCATGGAAGAAAGCCGGTCCATAAGCGCCCTTATTATTGTTAGTTCTGGAATTGTGCATTGCGATTATTCGGCTTTTTTGCGGATAGCGCAAGATGTAGACTGGTTTTCATGGAAGGACGACAAGTTCTTCCGCGCCGCAGCCGATGGCTGGACGATCACTGAAAACTCAAGGAGCTTGACCATGAACGCCAAAACCCTCATCGCTGCAGCCGCCCTCTTTACCGCTGCCAGCGCCGCATTCGCCGCCGATAGCGCACCTGCCGCCACCACCGCTGCCGCAGTCGCGCCGATCGCCGCCGCAGCCGCAGTTGCACCCGTCAGCGCCGCCGCCCAGACCCTGAACCTGCCCAGCGTGACCGTCTCCAGTGCGCGCAGCCGCGCCGAAGTACACGCCGAAGCGGTGGACTTCGTGGCCCACTACAAAACCGCGCTGCAAACGCAGCTGGAATGGTCGAACAATTAAGCACAAGAAGCAGCGCGGACTCGGGGTCCGCAACAAATACCGCAAAGGGCTGGGCCGCAAGGACCCGGCCCTTGTTTTTTGCGCGCGCGCTCCGGCTTTTTGGTGCGGCCTTGTGCTACTGTATTTGCGGCCACGCACGAGCATGGCATCCACGCATATTTACATCGCCGCCACCGACCATAAAGGGACGCCATGCAGTCACCCCTCGCCCGCCTTGCACCGATCGCCCTCGCCCTCGCACTTGGCTCCACGCTTGCCAGTTTTGCCCAGGCCCAGACCACGGTACCAGCAGCACCCGCAGCGCCCGTAGCGCCAACGCCGGCAGGCGTCTACCCCAACTACCCTTCCGAAACCCCCGCCGAATTCGCCCCCGTCACCAGCAGCTTCAATTACATCAAGCGCACCGTCATGGTGCCGATGCGCGACGGGACCAAGCTCAATACCATCATCATCGTGCCGCGCAACGCAAAGAATGCGCCGATGCTGTTGACCCGCACACCCTATGACGCCAGTGGCCTGGTCAGCCACGCCGACAGCAATGACCTCGGCGCCATCCTGCAAGGCTACGATAACGCCGCCGACGTGATCGTCGACAGCGGCTATATCCGCGTGGTGCAGGACGTGCGCGGCAAGTATGGCTCCGAAGGCGATTACGTGATGAACCGCCCCCTCTCCGGCGCCCTGAACCCGACCCCGGTGGACCACTCCACCGACACCTGGGACACCATCGAGTGGCTGACGAAAAACGTGCCCGAGTCGAACGGTAAAGTGGGCATCATCGGCATCTCCTACGACGGCTTCCTGCCCCTGATGGCGCTGGTCCATCCCCACCCGGCCCTGAAAGTGGCGGTGCCGATGAACCCCATGGTCGATGGCTGGATGGGCGACGACTGGTTTCATCACGGCGCCTTCCGCCAGATTAATCTCTCCTACATCATGGAGCAGGTGGTCACCCGCCGCAACGACGCCAAGTGGTTCACCAGCACCTACGACGATTACGATATGTACCTGCGCGCCGGGTCGGCCGGCGAACTGGCGCGCCAGCGCGGCGTGACCCAGAGCGGCTTCTGGAAAAAGCTGGCGGCGCATCCCGCCTACGACAGCTTCTGGCAGCAGCAGGCGATGGACAAGATCCTGGCGCGCGAACCGGTGACGGTGCCCACCATGCTGGTGCACAGCCTGTGGGATGCGGAAGACATCTACGGCGCCATTGCCGTCTACAAGGCCATCAAGCCGAAAGACAGCGCCAACGACAAGGTGTTCCTGGTGCTGGGCCCCTGGTCGCACGGCGGCGGCATCGGCGACGGCAGCAAACTGGGCGCCGTCAATTTCAGCAGCGACACCGCCCTGCACTTTCGCCAGGAGATCCTGCGGCCCTTCCTCGACCGCTACCTGAAGGACGCGCCGCCAAGCGCCCCGCTTGCGCCGGTCAACGCCTTCGAGACGGGCACCAACAAGTGGCGCAGCCTGCCCTCCTGGCCCGCCGGTTGCGCCAGCGGCTGCGCCATCAAGCCAACGCCCCTGCGCCTGGCCGCGGACCAGAAGCTGAACCTGGGCGCCGCTGCCAGCGACGCGCGGGGCTTCGATGAATACGTCTCCGATCCATCCAAGCCGGTGCCCTACCGCGCCCGCCCCATGACCTACGGTTACGATGAAGCGAAGGGCCAGACCTGGCCGCGCTGGCTGGCCGACGACCAAAGGGAAGCGTCCGGCCGCACCGACGTGCTCTCCTTCACCACCGACGTGCTGACGGCTCCCGTTAAAATCTCCGGCGAGCCGATCGCCAACCTGGTGGCCGCCACCACCGGCACCGACGCCGACTGGGTCGTCAAGGTGATCGACGTCTATCCCGACCAGGTGGGCAGCAATCCGGCCATGGGCGGCTACCAGCTGATGATCTCGGCCGACATCTTCCGCGGCCGCTACCGGGAAAGCTACGAGACCGCCAAACCGATCGCGGCCAACAAGGCGCTCACTTATAAATTCGGGCTGCCGACGGCGAACCACGTCTTCCTGCCGGGCCACAGGATCATGGTGCAGGTCCAGTCCAGCTGGTTCCCCCTGTACGACCGTAATCCACAGAGCTTCGTGCCCAGCATTTTCGACGCCAGGCCGGCCGACTACCGCAAGGCCACGCAGCGGATTTATCACAGCAGTTTCATTGAATTGCCGGTGGTGGAAGCGGCGCGCTGAAGACGTTTTGCTGCAAAAAACGGGAGGCCGGCAGCGTTGCCGGCTTTTTTTATGGTGATACCAGCTGCCGTACCAGTAGCCTGACTCATCAGCAAAAATACGCAAATAATCAAATAGTTAGCCTCTGGAGCGGGGGCCTTACCAGCGCACCAATTCGACTCGATGTAATACCAATTAAATACCTGTTGACAGCCCTTCCCCCGCTACCTATAGTGGCCCGATTCCCCTGCACGAAACCAATACTCCACATGATCGACTTTCTGATTGGCGTCGACGGCGGCGGCACCGGCACCCGCGTGCGCCTGGCGCGCACGGACGATGCGACGCTGACGACGCTGGCCACCAGCCGCGCCGGCCCCTCCGCCCTCGCCCACGGCATCGAGCGTGCCTGGGACGCCATTGATGGCGCCATCGCCGCAGCCTTTGCCAGCGCCGGCATCGAGCAAGCGCCGCGCGCCGCCATCGCCATCGGTGCGGGCCTGGCCGGGGTCCATAACAAAGGCTGGGCCGCCGAATTCATCGCCGCCAATCCCGGCTATGGCGCCCTGCGCCTTGAAACGGATGGCTACACCACCTTGCTAGGCGCCCATGCGGGAGAGCCGGGCGTGATCGTCGCCATCGGCACCGGCAGCGTGGGTCAGGCGTTACTCACTGACGGAACGCAGCGCGAAGCGGGCGGCTGGGGTTTCCCCGCCGGTGACGAAGCCAGTGGCGGCTGGATGGGACTGCGCGCCGTGAACCTGGTCGAACGGGTGGTCGACGGCCGGGCGCCCTCTTCCACTTTTGCGCGCGAATTGATCACGGCCTGCGGTGGCTCGCGCGACGCGATCCAGCTGTGGCTGGGCCGCGCCAATCAAACCGCCTACGCGCAACTGGCGCCCATCGTTGTCGCCCACGCGGAATCCGACCCCGAAGCGCGCGCTATCCTGGCCGCGGCGGGCCTGGAAGTGGCTTCGCTGGCGCACGCGCTCGACCCCAGTGGCACTCTGCCGCTGGCGCTCTGCGGCGGCCTCGGCGAACCCCTGCGCGCCTATTTGCCAATTGAACTGGCGGCGCGCTGCGGCATCGCGCAAGGCGACGCCGCCATGGGCGCACTACGCATGATTGCACTGCACCACACCCAAACCAAGGACGGCGCATGAGCACCACATTGACCGGTAACATCCTCACCCCGCACGGCTGGGTCCACGGCAGCATTGACTTCGATGGCCGCATCACGGCGATTAACGGTCCCGCCGCCCACCCTGACGCCAACACCGATCCTTTCATCCTGCCCGGCTTCATCGACCTGCACGTGCACGGCGGCGGCGGGCGCGATATGATGGAAGGGGGCGACGCCGCCCACGTCATCGCCGCCGTCCACGCCAGGCATGGCACCACGAGCCTGCTGGCGACGACCATGACGGCGCCGCGCAGCGACATCGTGGCGGCCCTGCAGGCCGTGGCCGCCGCCAGCGCAGCGCCCCGCCCGGGCAGCGCGCGCATCCTCGGGGTGCACCTGGAAGGGCCGTACATCAACCCCGGCAAACTGGGCGCCCAGCCGCCGTTTGCCAGCACGGCGTCGCTGGCCGATGTCGAGGCCCTGCAGGCCGAAGCGCCGCAAGCGCCGCTGCGCCTGATCACGGTGGCGCCCGAGATGGACGGCCACCTCGAGCTGGTGCGGGCGCTCTCCGCCGCGGGCATGCGGGTCCAGATCGGCCACACCACCGGCAGCTATGAAGACGGCGTGGCCGCGCTGGCCCACGGTGCGGCCGGTTTCACCCACCTGTTCAACGCCATGAATCCCCTGCACCACCGCAGCCCCGGCATGGTCGGCGCGGCGCTGGCCCATGCCGACTACGCCGAGATCATCCCCGACCTGCTGCACGTGCATCCGGGCGCGATCGCGGTGGCGCTGCGCTCGATCCCCCATCTGTACTGCGTGACCGATTCCACCGCCGCCACCGGCATGCCGGACGGCGAGTACATGCTGGGCCGCCAGGTGGTCCACAAGTGCATGGGCGGCGTGCGCCTGGCCGACGGCACCCTGGCCGGCAGCACGCTGACCATGGACCAGGCCCTGCGCAACCTGGTGCACAGCCTGGGCCTGGATCTGGCCGACGCCTCAAAGCGCGTCTCCACCAATGCGGCCGACTACCTGGGCGAAACGCAGCGGGGGCGCCTGGCCACCGGCTGCTTTGCCGACCTGGTGGTGCTGGACCGCGACCTGAATATTCAAGCCGTCTATATCGAAGGAGAAGCAGTTGGAATCTAAAATGCTGGAAGAGGCCCTGTCCGCAGGCGACTGCGTGTCCCGTCAACTGTCCCAGGACGTTGACCGCTACGCCGAACTGGGTCGCAAGCTGCGCTCCACCAATTTCAACACGGCGCTGACGATTGCCCGCGGCAGTTCCGACCACGCCGCCAACTACTGCGCCTACCTGATCATGGCGCGCCTTGGCCGGGTGGTGGCGTCGCTGCCGATGTCGCTTTTGACCTTGTACAAGTCGCCCCTGGTCACGCGCGACACCCTCACCGTCGCCATTTCGCAATCGGGCCAGAGCCCGGACGTGGTGGAGCCGACCCGCTACTTCCGCGGCGGCGGCGCCACCACCATCGCCCTGGTCAACGATATCGATTCGCCGCTGGCCCACGCGGCCGAATGGGCCATGCCCCTGCACGCGGGCAAAGAGCTGAGCGTGGCCGCCACCAAGAGTTTTATCACCAGCCTGGTGGCCGGCGCGCGCCTGGTGGCCCACTGGCAGAACGACCCCGAACTGAAAGCGGGCCTGGACGCCCTGCCCGAAGCGCTGGCCGAAGGGGCCAAGGCCGACTGGTCGGCTGCGCTGGAGGTGCTGGCGCCGGCCCGCAACATCATGGTGGTCGGACGCGGCATCAGTTTTCCCATTGCGCTTGAATCGGCCCTGAAATTCAAGGAGACCTCCAGCCTGCAGGCGGAAGCGTTCAGCGGCGCCGAAATCAAGCACGGCCCGATGGCGCTGATCGAAGAGGGATATCCCCTCTTGATTTTTGCCACCCGCGGCCCGACCCAGGCGGGCCTGCTGCAACTGGCCGCCGAGATGCGCCAGCGTGGCGCCAAGGTGCTGCTGGCGGCGCCCGCCGATGTCGCCGAGCGCGACCTCACCCTGCCGGTGGCCAGTACGCCCGACCTGGATCCGATCGTCGCCGTGCAGGCCTTTTATGTCATGGCCGCCCAACTGGCCAAGGCGCGCGGCATGGACCCGGACCGCCCGCGCCACCTGAGCAAAGTCACGAAAACGAACTAAGCATGCAGAATTTCACCTCACGCCAGCTGGCCGGCCGCCTCATCATGGTGCGCATCACCGGCACCACGCTCGATGCCGGCACCCGCGCTTTCCTGCAAACCAACGCAGTGCGCGCCGCCTGCCTGTTTCGCAATAATATGGTCGATGCCGCCCAGCTGAAAACCCTCAACACCGAGCTGCGCGCGGTGATGGGTGAATCAGCCCTGATCGCGCTGGATCAGGAAGGCGGCGCTGTGGTGCGCTCGACCTGGGTGCCGGCGCCGCCGTCGGCGATGGCGCTGGGCGCCGCCGGCGACGTCGACCTCGCGCGCCGCACCGGCGCCGCCGTCGGGCGCGCCGTCAAGTCGCTGGGCTTCAACTGGAACTTCGCGCCCGTACTGGACCTGAACAACAACCCGCACAATCCCGTCATCGCCGAGCGCTCCTTTGGCGCCGACCCGGAGCAGGCGACCAGCCTCGCATTGGCCTGGATGGCCGGCAGCGAGAGCGTGGGCGTGGCCTGCTGCGTCAAGCATTTTCCCGGCCACGGCGACACCAGCGTCGACTCCCACCGCGACCTGCCCACCGTCGACAAACCCTTGTCCGAACTGGAGCGCTTTGAACTGGCGCCGTTCCGCCAGGCGGCGCCATTCGCGCCGGCGATGATGACGGCGCATATCGTCTATCCAACCCTGGACGCGGATAATCCCGCCACCATGTCGCGCGCGATCCTGACCGACCTGCTGCGCCAGCAGTGGAATTACCAGGGCGTCATCATCACCGACGCCATGGACATGCACGCCATCGCGCATCGCTACGGCGCCGGCCAGGCGGCCGTCAATGCCCTCGTCGCCGGCGCCGACATGGTGATGGCGGTGGGCGCACCGGACATCCAGGAAGCGACCATCGCCGCGATTGCCGCCGCCATCGACGACGGCACCCTGTCGGCACAGGACGTGGCCGAGCGCCTGGCGCGGCTCGATGCGCTGGCGGCCAGCTATCCCTGCGCCGTCAGCGATTACGCGGAAGATGGCGCCGATCGCGCGCTGATGCTGGAAGGCTGGCAGCGCGCCCTGAGCGCGCGCGGCGCCGTTGCGCGTCCGCCCGCGGGCGCCAAACTGCGGCTGGTGATGCGCCAGGACCGGGTCAGCGATGGCGTGTCCGAGCCGGGCGTGTCGGCCCAGGCGCTGTCGCAATCGCTGCGCCGCCTGTACGAGGTCGACCTGCTCACCTACGCCGATGCCGAGAGCTTCGACTGGGCGACGCTGCCCCAGGATGGACGCTTCACCGTGCTGGCCTCGACCTCGCGCCTGCGCTACGGCCCCCATGCCAGGGAAAGCTTCAAGCCCGACCTGCACCTGGCCCTGTGGAACCCCTACCAGGCGCTCGATATCGCCGCGCCCGCGCTGATCACCTATGGCTTCGCCGCACCCGCGCTGGACGCCGTCAACGACTGGCTGGCCGGCACGATCGAGGCGCGCGGCGCGGCCCCCGTCCCCGGCTTTATCTGAGGCGGCAGGCCGTCACAATATGTTGCACACAATTGCAAGCGGCCTGCACTGCCTTTATGGGACAATACCGCCCACCGGCGTCCTTGTCGAAATGCTAGCTTTTCGCAAGGAAACGACTTCATCCGTTTTCGATTAAAGGGTTTTCCATGTCCCAATTCCGCCTTGCCCGCATCAGCCTGATGCTTGCCGCGATCGGCCTGTCCGCCACGCCCGCGTTGATGAACAGCGCCTTTGCGCAGAAAGCCCCTGCGCCGGCCGCCGGCGCCCCTGCTGCCGCGGGTACCCCCGCCGCCGTCCCGGCCGACACCGTGCGTCCCGAGCTGTTCAAGCTGCTCGATCCGGCTGCCGTCAAGCAACTGATGACCGACAAGAATTATGGGGAACTGCAAAACCGCATCACCCAGGCCGAGGCTTTCCCCAACAAGACGCCTTACGAGACCTACGTGCTCGACCGCATGAAAATCGCCCTGGCCTCTGCCACCGGCAACGAGGCCCTGTTGACCACCTCGCTGGAAGGCGCGGTCAATTCGGGCAAACTGGCCCCTGCCGAGCAGGCCGAGTTCACCTTGGCCCTGGGCAATTCCTATTACAACGCCAAGAACTATCCGAAAGCGATCGAGACCTTCAAGCGCTACCAGAAGGACAGCCCGACCCCGGAGAAGGCGAATAACTCGCTGATCCGCTCCTATTATCTCAGCAATGACTTCGCCACCGCGAAGACCATGCTGGTGCCGGTCGTGGCCGACTTTGAAAAAGCCGGCAAGACCCCGCCGCTGGAAGAGCTGCGCCTGCTGGCCAGCGCGGCCTCGAAGGCCAAGGACAATGTCGTCTACGTCAACGCGCTGGAAAAGCTGGTGGCCTTCTATCCGACCGACGACTACTGGACCGACCTGCTGCACCGCGTGGCCGGCAAGCCCGGTTTCAACCAGGCCCATGACATCGATATCCTGCGCCTCGAGTTCGTCGCCCAGAAGCAGCTGGCGCCCGAGGAGTACACGGAACTGGCCGAGCTGGCCCTGACGGCCGGCTTCCCGACCGAAGCGAAAAAAGCCCTGGATGCAGGCTACGCCGCCGGCGTGCTGGGCACGGGCGCCAACGCAGCCAAGCACAAGCAGCTGCGCGACCGCGCCACCAAGGGCGCCGCCGACGACGCCAAGAACATCGGTTCAGGTGAAGCCAGCGCCGCCAAGGCCAAGGACGGCGCCGGCCTGGTCAACCTGGGCTATGCCTACGTCACCATGGACCAGGCCGACAAGGGCATCCCCCTGATGGAGCAAGGCATCGCCAAGGGCATCGCCAAGCGCCCTGACGACTACAAGCTGCGCCTGGGGATTGCCTACGCCAAGGCAGGCCGTAAAGCCGAAGCCCTGAAAACCTTCGATTCCATCAAGACGGACGATGGTGGCAAGGACCTGGCCCGTTACTGGTCGCTGTGGGTGAATCGCGCGCCGGCCGGCGCTGCCCCTGCTGCTGCGGCTGCTACTGCTGCGACGCCGGCAAAATAAGTAATCCATCTGCTGCGAGAGCGGGTCGGGCGCACTGCCTGTCCCGCTTTTTTTACGCCACCACATGGCGCTCCACCCATACGTTATCTATCGTACCTTCAGAAACGCTGAATTCATCGATACTCGTCTGAATGATTTAATTCTGACGAGGACAGCATGACCGACGTACGCAAAGGACAGGCTCCGGCCAAACTGGGCAAGGATGAATTTCACCTGGTGTTCCGGCGCTCGTTCGACGATCCACGCTTCGACGCCGTCCAGGCCGAGCTGGCCAGGGTCGAAGCGATCGCCTTTGCCAATTACCAGGATTCGCACAAGGCGCCGATCACCGTCAAGGCCGGGCCGGGTTTCGCCGATCCGGACTACGATCTGTCGATCGAATGGAAAGCCACCCACGACGCCCTGCTGGCAGCCGAACAAAAACAGAAAGACCCCGCTACCGGCTCGCGTGTTCTGCTGATCAACGGCTCGGCGCGCAACGACGGCAGCTGTCCGGGCGAGATATCCAAGACCTTCCGCATGACCGAAATGGCGCGCGGCGTACTCGAAGCGGCCGGCATCGAAGTGGATCTGCTCGACCTCTCGCGCCTGACCAGCGACTACGACCACCACATCCACCCCTGCAAGGCCTGCGTATCGACCGCCATGCCCCTGTGCCACTGGCCCTGCAGCTGCTACCCCAACCACTCGCTGAATCAGACCTCCGACTGGATGAACGACATCTACCAGAAATGGGTAGCGGCCCACGGCGTGATCATCATGACGCCCGTGTACTGGTACCAGACCCCGGCAGTGCTGAAACTGATGATCGACCGGCTGGTGTGCGCCGACGGCGGCAACCCCGATCCCACCAGCACCCACGGTAAAAAAGCGGAAGAAGCCAAGCAGCTCGAGCTGGCAGGCTGGGACTATCCCAAGCACCTGTCAGGCCGCGTGTATGGCCTGGTGGTACACGGCGACGTGGCCGGCATCGAAGGGGTGCGACGCGGCCTGTCGGACTGGCTGGACTGGATGGGTTTGATCGACGCGGGCGCAATGGCGCGGCTGGACCGGTTTATCGGGTATTACGAGTCGTATGCCGAGAGCCACAAGGTGCTTGATGAGGACAGCGCGTTTCAGGAAGAAGTGAGAAACGTGGCGCGGGCGGTGGCGGAGGCGGTGGGGGAATTGCGGGCGGGGCGGCTGTCGGCGCCGGACAAAAGCCTCAAGCGCCCGCGACCCAAATAGCACCGGGGACTGGCCTTGCAGGCCTGTCCCCATTTTCAATTCAGAAGCAAAGTCACAATGGGAACAGGCCCGCAGGGCCAGTCCCCGGCTACGGTTTAAATTGCGGTCAGGCCGCCGTCGACCGTCAGTTGATGGCCGGTGACAAACGACGCCTGCTCCGAACACAACCACAGCGCCGCATTGGCAATCTCCTGCACTTCCCCAAACCGCCCGATCGGATGCAGGTTGCGCAGTTTTTTCTCGCGGCTTGGTTCGCGGTCCAGTGCGCGGGCCAGCATGGGGGTGTTGATGACGCCGGGGCAGACACTGTTGATGCGGATGCCGGAGCGGCCGTATTCGGCCGCTGCCGTCTTGGTCATGCCGACCACGGCGTGCTTGCTGGCCGCGTAGACCGCCTGCGTGGGCGCGCCCACCAGACCGGCCACGGAAGCCGTATTGACGATGGCGCCGCCGCCCTCCTGCTTGAGCATTTGCCGGATCTGGTACTTCATGCACAGCCAGGCGCCCTTGACGTTGGTGTTGATGATGCGGTCGAACAGCGCTTCGTCGCCTTCGGCCAGGGGCAGCGATTCTTCTTCGATGCCGGCGTTGTTGAAGGCGCAGTCGAGGCGGCCGTAGTAGGCCACGGTCTTGTCGATCAGCGCTTCCACGTCCGCGGCGCGCGCCACATTGGCCTGCACGAACAGGGCCTTGCCGCCCGCTTCGACGATCATGGCGGCGGTGGCGTGGCCGCCATCGACGGAGGTGTCGGCCACCACCACGCAGGCGCCGGCACGTCCGAAGGCCAGCGCGGCGGCGCGGCCGATGCCGGCAGCCGCCCCCGTGACCATGACGACTTTGCCGTCGAATGTTTTCTCATGCTGGGGTTTGACGAACTTGCCGACCATTGCTTACTCCTGTTGAACATCGGAACAGTATAGTTCCTTCAGGCAACATTATACTGTGCTCGACAGGTCATGGCAAACAAAAAAGTGTCAAAAGGTAACAGAACCGTGTCTATTTCGTTGCAGCGCTGGCCTTTTTCTGGTCACCCGCCACGACCACGGTCAACTTGGCCGGATCGATGGCCTTGCGGAAGGCGGCGTTCAGTTCCGGCAGGGTCACCGCCATCAGGCGCTGCTCGAACTGGCGGCTCCATTCGTAGGTCTTGCCGCGGTACAGATAGGAGGTCCAGCCGGCCGCCAGCACGGCGTCCTCCGCCCGGTTCTGCACGCGCTGCTGCATCAGGCCCGATTTGGCGGCGGCCAGTTCGGCCTGGGTAAAGCCGCCCTTCAGGGTCGAGGCCAGTTCCTCGCGTACCGCTTTTTCCACCTTCGCCAGGTTTTGCGGCGCAGCGATGGCGCTGATCACAAAGCCGCCGGCGCGGTCGAGTTCACCGGCCGACAATTGCGAGCCGCCTCCGTACGACAGCCCTTCTTTCTGGCGGATGCGGTCGAGCAGGCGCGATTTCAGACCGCCTTCGCCAAAAATATAATTGGCGATCATCAGCGCCGGGTAATCGGGATCCTCGATATTCAGGTCGAGGTTTTCACGCGCCACGTAAAAGCCGTTTTCCTTCTCCGGCGTGTCGAGCAGCATGCGGGTCGGCGCCACCGCATCGAAGCGGCGCAGCACGGGCGCCACCGGCTTGACTGGCTGCCATTTGCCAAATAGCTCTTCGATCACGGGCACGATGGCGTCGGCATCGAAGTCGCCCACGATGGCCAGTTCCGCCGGCTTGGCGCCATAAAAATCGTGGTGGAATTTTTTCAGCTGATCCAGCGTGGCGGCACGGGTCTCCGCCAGGTCTTCTTCGACCGAGTTCTCGTAGCGTACATCGCCCTTCGGATAGGTATTGAAGTGGCGCGCCAGCGCGCGCGCGGCCACCGATTGCGGGTCGCTGCGGCTCGACTCGATGCCGACCAGGGTCTGGGCACGCAACTGCTCGAATTCGCTGGCCGGGAAGCTCGGATCTTTCAACACATGTGCAGCCAGGCGCAGCGCGTCGGCCAGGTTGACGCGGGTGGTTTCGAACTGATGCGGGCCGCCCGTCATGCGCAGCTTTTCAAACGCATCCGTCAGCGCCACCCGGTCATATTTGCTGGTGCCGCGGGCGAGCATGGCGGCCGTCAGCGCGGGCACGGCGCCGGTATTGAACAGCGATTTTTCGTCGCCGAAGTGCTGGACGAATTCAACCGAGACGGCTTCGCCCCGGTTCTTCTTCGGCAGCAGGGCCACTTTCACGCCGCCGATGTTTAACAGGCGCGTGCGCTTCATGATGTTGTCCTGGCCGGGGTCGAAATCCTCCGACACCAGCGAGGCGGCCTTCGGCTTGAAGTTCGCCAGCAGGCTCGCTACCTCCGGCGCGGCCGGAATCTCGGCGCGGCGCGGCGCGTCGTCCGGCACGAACAGGCCCGTGATGCGGTTGTCGCGCTTCAGATACGCGCCCGAGACTTTTGCGACATCGTCGGCGGTGATGGTGTCGACCCGCTCGCGGCCGACGAAGTACAGGCGCCAGTCGCCCAGCGCGATCGCTTCCGACAGGGCCACGCCGACCCGCTGGGGATCGTTCAGGCTCTTGTCGATGTCGTTGTGCAGATTGCGCCGCACCCGCTCCATTTCGTCCTTGGTCGGCGGCGCGCTGGCGAAGCCCTCGATGGCCGCCGTCATGGTGGCGGCCACCTTGTCGATGGCGTCGCCCTTCTTGACGACGGCGCCGAAGATCTGCAGGCCCGGCGCGTAGCCGGTCTGCCCGAAAGAAAACACCTGGCTGGCCATGCCGCTGTCGATCAGCAGTTTATGCAGGCGCGAGGCGGGGCCGCTGCCGAGAATGTCGGAGGTGAACGCGAGCACGTCGCTGTCGTCGTGCAGCGACGACGGTACATGGTAGCCGACGGCGACGATCTGCACATCGCCCTGGCGCCGCACTTCAAAGGAGCGCGCGCCGTCCTGAGTGGGCTCCACCGTCCAGAACTTGGGCAGCTCGCGGCGGGGCCGGGGAATGGCGCCGAATTTTTGCGCAATGTAAGCCAGCGTCTTTGCGCTGTCGATCTTGCCGGCCACGAGCAGCACGGCGTTATCGGGCTGGTACCAGGTTTTATAGAAGGCCTGCAGATTGCCGATGCCGACGTTCTCGATGTCGCTGCGGTTGCCGATGGTGGCGTTGCCGTAGTTGTGCCAGTCGTAGGCCACGCTTTGCAAGCGCTTCATCAGCACCGACGTGGGCGAGTTTTCGCCGCTTTCGTATTCGTTGCGCACCACCGTCATCTCGGAGTCGAGATCTTTACGGGCGATGAAGGAGCCCGTCATGCGGTCCGCCTCCATCTGCAGCGCCCACGGCAGATTGTCGCCCGTGGCCTGGAACACCTCGTAGTAATTGGTGCGGTCGAGCGAGGTGGTGCCGTTGAACTGCATGCCCCGCTGCGCGAACTGCGCGGTGATGTCGCGGTTGTGCGAGGCGCCCTTGAACATCAGGTGTTCAAGCAGGTGGGCCATGCCCGTCTCGCCGTAGTTCTCGTGGCGCGAGCCCACCAGGTAAGTCACGTTGACGGTGACGGTGGGCTTGGAGGTGTCCGGGAACAGCAGCACCTTCAAGCCATTGGCGAGGCGGTACTCGGTGATGCCTTCGACGGAGGGGCCTTGCACGACGCCCTTGGGCAGGACCGGGGCTTTGACCGCGGCGGGCGCCGCCTGCACGAGCGCAGTGGCGGTGGTGAAGACGAAGGCGGCGGCGGTGGCGGTGGCCGCAGCGTATGGGGAAGAGATCATCGGCACTCGCATTATCAGGTTCGCCAGGGCAGCAGGCTGCAGCTGGCGCGTCTTTACAAAGGCGTGACGGCGCCGCGCGCCGGGCTGCGGCGCAACCGCGATAGTAGCAGAGGCGCTATTAGAAAATGCTTAAGGGTGCCGGTAGGTCAATGCCGCGCGCGTTTTTCCTGCGCCAGTTGATGGGGCGCGATGCGGGCCAGTTCGCCCATTTCCTCGGCCAGAAAGCCCAGCAGGTCGTCGGCGCTGACCACCCCGGCCAGGCGGCCGTTCTCGTCCACCACCGGCATGCGGCGCACGCCGCGCAGGCGCATGCGCTCAATGGTCTCGTAGACGTCGTCGGACGTGGAACAGGTGTCGAGGTCGTCGCTCATGATGTCGCCCACCAGCAGGCTGGCGGGGTCGAGCCCGAGGGCGATGACGGAGACGACGATGTCGCGGTCGGTGATGATCCCGACCGGGAATTTGTCGTTGTCGGGCATGTCGATGACGACGACGTCGCCGACGTGGTACTGGCGCATCTTGGCCGCGGCATCCTGGACTGAATCGTCGCGGGTGCAGTAGACAGTGGAATTGGTGCAGATTTCGCCGATATGCATGGTGATCTCCTGGCGGCGGATGCCGCGTAAGAGACAAGCATAGTCGAGATTATTTCAATTGAAAGCGGCGCGCGCTATCGTGCGCAGAATTATTTCTTTGCCTTGTTGGGGTTGTTGTCCGGCAGTTCGCAGGCCTCGACCACCTGTAAATCATTGTCTTTCGCAAAATCGACCACGAAATGATAGGCCAGCGGCTCGATGTTTTTCAGGGCCAGGTCGACCACGACGGCACGGATGCCGTTGAGCATGGTCGGGCGGACATAGGGCGAAAACGCGTCGCGCACATTGCGCGATCCTTCCGGCTGGAAGCAGGACATGGCGCCGCTCAAGCGGTCGGCCCAGTCGCTGGGACGAAATTGCTTGCCGTCGCTGGTGAGGCCAAGGATGAAAAACTCCTCGGCGACATCGATGTTGGATTGCGGTGTTTCAGCCATGGGACGACGGGCTCGACAAGAGAATGCGGCATGGAAGGGCCCGGATTGAAGGTCCGGGCAACTGACGCAGTATTATATCTTATAGAAGACTTGACGTCCCCTTTTTGGTCGGCCACCCTGCGCCGGCGCCGACCGGTCTCCCCTGCCCGCCAGCCGTGATCCGGCCAGCAATACCTCAAATCAACCCAGCCACACGGCGCCGGACAACAGCAACAATATCATCATCCACAGCAGCAAGGCGCGCCACACCAGGCCCACGGTGCTCTGCAGGGCGCGGATATTCGGCTCCACGCCGGGCAGCACCTCCGCTTCGGCGTCGCTCGAATCGACCGTGGCGGCGTCCATCGTCAGCGCCACGCCGGACGCATTTTCGTACGGGGAACCGAGGCGCACGCCCATGGCACCGCCGCCGGCCGTGAGGATGATGCCCTTCGCTTCATCCACCCAGCGGTGGGCGAAATTGCGCCAGGCGTAGATGGCGTCCTCGAAATTGCCGACCACGGCAAAGGCGACCGCGGTCAGGCGCACCGGCAGCCAGTCGATCCAGTAAAAGGCCTTGGCGGCGAACTGGCCGAAGGCTTCGTTGTGCATGTGATCGGGTTCATTCCAGGCGCGGGCCAGGTATTCGGCCACGCGGTACATCACGGCGCAGGCGGGCCCGAGCGGCATCAGAAACCAGAAGAACACGCCGAACACATTGCGGTGCGTCGTCACGAGCGACTTTTCGACGGCGATGCGGGCGATTTCGCCCGCTTCCATGCCCACTGTATCGATTTTGGCCCAGTCGGCCAGCAGCGCCCGCGCGGTGGCCTCGTCGCCGGCATTCAGGGCGATCTGGATCGAGGTGAAGTAATGGCTGTAATGGCGAAAGCCCAAGGTCAGGTAGACGATCAGGACGTTCCAGGCAAAGGCGGCAAAGGTGAGGTGGTAGTAGCTCAGCACCCAGTAGATCAGGCCCGTGGGAATCATCAGGGCGCCCATCATCAGGAACCAGCCCAGCCGTCCATCGGCGGCGCTGCCGGCATTGAACCAGGTTTCCATGCGGATGGCGAAACTTTTGATCTCGGCATAAATCATGTTATCCGAGCGCAGCGGCTTCAATTGCTCGATCAGCAGCGCGCACAGAATGGAGAGAAAAGTCATCGAACGTCCTTGTTAATTAGAAACACCTGCAGCCCCGCTACGATAGCGCAGAGCCAGTGCGGAATCAACTTCGATGGCTGGGCGGCCGACAGGCGCAGACGCGGGCTCAGGCGCGCAAAAAGTGAAACAGGTTGCGCAGCATGCCGGCCGTGGCGCCCCAGATGAAGAATTTCTCGTAGGGCATAGCATAAAATCGCCGCCGCCGGCCGGTCGGCAAGACGTAGGACAGGCGCTGGTGGTGCCTGCCGTCCATCAGAAAGGACAGAGGCACTTCAAAAATATCCGCCACTTCATTGCGCTCCGCCTTCAGTTCAAACGGCGGCGTGATCAGGGCCACCACCGGGATGACGTGGTAGCCGGTGCCCGTCAGGTAATCGGGCAAGGCGCCGATGATGTCGACGTGGCGCCGCTCCAGGCCGATTTCCTCGTGCGCTTCGCGCAGGGCCGTGTCGGCCGCATCGGCATCGTAGGACTCGGCCCGCCCGCCGGGAAAACTGATCTGGCCGGGGTGATTGTTCAGGTGGGCCGTGCGGCGCGTGAGCAGCACGGTGACGCCCTCAGGCCGGTCAACCAGGCCGATCAGCACTGATGCCGGGGTCATCACGGGCGCTGCGCCCACCGATTCATCGAGCGCTTCCGGCTGCCACAGGGGCGGCGCGGCGAAACGCTGGCGCAGGGCCGCGCTTGTCAAGCTGGCCGCAGGCACCGGCGGCTCGCCGGCAAGACCTTCGACGGGCAGTGTTTCGGGATCGAATGGCAGCTTGGACAAGATAATCTTTCCGCAAAAAGCAAAAAAGGCATCCGGAGATGCCTTTTTTCGATCTCCCGGCACCAGGGCCGAAAGATCTTCGTTTGCAACACACTCGCTATTATTACTTGGCGACGGCTGGCGTTGCAACGCGACGTTGTGGCAGCTTCTCTTTGATACGTGCCGACTTGCCCGAACGCTCGCGCAGATAGTAGAGCTTGGCGCGACGGACATCACCGCGACGCTTCACTTCGATCGATGCGATCAGTGGGGAGTACAGTTGGAACGTACGCTCGACGCCTTCGCCGGACGAGATCTTGCGAACGATGAAGTTCGAGTTCAGGCCACGGTTACGACGGGAGATCACCACGCCTTCGTATGCCTGGGCGCGCTTGCGGGTGCCCTCGACGACGTTGACGTTGACGACGACGGTGTCGCCTGGTGCGAAGTCAGGGATGTTCTTGCCCAGACGGGCAATCTCTTCCTGCTCGAGAGTTTGAATCAGGTTCATTTTATAAAACTCCTATTACCATCATGCTGGCGCTGCTGTACATCTTTGCCCAGTAGAGGATGGGGTTGAAACGGACGGGCAACATGCCCGCCAGGTCTTACTTACTACCACTACACGGATTTTGCGAAATCCGTTAAAAACTTTTCATCGACCTTCGTGAGCAGGCCCTGCTCGCGCGCTGCAATGATCAAATCCGGCCGCTTTTTCGCGGTCGCTTCCAGCATGCGCTGGCGGCGCCACTTGATAATCTCTGCATGGTTGCCACCCATCAGCACCGGGGGCACGCTCACGCCGTCATACGTTTCCGGCCGCGTGTAATGGGGCGCGTCAAGCAGGCCGTTGACAAAGCTGTCTTCGACCGCCGAGGCATCGTCGCCGAGTACACCGGGCAACTGCCGCACCACCGCATCCATCAAGGCCATCGCCGGGATTTCTCCGCCGGACAGGACAAAATCGCCCAGGCTGATTTCCTCGTCGACCACCTTGTCCAGCAGGCGCTGGTCGACCGCTTCGTAGCGTCCGCACAGCAGCACCAGGCCGGCTTCATTCTTCAACTGCATCACTTTCGCGTGCGTCAGGGAACGGCCCTGGGGCGACAGGTAAATCACCCGCGGCGCCGGCAAACCCAGTTCAACCTGCCGCTGCTTCGCCGCATTGATCGCCGCTTCGAGCGGCGCGGGCAGCATCACCATGCCGGGACCGCCGCCATACGGGCGGTCGTCGACGGTGCGGTGATTATTTGTCGTGAAATCGCGCGGATTCCACAGCGACAAATTCCAGCGTTGCTGCTCGTGCGCCCTGCGCGTGACGCCCGACTGGGTCAGGGCGGCAAACATTTCAGGAAACAGGCTGACGACATCAAACTGCATCGGCCCCTCCCGCAAGGCACAGCTTAGTAATCAAGACCCCAGTCAAGGGTGATCGTCTTGCCGGCCAGGTCGACCGTCTTGACGTACTGGTCGACATACGGGACCAGGCGTTCTGCGGGCGCGCCCTCAGCAGGCAGCGGCGTGATGCGCAAGATCGACTGCGCGCCGTTGTCCATCATGTCGCTCACGGTGCCGAGCGCTTCGCCCTGCAGGTTCACGACAGCCAGGCCGATCAGGTCGGACCAGTAGAACTCATCTTCTGCCAGTTGGGGAAACTCGCTGCGGGGAATCGATACGGCCGCGCCTTTCAAGGCTTCGGCGGGATCACGCCCTACCACGCCCACCAACTGGGCCACGACGTCGCCGCCGTGAATCTTTGCAGTCCGCACATTGACGGCCTGCAGTGCCGGCTTATCCAGCCACCAGGATTTGACGTTCAGCAGCGCGTCGGCATCGGTCGAAAACGGCGTGACCCGGATCGAACCGGTGACACCGTAGGCGCCCGATACATAGCCCACCTGAACCAGGTCGGCTGGCACACTCGCGCTCGTAGACACTGCTGAATCCGTCAAACTGAACCTGGGTAAAACTTAAGCTGCTGGCTGCGAAGCGACCAGACGGGCAACGGTCGGCGACAGTTGTGCGCCAACGCCTTGCCAGTAAGCCAGACGATCAGCGGTGATGCGCAGACCGACTTCGCCACCGGCAGCCATCGGGTTGTAGAAACCGATGCGCTCGATGAAGCGGCCGTCGCGGCGATTGCGCGAGTCCGTTGCAACGATGTTGAAGAAAGGACGCTTCTTGGCGCCTCCACGAGCTAAACGAATAACGACCATAATTAAATCCAAAAAAGTTGTCAGAGGCTCGACCAAGCTGAGCTCGTCGTGCAGCTGAAATGCTGGGCGGAAAAAGCCGACTATTATAGCGCGCGATGCCGCACAGCAGCAAGCAATAAAGATCACAGGGCGCGCAATTCGGGCCGAGTCGGGCATTATCGCCGATTTTTGCCACCGAGGGCAACGGCCATTTTGTCGAATAAATCACGCCGGGTGGCGATTTTTGTTCGATACTGCCTGCTTTCGAACAATCATTTCCTCGACGATGGCCCTGCCCCGCCCCCACAAGAACAAGACTTTCGCCACCCTGCTTGCCGCCGTGCTGGGCGTGGTCGGCGCGCACCGCATGTATTTGCGCGGCAGCCGCGACCTGCTGCTGTGGATCCACCTGGCCCTGCTGGCAGCGACCCTGCTGCTGCTGGCAAGCCTGCCGTCGATAAATATTTTTTACCGTGTGCTGCCCGCAATCGTATCGAGCATCATGGGTTTCATGGAAGCCCTCACCCTGGGCGTGATGGCGGACGAAAAATTCGATGCCGCCTTCAATGCCGGCAGCGAAGGACGCAGCGATTCGCGCTGGCCGCTGGCCCTGGTGCTGGTGGCAACCATGCTGGTGGGCGCCACCGTCCTGATTTCGACAATGGCGCGCCTGTTCGACCTGATTTACACGGGCGGCGCGTACGGTTGAGCCGCAACTACCCCTTTAATGCGCCCGCTGCATGGCCCGCAGATCATCCTGCGCCCGCCGTGGCGCGGCGGCGCCCGCACGCAGGCTTGAGGCCGTCAGCCCGGTGCCTGCCGGACTGATCGCCAGGTTGCCGGTCCAGCTCACTCCAGGCGTCATCATCACCGGCGCCGGCAGGCGGTCCACCGCCGTCACATCGATCCACGGCGCGATCCGCTGCAGCACCAGCTTGATGCGGGGCTTGATGGCCGGCTCGGCAATGCGGCCGCGCTCGCCCCAGCGCACGATCAGCTGGTCGGCCGTCTGGCCGGCGAGGACCAGGTCGGTGTAGGCGTAATCAGTGAGCATGCCGTGCCGGTAGCTCATCATGAATTCCTCGAACAGCATGGCCAGGTCTTCACGCGAACTGCTGTCGCCATTGATGGAATAGGCGTAGTCGTCGTTCGCCCGGTCGCTGGCGAAGAAGCGCCCCACGTCGGCGGCCGTGTAGGCCTTCTGCTCGGCGGTGGCGGTGGCGCCCTGGTAGAGAACCTGGCCGAGCGCCTTCATTTCCGCCGACTGCAGCGGATATTGCTGCGCCAGGGCGTCCGATGGCAGGCTCTTTGCGGTAAGGCGCGGCAGGATGTTGGCGTACACCGACAGGCCGGGATTCAAGGCGCGGTCGGCCGGCGAGATGAAATCGCTGGCGTGGCTCAGCTCGTGATACAGCAGCGCGCCCAGGTCAGTGATCAGCTCGCTCGTGGCGCGGCTGGACCGTCCCGTGCTCGGATAGCTGGCGCGCGCGTAGGCATTGTTTTTTACCAGGCGGCCCAGGTTGCTGTAATTAAAACCGTCGGCATAGGCAAGGCGGTAATCGGGCACCTCGGTGACGATATCGCGCTGGACCGGGGTCAGCCACAGGTTGTTGGCGTCAAGATAGATGGCGCCCGTGGCCGCCGTGTAATAGCTGGGGCGCACGTGCGAGCCGATCACGATGGTGGTCACGCCGGCCAGCAGGCGGCGGAAGTCGCCATTGACGTCCTGATTAGTCAGGAAGCTTTCAAAATTGGCGCCAAGGAAGTCGTGCGAGACCAGCACCCGGCCCATCACCTGCGCCACCGTCGGCACGGCGCCGGCGCCCGCTTCCGTCTGCAGGAGCGGCAGGGTGGCGGTGGGGCAGACATTGGTGTTCGCGCTGTTGACGTAATAAATGCTGATGTCATAGCTGCAACGGGCGAGGACACCCGCGTATTGGCTGGCTGCGCGGTAGGGATGAACCCGCTCGGTGCTGTCGAATAGGTAGCCATTGGGTTTGGC
>JBJMVV010000131.1:0-3765 GCA_045810505.1 Massilia sp.
GGCGGCACAGTACCGTTGTTCTGGTTGCAACGCCGCACGGCGTCGTTGACGCCTCGTCTTCGCCTGGATACCAATGCTTCCCCTGCCCCGTCTGCGCCCAAACACCGCGCCGCGCCTCGCCTTGCTCTACAGCGTCATGCTCTGCCTGCTGCTCGCCTGCGGGTTTGCCGGCGCCACGCCGACGTCTGAACTGCGCTTCAAGCGGCTCGGCTCGCTCGACGCCGATGACCTGTCGATCCTGTCGATGCTGCAGGACCGCCAGGGGTTCATCTGGATCGGCACCCACAGCGGCGGCCTGTACCGCTACAACGGCTACCAGGCCGTCAAGTACACCCACGACACGCGCGCACCCAACAGCCTGCCGAACGACCGCGTCGGCGCCCTGTTCGAAGATCCGCAGGGACGGGTATGGGCCGGCACCCAGGATGGCCTGGCCCGCTTCAATCCGGAAACGGCCGATTTTACGGTCCTGACACTGCCGCCCGGGCCATCGAGCCAGCGCATCGTCAAGGCCATCGTGGGCGACGGCGGCAACGGCATGTGGGTGGCCACCTGGGGCGGCCTGCAGCACGTCGACAGCAGCAGCGGCGCGGTGGTGCGCTATGCCCACGACGCGAAAAACCCCGACAGCCTGGGCGCCAACGACGTCAACGCCCTCGCGCTCGACGAAAAGGGCGGCCTGTGGGTGTCGACCTGGCCGGGCGGCATGGATTACCTGCCGAAAGGCGCGACCGCCTTCCAGCACTTCCGGGTCGACACGGCCGAAGCGCCCGACGACAAGCTCAACATCGTGCGCGCGCTGCACTACGCCAAGGATGGCACCTTGTGGATCGGCACCGAAAAAGGCGTCGTCACCTGGGACAGCCGCCTGCCCTGGTCGGCGCGGGTGCCGATCGAGTCGCCCAAGGTGCGCGTGACCTCGCTGCACGCCGACCAGTCCGGCGCCGTCTGGGCCGGCACGCTGGCGGCGGGATTGTGGCGCTGGGACAAGGGCGCCACCGTCCCGGTCCACTACGCCCACCGCGCCAACGACCCGCACAGCCTGCAGTCGGACCACATCCGCGCCGTGATGACGGACCGCACCGGCATGCTGTGGATCGCCTCGTTCACGGACGGCATCAGCCTCGTCAACCTCAACAGCCACGGCTTCCAGCGCTTCATCCCGTTTGACGCGGCCAGCGACAACACCCTGCCGAACAATTCGGTGCAGAACATCGAAGCGGCGCCGGGCGCCCGCCTCTGGCTGGGCAGCAACACCGGCTTTTCCCTGTTCGATCCCGCCAACGGCGCCGTCATCAAGACCTGGAAGGGCGAACCGAACAAGCCGGGCGGCCTGTCCAACGACGTCGTCTACAGCCTCTACCAGGAGAGCCAGGGGCCGCTGTGGGTCGGCACCTCCTCGGGCTTGAACCGGCTCGACAAGGTGGACGGCCCCTTCACCACGGTGCGCTTTTCCAAGGCCGTCAAGGGCGCGACGGGCGCGATGGATTTTATTAACACCATCGCCCCCGGCGCCGGCGGCATGCTCTGGCTCGGCACCGGCCAGCACCTGGTGCGCTACCAGCCAGACACCGGCGCCACCACGGTCTACCCCACCGATCCGGCAAATCCTGCTTCGCGCAGCGTCACCGGCACCACCTGCATCGTCGAAGACCGGCGCGGCCGCGTCTGGATGGGGTCGGATTGGAGCGGCGGCGGCCTCGACCTGCTTGACCCGGCCACCGGCGTGTTCCGCCATTTCCGCAGCGACGTGAAAAATCCGGCCAACCCGGCCGCCTTGGCCGACGACAATGTCTCGACCGTCTACCAGGATCCCCAGGGCCGCGTCTGGGCCGGCACGGCCAAGGGCATCAATGAAGTGCTGACCGCCGCGGACGGCAGCATTACGTTCCGCAATTTTGCCGGCAAGGACAGCGTCGGCGCCGTCAAGATTCTGGCCATCCGCAGCGACAGCGCCGGCATGCTCTGGCTGAGCACGGCAGCGGGCTTGGTACGGATGGACCCCGTCAGCGGCCAGGTCAGCCGTTTTTCCACCGCCGATGGTTTGACCGAGGGATTCGCGATTGGTTCAGCGGCCGCGGGCGGCGATGGCGTGCTGTATTTTGGCGGCGTCAAGGGCATGACCGGCGTGCATCCCGGCCAGGTGCGCCGCATCTCGGTGGCGCCCCGGGTCGCCCTGACCGATGTGAGCGTGTTCAACCGTTCGCTGACCGCAGGCGACGTCGGCCCCGGCGCCGGCGTCAAGGTAGCCGGTTCCGTCACCGCCCCCACCTCCTTGACCTTATCGGTGCAGGAATCGGTGTTTGCGCTGGAATTTTCATCGCTGCACTACACCGATCCCGGCCGCAACACCTACGCCCACCGCCTGCGTGGTTTCGACCGCGACTGGGTGCTCACCGACGCCAATCACCGCACCGCCACCTACACCAACCTCGATCCCGGCACCTATGTGTTCGAAGTAAAAGCGGCCAATGAGCAGGGCATCTGGAGCGAGCAACCGGCCCAGTTGACCATCCACATCCTGCCACCCTGGTGGCAGACCTGGTGGGCCCGCCTGATTGCGGCGGTCCTGTTCATCGGCGTGCTGGCGATGCTCTACCAAGGCCGGGTGCGCAGCCTCAAGCGGCGCCAGCGGCAATTGCAGGCGCTGGTGGCCGAGCGTACGGGCGAACTGGAAAAGAGCAACGCCAAGCTGGCCACGCTGTCGTCCACCGATGGCTTGACGGGCATCACCAACCGGCGCGGTTTTGACGACGCCCTTGATGCCGAATGGCGCCGCGCGCGCCGCAACGGCACCCCGCTGGCGCTGGCCATGCTCGACGTCGACCACTTCAAGAGTTATAACGATCACTACGGCCACCAGGCGGGCGACCATTGCCTGCGGGTGGTGGCGGGCGTGATCGAATCGTTCGGCCGCCGTCCGGGCGACCTGGTGGCGCGCTACGGCGGCGAGGAATTTGCCCTGCTGGCGCCCGTCACCGACAGCGCGGAAGCGATGGCGCTGGCCGAAGCGGTGTGCCTGGCGCTGGCCCAGCAGGCCCTGCCGCACGTGCAGTCGCCCTACGGCGTGGTGACCATCAGCATTGGCGTGGCCTCGCTGTCGCCGGCGGAACTGGCCGAGACGGCCGATGCGGGCGTGCTAGTGGGCCTGGCCGACCAGGCCCTCTACCGCGCCAAGCAAGCCGGGCGCAATCGCGCGGCCATGGCCGGATCAAGCGCTCAAGGCCAGCCGCAGCGCGACATTTCCACCCAAGCCTGATTGGCCTTCGGGCCTGGCTAGCGCGACCAGCCGCGCGCCGCGGCGGCCTGCTCGGCCGGGCCATCGAGCGAGGGCCCGACGGCGCGCGCATCGACCGCTTCGAGCACCGCTGCCGGCATGCTGCTGCCGGCCTGGCGATAGGCCCCTGACACGGCGCCCTGCCCTTCCACCAGCACGGGAATATTCCAGCCGGCGCCGGCGCGGCAGGCCAGGCCGGCCGCCGTGCCCAGTTCAAAGCTGCGGCAGTACTGGCCGTCGCGCGCCACGAAACTGACGCCGATACGCACCCCGCCCCGCGGCGGAGGCGCGCTGGCCAGTTGGGCGGTCAAGGCCGTGTCGAGCTTGCCGTTGGCGCGCAACATGCCGTTGCCATTGACGGCCGCAAACAGGGTCTCGCTCTGAAAACTGGTAATGGCCAGCATGCCCGCGCCCACCCCCAGCACCAGGCTGGCGGCCAGCGCGCCCCACTCGGGCCAGGACCAGCGCCGTTGCGGCGGCGCCGGCAC
>JBJMVV010000132.1:0-37967 GCA_045810505.1 Massilia sp.
CGCTGCCCGCAACAGCCTGATCGAAGCGCGCCAGAAGCTGTTTGCCGCTGCAAAAATCCCCCTGTCCGTGATCGACGTGCCGGAAATGGCTCAGCGCAATATCGCGGCCTTGCTGGAAGCGCCCGGGCGGGGCCTGGCCCTGCTGTCGCTGGGCGCGGAAGGCGGCCTGTTGACCATCACCCATGAAGGCGAACTGGTCCTTGCACGCCGGCTGGAAGTGCCGCTGGCCGACCTGCTCGAGCCTGACCAGGAACGCCGCCTCGCCGCGTTCGACAAGCTGACCCTGCTGCTGCAGCGCTCGCTCGACAATTGCGAGCGCCAGTTTCACGCCGTCACGCTCTCGCGCCTGGTGCTGGCGCCGTCGACGGTGGCCGGCCTGGACGAGTACCTGGGCCGCAATCTCTACACGCCCGTCAACGCGCTCGACCTGGCCGATGTCTTTGACCTGGCCGAGGCGCCCCAGTTGCAGGACGCCGCTGTGCAGCAACAGTTTTTCCTGACCCTGGGCGCCGCCCTGCGCCATGAAGAGGTGGTGCTGTGAGCCAGCAGATCAACCTCTTCAATCCGCTGTTCCTGGCGCAGAAAAAAGTCTTCAGCGCACTCAAGATGGCCGAGGCGCTGGGCGTGCTGCTGGCCGGCTGCGTGTTGCTGGGACTGTACGGCCAGCACAATAGCGCGAACCTGCAGCAGGCCGCGACCAGTGGCGCGGCCCAGCTGGCGCAAAAGCAGGCGCGGCTCGACAAGATCAGCGTCGACTACGCGCCGCGCGCCCACGACAAGGCGCTCGACGCCGAACTGGCCCAGCTGGAAGCGCGCGCCGTGCTGCTGCGCAGCGCCGAACACGCCATCGAACACGATGAACTGGGCAACAAGGCCGGCTACGCGCCGGCGTTCAAGGCGCTGGCACGGCAAAGTGTCGATGGACTGTGGCTGACGGGCGTGACGATCGAGAACAATGCTGCTCGCATCGCGCTGGAGGGCAGGGCGCTTGATGCGGCCCTGGTGCCAGCCTACCTGGGCCGGCTGGGCCGCGAGAGCGTCTTGCAGGGCAAGCGCTTCGACAGCCTGCGCATCGGCCAGCAGAAGGCCGTGGCCGAGACAGGAAATGAGCGCGCGCCGTTCGTGGAATTCAGCGTGGCCGCGGCCGGGGAGGGCAAGCCATGAAGCAGCGCCTGCAAACCCTGCGCCTGCGGATCGACGCGCTGACCCTGCGCGAGCGGGCCATGGTCTTCCTCGGTGCGGCGGCCCTGATCGTTTTCCTGGGCAGTTATTTTGTCTTCAATCCCATGTTTGCCCGCCAGGCCGCGCTGCGCGCCCAGGTCAGCCAGCAGCAAAATCTGATCGCCGGCATTGATGCCGAGATCACCCAGAAGGTACTGGCCCACGCGGCCGATCCCGATGCGCCGCTGCTGGCCCGCATCGCTGCCGTCAAAGCCGAATCGGCCACGTTGGCCAGCAATCTGCGCGGCATGCACGCCAGCCTGGTCGCGCCGGAACAGATGGCGCCCCTGCTGGAATCACTCCTGAAAACCAACGGCAAGCTGCGGCTGGAAAGCCTCAGCACCTTGCCCGAGGAGCCGACGAAGGCGGGCGCTCCGGCGCCCCTGTTCTACCGCCATGGCGTGCAGCTGACCGTCAGCGGCAGCTATGCCGACATGGTGGCGTACATGGACGCCGTGCACGCCATGCCCACCCAGTTGTTCTGGGGTGGCGCGCGGCTCGACGCCCAGGCGTATCCGGTGGCCCGTTTGACCTTGACGCTCTATACCCTGAGCCTGGATGCCACATGGATGAGTTTATGAAAAAGGCCGCGCTCTTGCTCGTCATGCTGATCCAAGCCGCGGCGGCGCAAAATCTGCCGGACCCCACCCGTCCGCCCGAGCGCCTGATCGCGCCGCCGTCCGGTCATACCGCCAGTGAAGCACGGCTGCCGCAGCTCCAATCCGTGCTGGTCGCGCGCGAGGCGGGCGGGCGCCGGATCGCCGTCATCGACGGCCAGACCGTGGCCGTGGGCGGCAGCTTCCGCGGCAGCAAAGTGTTGCGCATCAGCGGCGCCGAAGTCGAACTGGCTGCTCCCGGCGGCGCCCGCACGGTGCTGCGCCTCTATCCATTGCCTGGCCGCGGCGTCGTCAGCAAACCAATCACATCACACCAATGAAAGCGCGCATGCAAAAACTCGTCCTTACCGCCGCCAGCCTGGCCCTGCTGGCCGCCTGCTCCGGCATGGAGCCGCGCCGCGACACCATTGACGCCATCCATGCGCAGATGGCGCAAGCCGCCGCGCGTGATGCGAAGCCCGCTGCGGCGCCGGCGTCGACGAAATCGGATCCGGTGGCGGACGCCTTGCTGCCCCCGGTCGACACCCTGGCCGCCGGCCTGCCCAAAGCACGCCGGGCGCTGGAGGAGCGCTTCGATGTCTCCTTCAATAATGTCCCCGCGGCCCAGTTCTTCCAGTCGATCGTGGCCGGCACCCGCTACAACATGCTGGTCCATCCGGACGTGTCGGGCGCCATCAGCGCCAATCTGAAAGACGTCACCCTGATTGAAACCCTCGACGCCGTGCGCGAACTGTATGGCTACGACTATCGCATCGACGGCACCCGCATCTCCATCAAGCCGCTGACGATGCAGACCCGGATGTTCCAGGTGAACTACCTGACGGGCACGCGCAAGGGCCTGTCGAATCTGACGGTGACGTCGACGTCGGTGGCCAACGTCGGCAATAACAGCAACGGCAACAACAACCAGAACAACCAGAACAACCAGAACAACAATAACCCGAACCAGCCGAATAACCCTGGCGGCAGCGGCGGCGTAGTGCAGACCGAGTCGACCCGTGTCGCTACCGTCGAAACCAATGACTTCTGGGCTGACCTGAAGCTGGCGCTGGACGCCATCGTGGGCGCCGGCGGCAAGGATGGCGGCAAGGATGGCGCGAGAAGTGTCGTCATCAGCCCCCAGTCGGGCGTGCTGGTAATCCGCGCCATGCCGGACGAACTGCGCCACGTCGACCAGTACCTGCGCGCGACCCAGTTGTCGGTGGACCGCCAGGTGATCCTGGAAGCGAAGATTCTGGAAGTGGAACTGAACGACGGCTACCAGAGCGGCATCAACTGGGCTTCCTTTTCCTCCTTTAAAGGCGCCAACGGGCGCGGTTCGGTGGGCCTGGTCAGCCCGGGCGCCAACCTGACGCCGCTGCCGCTGTCCGGTGTGCCCGGCGTGATCTCGGACGGGGGCAGCCTGTCCGCGGCCAGCGGCTTTTCGCTCAATAATGCCGCGGGCGCCGCCAACGCCCTGTTTGGCCTGGCCTTCCAGACCAATAATTTCGCGGCCCTGATTTCCTTCCTGGAGTCGCAGGGCACGGTGCACGTGCTTTCCAGCCCGCGCGTGGCCGCCATGAACAACCAGAAGGCCGTGCTGAAAATCGGCACTGACGAGTTTTACGTCACGGGCGTGACCACCACCACCGCCACCAACACGGTCGGCAATACCATCACCCCCAGCGTGACCCTGCAGCCGTTCTTCTCCGGCGTGGTGCTCGATGTGACGCCCCAGATCGACGGCAAGGGCAACATCCTCCTGCACGTGCACCCGTCGGTCAGCCAGGTGTCGACCGTCACCAAGGCCATCAACCTGGGCAGCGCTGGCAATCTGACCCTGCCGCTGGCCGCATCGGCCACTTCCGAAATCGACAGCATGGTGCGCGGCCAGGACGGCCGCGTGGTGGCCATCGGCGGCTTGATGCGCCAGTCCTCGACCGCCGACCGTGCTGGCGTGCCGGGGGTGTCGAGCGTGCCGGTGCTGGGCACCCTGTTCGGCAGCCGCAACAACGTCAACCAGAAGCGCGAACTGGTGGTGCTGATCAAGCCGACCATCATCGAGGGCGCCAACAGCTGGAACGAAGACCTGTTCGAGTCCGGCAAGCGCATGCGCGCGCTAGATCCGGCCCAGCGCTAAGGTACGAGCGCATGTACACCGCCCACTTCCAGTTGCAGGAGCCGCCCTTCGGCCTGACCCCGGACACCAGTTATTTCGTGGCCAGCCCGCCCGCGCAGGCCGCGCTCAACACCCTGCTGGTGGCGGTGCGCAGTGGCGAAGGCTTCATCAAGATCACGGGTGAAGTGGGCACCGGTAAAACCCTCCTGTGCCGCAAATTCATGGCCAGCCTGGGCGAGGATTGCCTGACCGCGTTTTTGCCCAATCCGTATCTGACGCCGCGCACCTTGCTGCTGGCGTTGGCCGATGAACTGGGGCTGGATGTCGACGAACGCATCGACCAGCATCGCCTGCTCAAGACCATCACGCAGCAGTTGCTGATGCTGGCGAGGCAGGGTAAGCGCGTCGTGCTTTGCCTGGATGAAGTACAGGCGATGCCGCGCGCGAGCCTCGAATCGATTCGTCTTTTGAGTAACCTGGAAACGGAAAAACGCAAGCTGCTGCAGATCGTCCTGTTCGGCCAGCCGGAGCTGGACTTGCGCCTGGCCGCGCCGGACCTGCGCCAGCTGGCCCAGCGCATCAGCTTTCATTATCAACTCGCGCCATTGCAACGCGCCGACCTGGCGCTGTACGTGGCGCACCGCCTGCAGGTGGCCGCCGTGGCGGGCGGATCGGCCAGCGCGCTGTTTTCGCCGGCCGCCATCAGCGCCCTGCACCGCGCCAGCGGCGGCGTGCCGCGCCTGGTCAATATCGTCGCCCACAAGGCCCTGATGCTCGCCTACGGCCAGGGGCACGCCGGGGTGGAGCGGGCCGACGTGGTGCGCGCGGCGGCCGATACGCTCGGCGTGCGGCGCGCCGGCTGGACGCTGGCCGGATGGCTCAAGGCGCTGCTACATGGACCGGCGAGGGGGCTGCGATGAGCGTCATCAACCAGATGCTGAAGGATCTTGATGCACGGGCGGGGAAAGAGGGCGGCGGAGACGTCCTCGCCGCCGTGCGGCCCGTAACAGCAGCTCCAGTTGGCCGCTGGCGACGGCCCGTGCTGATTCTGTTGATGGGCATTCTGGCGGCAATGGCTGCGATGGCCTTGTGGCTCGCTCGGACTCCCGCGCGGCCGGTGACGGTGGCCGCTGCGCCAGTTCCGACTATGCCTGCGCCAAAGGTGAAGACGATCGTGCTGGCGCCGTCGCCTGCTGCACCGGTTGCTGCTGAAGCGCCAGCGCCAATCCCGATCGAAGCGCCTGTTCTTGAAGTGCCAAAAGTGCCGGTGAGCGCTGCACCTGCGCCACCGGCCCCGCGCGCTGTCCCGCCAACGCCGGCGCCCACGGCCCCCAATCGCATCGACAGTCCCTATCGCCGCGCCCTGGCGCTGCTCGCCGAAGGCCGGCGCGATGATGCCGTCGCCGCGCTCGAGCTGCTGCTGCGCACCGACGCGAAAAACGGCGCCGCGCGCGAAACGCTGGTGGGCCTGCTGATCGAAGGCGGCCGCGCCGAGCAGGCGATGCAGCAGCTGCAAGCAGGCCTCGCCGCCGATCCCCGCCAGGGCGCGATGGCCATGCTGCTGGCGCGCATGCAGATCGAGCGGGGCGGCGATGGTATCGACACGCTGCTGCGCAGCCTGCCGTTTGTAGACACGGGGGAGGCCGACGCGCAGGCTACGGCCAGTTACCACGCCTTTCTGGCAGGCGCCCTGCAGCGCCGCCAGCGCCACCGCGAAGCCGTCGAACAGTACCAGGCCGCCTTGAAGTCGGCGCCCACGAACGGGGTATGGCTGATGGGGCTGGGGATCTCGCTGCGGGCCGAAGGCCGCGCCGCCGACAGCGTGGAAGCGTTCACGCGCGCCCGCGCGGGCGGGACGCTGTCGCCGGAACTCGATGCGTATGTTGAGCGGCAGTTGCAGAAGCCTTAAAGCGCCGCCAGTTCGCCCCAGACGGACTTCATTGAAAAGCGCAGCCGCGCTTCTTCTTCATGCAGGGCGCCGACAATGTTCGCCTGCCGCCGTAGTGCATTGATGGTGAGGCCATCGCCATCGCGCAGGGCCTGCACATCCAGCCCCGGGCCATCGCGCCCGATCACGACCGCGGCGCAGCCGTCCGCCAGGCGCACCAGCGCGCCGGGCGGATAGGCGCCCAGCAAACTGGTGAAGGCGCGCACCAGGTCGGGGTGGCCGGCGTTTTCCTCGGCCAGGCGTTCAAGCGCCTGGGGCGCCAGCAGGGAACGGCGGTAGTTGCGCGCGCCGATGCAGGCGCAGTAGCGGTCGGCCATGCCCACCAGCGCTGCGCTGGCGGCGATGTCGTCCGAGCGCAGGCCGTGGGGATAGCCGCTGCCGTCGGCCGCCTCGTGGTGCTGCAGCACGCAGTCGATCCAGTCCTTGTCATCGACGCCGGCGCAGCGCAGCAGTTCGGCGCCGTCGACGGGATGGCGGCGGATGCGGGCCCGCTCGGCGTCATCGAGCAAAGTGGCGCGCGCGTGCAGACCGTCGATCTCGCGCAGCATCCCCACGTTCATCGTCAGCGCCGCCGCCGTGACGGTGACGACGCCGTCTTCATTGAGGCCATAGGTGCGGGCGGCCAGCGAGGCCAGCACCGCCGTGTCGATGCAATGGCGGATGGCGTAGCGGCCACCCACCTGGGCCAGCAGGATGGTGGCCAGCGCGATGTCGGGTGCGCGCTGAGCCGCCTGTTCGACCTTGACGGCCAGGTCGCGCAGGGAGGTCTCGGCGCGGCTGTAGACATTCAGGTCCGTCAACAGCTTGTCCAGTTCAGCGGCAGCTTCGTTGAGGGTGCGCAGGATCGGGATGTTCATCGGGACTTTGACGCCGTCACAGCGCGGCCAGGCGTTCAAGCGCCTGGCGCAGGGTGGCGTCCTGCTTGGCAAAGCAGAAGCGCACGATGCCGGACTCCTGGCCGTCGTGATAAAACGCCGAGACGGGAATGGCGGCCACGCCCGCATGCACCGTCAGCCAGCGCGCGAATTCGCCCTCGGGCAGTTGCGAAATGGCGTCGTAGCGCACACATTGAAAGTAGCTGCCGTCGGAGGGCAGCAGGGTAAAGGGGCTGGCCGCGAGACCGGCGCGGAACAGGTCGCGCTTGGCCTGGTAGAACGCCGGCAGCTCCAGGTAGGGCGCGGGATCGGCCATGTAGTGGGCAATCGCGTGCTGCATGGGAGAGGTGACGGTGAACACATTGTACTGGTGGACCTTGCGGAACTCGGCCATCAGGCTCGCCGGCGCCGCCACATAGCCCACTTTCCAGCCGGTGACATGATAGGTCTTGCCGAAGCTGGAGACGACAAAGGCGCGCGCCGCCAGTTCAGGATGGCGGCATATGCTGGCGTGGCTGGCGCCGTCGAACACCATGTGCTCGTAGACCTCGTCCGACAGAATCAAAATGTCGCTGCCGCGCACGATGGCCGCGAGCGCATCGAGGTCGGCGCGGCGCAAAATGGACCCGGTGGGATTGTGCGGCGAATTGACGATGATGAGGCGGGTGCGCGGCGTGACGGCGGCTGCGACGCGGCCCCAGGCCACGCTGTAGCCGGCTTCGTCAAGCTGCATCGCCACCGGCACCGGCACGCCGCCGGCGAGCGTGATGGCGGGCAGGTAAAGGTCGTAGGCCGGTTCGATCACGATCACTTCGTCGCCCGGGTGCACGCAGCAAAGAATGGCTGTCATCAGCGCCTGCGAGGCGCCGCTGGTGATGGTGATTTCGCTGGCGGCGTCGTACTGGTGCTCGTACAGCGAGGCCACCTTGGCGGCCACCGCTTCGCGTAGCAGGGGCACGCCGGTCATCGGCGGATACTGGTTGTGGCCGGCCGCCATGGCCGCGTTCACCAGTGCGGGCAGGGCGGGGTCGCAATGAAAATCGGGGAAGCCCTGGCCCAGGTTGACGGCGCCATGTTCGGCTGCCAGCGCCGACATGGTGGCAAACACGGTGGTGCCGACGGCGGGAAGGCGGCTCTTGAGGCTCGGGGTCATGGCGCAGTGAAAAGTTGCTGAAACCTTATTCTAGCGCAGCCACGGCGCGCTTCTCGGCAAACATTTTCAGCCAGGCTTCCGGCAGCATGATGCGAAACAGGCCCAGCGCCGCGGTCTTGCGCGCCAGTTTTAACAGGGCCTTGTCCTTGGTGATGAGGACGCTCGCACCGGCGTCGCGCGCGATCTCGAGGAATTTCTGATCGTCGCGGTCGGTGCAGATCGGCAGGCGGAGGTGGACGGCGTCCGGCGCCACCACAGTGACGAGCTCATCGAAGCGGCGCGCCGCCAGCGGGCGGGTCGTTTCGTCCAGGGGCAGGTGGCGGTAATGCAGCACGATATAGTATTCATCGCGGCAATCTGCGCGGGTGACGGCCCGCACCTCGCCGGACTCGAGCGCGGCGAGCAGCGGGGCCCAGCGGGGATCATGGAACACCAGCAGGTCGAGGCAGACATTGGTGTCGATGACGATGGTTTCGGCTGGGACAGGTATCATGTGGGCAATTCTCTTCTTGTCATCAAGTGCGTGCGCAGCACGCTGAACCACGAATCTTATGCTGATTGTCCTGTCTCCTGCAAAATCCCTCGACTTCGACACCCCCGTCAAAACAAAAATTTCCACCACGCCCGACCTGTTGGACCGCTCGGCCCAGCTGATCGAGGTGCTGCGCGGCTATTCGCTGGGCCAGGTGGCCGAGCTGATGAGCCTGTCCGACAAACTGGCTGCCCTGAACGTGGCGCGTTACGCCGACTGGTCGCCCGACCCGGCCGGCGCCCGCCAGGCCGTGCTGGCCTTCAATGGCGACGTCTACGGCGGCCTCGACGCGCCCAGCCTGAAGCCGAAGGCGCTGGCCTGGACCCAGCAGCACCTGCGCATCCTGTCGGGCCTGTATGGCCTCTTGCGCCCGCTCGACCTGATCCACCCGCACCGCCTGGAAATGGGGACGAAATTGCCGACGGCGCAGGCGAAGGACCTGGTCGGCTTCTGGGGCAATGATGTGACCGACCGCCTGAACGATGCCATCGCCGCCAGCGGGGCTCCCGTGCTGGTCAACCTGGCCTCGCAGGAATATTTCCACGCCGTCCAGCCGAAACGTTTGACGGTACCCGTGATCCATCCCGTGTTCGAGGACTGGAAGGATGGCAATTACAAGATCATTTCCTTCTATGCCAAGCGGGCCCGGGGCTTGATGGCGCGCTACGCGGCCGAGAAGGGGATTGATGAGGTCGAGAAGCTCAAGCGCTTCAAGGTCGACGGCTACGCCTTTGTAAAAAAGGTGTCGACCGAAACCCAATGGGTATTCCGCCGAAAAGTGTAGCGGAGTAGGGGACTGACCTTGCAGGCCTGTCCCCATTTTTCCTGCACCACCTTAGCTTGAGCTCGTGGTGCCGTAAAAATGGGGACAGGCCCTTCGTGCTCGCTTTTGGTCGCCCGGACCAAAAGCCCCGGAGGGCCAGTCCCCGATACTGCATCCGCCGCTGATCCGTCGCGCAAAAAAAACGGGGACAGTCAATAAATGACAGTCCCCCCTTCCGATTTATTCCGTCTCGAATCAACCGTTACGACTTCTTCGCAAAGAAGTTATACCAATGCCGCTCGCCATCCGGCTTCAGATATTTGCTGTTCGGATAGTTCGCCGTGAACACCCGTTGCGCATCGTCGCGCAGGTCGAGGTTGCCCATCTTGTCGTAGCAGCGGATCATCAGGAACAGCGCTTCCTCGCGGGCGGGGGCGTCGCGGAAGTCCGTCACGGCGCCTTCGGCACGGTTCAGGGCGGCCAGGTAGGCGCCCCGGCGGTAGTAATAGTTGGCCACGTGCACTTCATACTGGGCCATTGCATTGACCAGGTACTTCATGCGGGCGATGGAATCGGGGGCGTATTTGCTGTCCGGGAAGCGGTCGACCAGGGCCTTGAAGGCGGCGAAGGATTCGCGGGTGGCCTTGGGGTCGCGCTCGGTGGGGTCCTGCGCGTACAGGGCGCTCAGGAAACCGATCTGGTCATTGAAGGTCACCAGGCCGCGCAGGTAATACATATAGTCGGCCTGCGGATGATTCGGGTGCAGCTTGATGAAGCGCTCGATGGTGGCGAGGGCCTGGGCCTGGTCCTGGGTCTTGTAGTAGGCGTAGGCAATTTCCATCTGCGCCTGGGTGGCGTAGACGCCGAAAGGATAGTTCGTTTCCAGCCGTTCCCACAGCTTGATGGCCGCTTCGTAGTGCTGGCCATCCATCTCTTCGCGTGCCTCGGCGTATAATTTCGTCACCGACCAGTTTTTGGTCTCGTCCGCTTTGTCAGGAAACAGGCTGCAAGCGGACAGGCCGAACAGGACGCATGAAACGAGCAGTACAGATAATTTTTTTTGCATACGATTTTGCAAGACTTATACCGAGATTCAACGAAAGGCTGATTATAGCCGATGGGACTGATGTGACTTTAACTTCCACGCCGAATCTGGCGATTGATCCGCTTGATGCCGAATTCGACGACGAGATCGTAACTGATCTCGACGAACATGGCGAGTTTGGCGGCTTTGCCGAGGCGGCCGACCTGGCCCCGATTACCCTCCACCTGACCCCGGATGCCTGCGGGCAGCGCCTCGACAAGGTGATCGCCGGCCTGGTGCCGCAATTTTCCCGCAGCCGCCTGCAAACCTGGTTCGACGGCGGCCATGTGCTGGTCGACGGCAAGGTTGCGCGCGGCAAAGATACAGCCTATGGCGACGAAACCGTCGAGGTCCATCCGCAGAGCGCGCCGGAAGACACCGCCTACACGGCTGAAGCAATTGCCCTGAACATCGTCTACGAAGACGAACACATCATGGTGATCAACAAGCCGGCCGGCCTGGTGGTCCATCCGGGCGCGGGCAACTGGTCGGGCACCTTGCTTAATGGCCTCTTGCACCACGCACCGCAACTGGCCAACGTGCCGCGCGCGGGCATTGTGCACCGGCTCGACAAGGACACCAGCGGCCTGATGGTGGTGGGCAAGACCCTGGCCGCCCAGACCGACCTGGTGCGCCAGTTGCAGGCGCGCAGCGTCAAGCGCGAATATTTGGCCCTGGTGTGGGGCACGCCGCAACTGGGCGGCACCATCGACTCGCCCATCGCCCGTCACCCCAAGGACCGGGTCAAGATGGCCGTGTCGAACAATTTCACGGCCAAGCCGGCCATCACCCACTTTCAACGCCTCGATTCGGGTTTGCTGGACCGCCGTCCCGTCAGCCTGGTGCAGTGCCAGCTTGAAACGGGGCGCACCCACCAGATTCGCGTGCACATGGAGTCGATCGGCTTTGCGCTGGTGGGCGACGCGGTCTATGGCAAGCGCCATCTGACGCCGGTGTTCCCGCGCCAGGCCCTGCAGGCGCGCCGGCTCGGCCTGGTGCATCCCTCCAGCGGCGAAGCAATGGAATGGATCGTGCCGCTGGCCGACGATTTCGCTGAGCTGATCGCCACCGCCGGGATCCCCGAACCGGTCGCTGGCGCAGGTCATGAGCCTGGAGACGCGGACAACTGGGAAGACGAATAAGGCATGGCGGAACTGATCGTGCCTGACTGGCCCGGCCTGCCCGCGAATGTGGGCGCGCTGGCGACCACACGTCGCGGCGGCCTGTCGACCGGGCCCTACGATGACGGCAATGGCGGTGGCGGCCTGAACCTTGGCATGCATGTGGGCGACGATCCCGCCACCGTCCACGCCAACCGCGCCCTGCTGCGCGCACGTCTGCCCGCCGACCCCGCCTGGATCGCCCAGGTGCATGGTATTGCCGTGGTCGATGCCGCCACGGTCGGCGCCGGCCAGCCAATCCGCACTGGCGACGCCAGCGTTGCCAGTGCGCCTGGCCTGGTCTGCGCCATGATGACGGCCGATTGCCTGCCGGTGCTGTTTGCTGACCGGGCCGGCACGGTGGTCGGCGCGGCCCATGCCGGCTGGCGGGGCCTGGCCGATGGCGTGCTGGGCGCGACCGTTGCCGCCATGCGGGCGCGCGGCGCCGCAGACATCACCGCCTGGCTGGGGCCGGCGATCGGCAAAACGAAGTTTGAAGTGGGCGCCGATGTTATGGAACGATTCATGGCAGGCGCGGTCGAACCGGATGCGGTGGCCGCGGCGTTTGTTGCTTACCCTAGCCGGCCGGGCAAATACCTGGCCGACATGAACGCATTGGCACGCCTGATGCTCGCGCAGGATGGCGTCGACCAGGTGGCCGGCGGGGAGTACTGCACCGCCAGCGATGCCGGCCGGTTTTATTCCTACCGGCGCGACGGGGTCACGGGCAGGCTGGCGAGCATGATCTGGATTGAAGCGTAAAAAATGCAGGGCAGGGAAGGTTCACTCTGCCGCTTCGTCCGCGGAGGGCGTCGCCAGCGCGCGTTCGGCTGCAAGACGTTTGCGTTCGCGCCGGCGCTTTGACCCTGTAATATAAAAAAGAATAGACAAAGGCAGCACGCAGTACGCAAGGAAGGTCATAATTCCAGCGACGAAGGACGGTTCGGTGAGAGCCATCAGGCCAACCACATAGAACCAGGCGAGGGCGACGATCCACACGGTTTTCTCCTCGCGGAATGTTGAATATTGTGCTGAACGCAAACCGTAATTGTAACCAATGGACGCCGCTATGACCCAGAGTGACCCGTCAGCAGACACTGGCAACACCGCTAGCAACCCCGCAGGCAACTGGATGGCACAGTTTTCCGATCCCGCCGTCTGGCAAAAATGGATGACGGAGTTTGCACCGCTGGCGCCGCCGGCGCAGCCGCTGACGGGCGCCCTGGCCGAGGTCTCGGCCCACATCGAACCGGCCACCCTGGAGGGCCTGCGCGCATCGTACATGCAAAAGGCGGCCGCGCTGTGGCAGGACATGGCCAGCTTCAAGACCCCCGAACTGAAAGACCGCCGCTTCGCCGCGCCCGAATGGTCTGCCAATCCGATCGCAGCGTTCAGCGCCGCCTCCTATCTGCTCAATGCGGAATTTCTTACCGCCATGGCTGACGCCGTCCAGGCCCCGGTGCGCGAGCAGCAGAAAATCCGCTTCGCCGTCCAGCAGATGGTCGATGCCCTGTCGCCCGCCAACTTCCTGGCGACCAATCCGGAAGCCCAGCACAAGCTGATCGAGACCAAGGGCGAGAGCCTGAGCAAGGGCCTGCAGAACATGCTGGCCGATATGCAGAAAGGGCGCATCTCCCTGTCCGACGAGTCCGCATTCGAGGTGGGCCGCAACGTCGCCACCACGCCTGGCCAGGTGGTGTATGAAAATCCCCTGTTCCAGCTGATCCAGTACACACCGACCACGGCCGAGGTGCGTGAAGTGCCCTTGCTGATGGTGCCGCCGTGCATCAACAAGTTTTATATCCTCGACCTGCAGCCGGAAAATTCCGTGGTGCGTTACGCCGTCGAGCAGGGCAATACCGTCTTCCTGGTTTCCTGGCGCAACCCCGACCACAGCCTCGATCAGGTCAGCTGGGACGATTACGTGGAGCGGGGCGCGATTGAAGCCTTGAAAGTCACGCAGGACATCAGCGGCAGCGAGAAAGTAAACGCCTTCGGCTTTTGCGTGGGCGGCACCATCATGTCCAGCGCGCTGGCAGTGCTGGCCGCAAGGGGCGAACAGCCGGCCGCCAGCCTGACCCTGCTGACCACCTTGCTCGATTTTGAACAGACCGGCGTGCTTGACGTCTTTATCGACGAGCAACAGGTGTCGCAGCGCGAGCGCAGCCTGGCCAAGGGCGGCCTGATGCCGGGACGCGACCTGGCCACCACCTTCTCGTCGCTGCGACCGAACGACCTGGTGTGGAATTATGTGCAGTCGAACTATTTGAAGGGCAATGAGCCGCCCCCGTTCGACCTGCTGTACTGGAATTCGGACAGCACCAATCTGCCCGGCCCCATGTTCTGCTATTACCTGCGCAATATGTATCTGGAGAACAAGCTGCGCCAGCCGGGCGCGCTGACCACGGCGGGCGCTGCCGTCGACCTGGGCGCCATCGACGCCCCAGTCTTCATTTACGGCTCGAAAGAAGACCACATCGTGCCGCCCGACGCCGCCTACAAGTCGATGGCCCTGCTCAATCCCACCCAGCCAGGCCGCAACCGCTTCGTGCTGGGCGCGTCCGGCCACATTGCCGGCGTCATCAACCCGGCATCGAAGGGCAAGCGCAGTTACTGGTCGCATGATGTCGCGCCGGTGGCGGCAAAACCGGCGGGCAAATCCAAGGCCGCCAAGGCTGCAAATGGTGCAGGTGCGGCAGCGCCAGCCGCGCTGTCGGACTGGTTTGCCGGTGCGACCGAGCACAAGGGAAGCTGGTGGGGAGAATGGGCGGCTTTCCTGGCAACGAACGGCGGCGCCATGCGTCCCGCCCGCAGCGAACTGGGCAATGCCCGCTTCGCCCCCATCGAGCCGGCCCCGGGCCGCTACGTCAAGGTCAGGGCGGATTGACGCTACGCCAGTGTGTGGTGCGCAGGGCAAGCGTTGTTGCTCTGCGATTAATATTACGGTGCATTGCAATAGTTGCTGCACCGACGGGCGCAACATGGTATTTTGGCGGGTAGCCCGACCTGCGCGCAATGGAGACCTCAACGACGCGGGCTGGCTTGGAGACGGTGAAAGTCCGTTTTTTGTTCAGCACGCGCTGCGGCGCAATACGTGGAATTCGTGATGAGTAGTGGAAAAAAAAATAGTGAACGGCTCATTAAAAAGTACCCGAACCGTCGCTTGTACGACACCCAGACCAGTTCGTACATCACCCTGACCGATGTCAAGCAACTCGTGCTCGACGCCGATGAATTCACCGTTATCGACGCCAAGTCGAACGAGGACCTGACCCGCAGCATCCTGTTGCAGATTATCCTCGAAGAAGAAGCGGCGGGCGCCCCCATGTTCACCAGCGCCGTGCTGTCGCAGATCATCCGCTACTACGGCCACGCCATGCAGGGCATGATGGGCTCCTACCTGGAAAAGAACGTCCAGGCCTTCACCGACATCCAGAACAAATTCACCACCGGCGCCGGCGCCGGCGGCCTCGATGCCAAGCCCTTCAGCCCCGAAATGTGGTCCCAGTTCATGAACGTCCAGGGCCCGATGATGCAGGGCATGATGAACAACTACATCGAGCAGAGCAAGAATCTGTTCGTGCAGATGCAGGAGCAGATGCAGAGCCAGAGCAAGTCGATCTTTGGGGCGTTTCCGTTTCCGGTGCCGCCGGTGCCGCCCGCAGATAAAAAGTGAAGCATCGGGGACTGGCCCTGCGTCCGATTGCGGCTCAGCCAGTCTCCATTTTCAGCATTTCCTGCAGAATGGGCGCGTGGCGCTAATAAAGTTTGAATGGGGACAGGCCCGCAGGGCCAGTCCCCGGCTTGGCGGCAGTGCCGCCAACGCGGTACAATGGCAGATTGCCCGCCAGAATACCCGCACCCAGCCATGACCGAACTTCGCCGTATCCCCGCCGCGCCCGCCAGCGCAAGCAGCAACGTTGCCGCACCCATCAGCATTCCCACCCCCATCATCACCGCCCCCGGCGTGGCGCCGAAGGTGGGTTTTGTGTCGCTTGGCTGCCCCAAGGCCCTGGTCGATTCCGAGCAGATCCTGACGCAACTGCGCGCGGAAGGTTATGAAACGGCCAAGTCGTATGACGGCGCCGACCTCGTCATCGTCAACACCTGCGGCTTCATCGATGCGGCCGTGCAGGAGTCGCTGGACGCGATCGGCGAGGCGCTGGCGGAAAACGGTAAAGTGATCGTGACCGGTTGCCTGGGCGCCAAGAAAGATGCGGCCGGCGACGACATCATCATGAAGGTGCACCCGAAAGTGCTGGCCGTTACCGGTCCCCATGCGCTCGGTGAAGTGATGGACTCGGTCCACCTGCACCTGCCCAAGCCCCATGAGCCTTTCTTTGACCTGGTGCCGTCGCAGGGCGTCAAGCTGACGCCGAAGCATTACGCCTACCTGAAAATTTCCGAAGGCTGCAACCACCGTTGCAGCTTCTGCATCATCCCGTCCATGCGGGGCGACCTGGTGTCGCGTCCCATCGCCGAACTGATGCTGGAAGCGGAAAACCTGTTCAAGGCGGGTGTGAAGGAATTGCTGGTCATCTCGCAAGACACCAGCGCTTACGGCGTCGACGTGAAATTCCGCTCCGGTTTCTGGAACGGCAAGCCGGTCAAGACCCACATGACGCAATTGACCGAAGCGCTGGGCCAGCTGGCTGCCCAATACGGCGCCTGGATCCGCTTGCACTACGTCTATCCTTACCCGCACGTCGACCAGGTTATCCCGATGATGAGCGGCGGCCATGTGCTGCCTTACCTGGACATTCCCATGCAGCACGCGCACCCCGAGGTGCTGCGCCGCATGAAGCGGCCCGCCAGCGGCGAGAAAAACCTCGACCGCATCCAGGCCTGGCGCGCCATGAATCCCGATCTGACCATCCGCTCGACCTTCATTGCCGGTTTCCCCGGCGAGACCGAAGCCGAATTCGAATATCTGCTGGACTTCCTCAAAGAAGCGCAGATCGACCGCCTGGGCTGCTTTGCCTATTCGCCCGTCGAAGGCGCCACCGCCAACCTGCTCGACAATCCCGTGCCGGAAGAAGTGCGCGAGGAACGCCGCGCGCGCGTCATGCTGCTGCAGGAAGAAATTTCCGCCAAGCGCCTGCAGGCCAAAGTGGGCAAGACCGTCAAGGTGCTGATCGACGAAGTCAACGCCCGCGAAGCCATCGGCCGCTCGGCTGCCGATGCGCCGGAAATCGATGGCGTGGTGCACATCAAGAAGTCGCTGGTGCCGGGCAAGAAACTGGTCGTCGGTGAATTCGCCGACGTTCTCGTTACCCGCGCCGATGCGCACGACCTGTGGGCGTCGGTAAGCTGACAAGGAGCGGCAACGATGGAGAAATCGCTGCAAACCACCCTGGTCCACGCCGACTACCAGGCGCCCGCCGGCTTCGGCGCTTACCCCATCGCCATTCACCATGCCTCGACGGTCCTGTTCAAGGACGTTGCGGCCATGCGTTCGGGTAACTGGAAAGACAAGCAGTCCTATACCTACGGCCTGCACGGCACGCCGACCACCTTCACGCTGGAAGCAAAGCTGGCGCAAATCGAGGGCGGCAAGCATTGCCTGCTGGCGCCGAGCGGCCTGGCGGCAATTGCCATGATCAATCTGTCGCTGCTGAAAAGCGGCGACGATGTGCTTCTGCCGGACAATGTCTACAACCCCAACCGCGAACTGGGCAACTGGCTCGCGCGCGACTTCGGCGTCACGGCGCGCTACTACGATCCCATGGTGGGCGCCGGCATTGCCGAGCTGATTGCCGCGAACACCAAACTGATCTGGACCGAAGCGCCCGGCTCGGTGTCGATGGAAGTGCCGGACCTGCCCGCCATCTGCGCCGCCGCCCGCGCGCGCGGCGTGCTCGTTGCGCTCGACAACACCTGGTCCGCCGGCATCGCCCTGCGCGGCTTTGATCTCGGCGTCGACATCATCATGCACGCGCTGACCAAGTACCAGTCGGGCGGCTCGGACGTGCTGATGGGCGCCGTCATCACGCGCGAGAAAGAATTGATCGAGCGGATCGCCATGGCGCACATGCGCCTCGGCATGGGCGTTTCCGCCGATGACGCTTATCTGGTCATGCGCGGTTTGCCGACCATGCAACTGCGCTTCGAGGCGCACGACCGTGGCGCCCGCGAAGTGGCAGCGTGGCTCAAGGCGCGTCCTGAAATTGCGCGGGTGCTGCATCCGGCTTTTGAAGATTGCCCGGGCCACGCCAACTGGCAGCGCGATTTCACGGGGGCAGGGGGCTTGTTTTCCGTGATCTTCAAGCCTGAGGTCGCGGAAGCGCAGACCGACCGTTTTGTCGATGCTTTGCAGATGTTCGGGATAGGCTACAGCTGGGGTGGGGCGAACAGCCTGGTGATGCCGTATCGCATACAGGGCATGCGCCGGAACTGGAGCGACCAGGGCATCCTGGTGCGGTTTAATATCGGACTGGAATCGCCGGCGGATTTGATTGCCGATATCCAGCAAGCTTTAACGCGGCTTGCTTAAGGCCGGGGACTGGTCCTGCGGACCTGTCCCCATTCTTTTGACTTTTACTGCAGGCCAGGCGCGCTGCGCAAGGTAAAGTTTGAATGGGGACAGGCCTTCGGCTCGCTCCAGGTCCCCCGGACCTGGAGCCCCGCAGGGCCAGTCCCCGATGCTTTTTGAGCCGCAGCCGTTTTAGTTCTTCAGCACAGCCCGCAACGCCGCCGCCAGTTCATCCGCATTGAACTTCGCCACATACGCATCCGCGCCCACCGATTTGACGTGCTCTTCGTTCGTCGTGCCCGACAGCGAAGAATGAATCAACACGGGCAAATCCTTGAAACGGGCGTTTTTCTTGATCGAGCGGGTTAAAGTAAAACCGTCCATTTCGGGCATCTCCAGGTCGGTCAGCACCATGGCGACGCGGTCGTAGACGCTGCGGCCTTCGCTTTCCGCCTGGGTGGCGATGACGTTGAGCTGATCCCAGGCTTCCTTGCCGGACTTGGTCATGATGAAGGGCAGGCCCATCGCGTCCAGGCCCTGTTCAATCAGGGCGCGTGCAACGACGGAATCGTCGGCGGCGAGGATGACGGAGCCTGGTTTGATCTTGATCGGGGCGCCGATAGTGGCGGCGTTGATGTCGGGCCGGTCGGTCGGGTTCATATTGCGCAGGATTGTTTCCAGGTCCAGCACCTGGGCCAGGCGGGGACCGTTGGCGTCGTCCTCGAGGCGAGCGATGCTGGTGACCAGGCCGCCCGTGCCGCCGCTGCGTTCGGCAGACATCACCGAACTCCAGTCCAGGCGCACGATTTCTTCGACGGATTCGACGGCGAAGGCCTGGGTGGTGCGGGCAAATTCCGTCACCAGCATGATGTTCAGGCCCGTTTTGGGCACGCAGCCGGCGATGGCGGGCAGATCCAGCACCTGGATGATGGCGCCGCGCAGGTTGACCACGCCCAGCACATGGGGTTCGGCGCCGGCGATGGCCGTCACCTCGGGCATGGCGACGATCTCGCGGATTTTAAAGACGTTAATGCCAAACAGCTCGTTGCGGTCGCCGTTCTTGTCAGCGCCAAGGCGGAACAACAACAACTCGAATTTATTGGTGCCGGTCAAGTTGCTGCGCTCGTCGACTTCTTGCTGAACAGTTTTCATCTGTGCTCTCGATGGGGGTGAATGAACTGTTCGACAGTATGCCAGCAAGTCCACCATTGCTGCACGGTAATTATTCGCCGGCGAGGCTAGCGCGCTACACTGGCATCGCGTTGTTATTATTCAGATCAACAAAACCGCGAATCACCCGGTAGATGTACCAGATCCAGGCGCCGAACCAGACCAGGTAGGCCAGCGGGATGCCGATAATGGTGGCAAACAGCACGCCGCCCACGATTGCCCACAGCACCGAAAACCAGAAGGTGCGGATCATCCAGGTGTGATGGCTGTAGACGAAGGTGCCCTGCGTGTAAGGGCGCTTGATGTAGTTGACGATCAGCGGGATCAGCGACAGCGAGCCCAGCGAAAACACGAATACGACGGCGTGGGCCACGTACATGATACGGGCGAAATTTTTCGCGTCTTCAAGATCACGATCCATCACCAGTGATTGCGACATGCTTGCTCCTCATCCTTCGTAGTTGTTGATGTATTAATTCTACCCGAATAAATGTTTGCAGCATTTTTAATAAAAGTGCTTCATGTTGATTGCGGCGCCAGCACGTGTGTGCGGGCCCACGCCACGATCGATCGGGCGTCCATCGCCCCCGCCTGGCGCGCCACCTCGCGCCCGTTCTGGAACAGCATCAGGGTGGGAATCGAGCGGACCTGGTAGCGCTGCGCCAGATCCTGAGCCTGTTCGGTGTCCACCTTGAGCAGGCGCATGGCCGGCTCGAGTTGCAAAGCCGCTTGCTGGTAGGCCGGCGCCATCATCTTGCACGGCCCGCACCATGGCGCCCAAAAATCGACCAGCAGGGGAATCTCGCTGCGTTCGATGTGGCGGGCGAAACGGGCGCTGGCCAGATCGAGCGGACGGCCCTGGAATAATTCCTGGGTACATTTGCCGCAGGTGGGATGCTGGCCCAGGCGCGACTGCGCAAGCCGGTTGACGGTATCGCAATGGGGGCAGACGACGTGGACGCTGCTGCTGTTTGTTTCGCTCATGATGATGTTCCTTCGGCGCTGGTTGGTTGCTCGTCCCGCCAGTGTAATTCGATTGTAAAGCCGCCGCCGATGACGGGGCGTTCGCTAGCGTACGGGCAAGGTTGGCGCTTGTTCTTACAATGGGGCTTCCTTCATTGCAGCGTCGCCCGCTTTTCATGCCTGATTTATTGACCGCCCAACTCGCAAATCTGCCTGCCGGTCCATCCACACCCGGCCAGGTGCTGGTCGGCTGCGCCGGCTGGACCATCCCGAAGCTGTCCGCCGCGCGCTTTCCGCCCGAGGGCAGCCACCTCGAGCGCTTCGCCGCCGTGTTCGGCGCGGCCGAAATCAACAGTTCCTTCTATCGTCCGCACCGGCCCGGCACCTATGCGCGCTGGGCCGCCAGCACGCCGGCGGATTTCCGCTTTTCCGTCAAGCTGCCGCGCGCCATCACCCACGAGGCGCGCCTGGTCGATCCCGAAGCCGTGCTGGACCGGTTTGCCGGCGAAGCGGCGGCGCTGGGGGGAAAGCTAGGCTGTGTGCTGGTGCAACTGCCGCCCAAGCTGGGTTTTGACGGCGCTGTCGCCGAACATTTTTTCACGGCCCTGCGCCAGCGCTTCGGCTGCATGCTGGCCTGCGAGGCGCGCAATGCCAGCTGGTTCGGCGACGCGGCGACCAGTTTGCTGAGCGCGCACGGCATCACCCGCGTGATTGCCGATCCGGCCGCAGGCCAGCCGGGTCCCCATCAGCCGACCAGCAACGCTATCTATGTGCGCCTGCACGGCTCGCCCAGGGTCTACTACTCCGATTACGCGGCCGGCTTCCTGGCCGGGCTGGGCGAGTCGATTGCCAGCCACGTCGCCGCGGGCCGCCAGGTCTGGTGCATATTCGACAATACCCTCTCTCCCACCTTTGTCGAGCAGGCGCTGGCCGTCCAGGACATCGCCCGCCGATGACAGGCTCAGGCGGTCGGCGCCGCGCGCTCGCCGCGGCGGTAGGCGCCCGGCGTCACTCCCATCTTTTCGCGGAAGGCGGTGGCGAAATTGCCCGCATTGCTGAAGCCCACAGCGAGGGCAATTTCAGCGATGCCGGCATCGGTATTGCGCAGCATGGCCGCGCCGCTGGCGAGGCGCTGGTCGCGGATGTAGGCAAACACGGTGGCGCCGCGCCGCGCCAGGAAGGCGCGCGAGAGTTTTTCCCGATAGCTGCCGACCCGGCGCGCCAGGTCGTCCAGATGCAGCGGCTCGGCCAGGTTGTCATCGATATAGCGCTGCGCGGCGGCCACCAGCACTTCATCGGCCCTGGGGTCGGGCGCGGCATCACATCCTGCTTCGGCGGCATTGGCGGTTGGCGGGCTTTGCGGCTGGGCCAGCCGCAAATGAATGCTGATGCGGGCCAGCAGCTCCCCGGCTGAAAACGGCTTGCCGACGAAATCGACCGCGCCTAGTCTCAAGCCCTCGATGCGCTCGGCTTCGCTCTGGGCGCCGGTCAGGAAAATCACGGGGATGTCGGCGGTGGCGCTATTGGCTTTGAGCAGGCGGCACACTGCGAACCCGTCCATGCCGCCCATTAGCACATCGAGCAGGATCAAGTCGGGCCGGGTCAGGGTGGCGAGGTCGTAGCCCTGGCGCCCGTCAGTGGCGCTGCCGACCCGGTAGCCCTGGCTGGTGAGGATTTCACGCAGGGCAAACTGCTCGAAGGTCGAATCATCGACCACGAGGATTTTGCCTGCATCGGGAAAAATTGTCGTGTGCACAATGTATTGTAGGCAGGTTCAGCCGGTGTATTTGCATTAAATGTGTAATGCATGTTGCATTTCTTCCCCTGCAAACTTTTTATAGCCGCTTGCAGAAGCTGGGACAATGTTGCTCGTAGAAAATTCTACCTGTCCTGAACATCAGCCACAAGATTGTTCAAAATCTATATTTTTGTGCCGCATGTGTGCAGTCTTTCAGGTTCGCCCCATTCCCCGGCGCACCGGCTGCCATGTGGCCACCGTCCGGTTTGCGCGCCCTCGATAAAGCCGTACAACACTGTGACTTACTTCCCTTTCCACTTCTGGAGGTTGTATGTTGCAAATTTTCTCTTCCAAGTTTCGCGCAGTTCCCCGCCTGACGCTGCTGTTGCTGTCGACTGCTCTGTACGGCATCAGCGGCATGGCCACTGCCGATGCCGCCACCTATTCAAATGGCAGCACGGGTTCGAACTTCGACGTCACGATGAAAATCGTGGCCAACTGCACGGTGGCCGCATTGCCGCTGGACTTCGGCCAGGCCCAGGGCGTGCTGTCCGCCGCGGTCAACGTCAACACCACCATCAACGTCACCTGCAGCAATTCGACGCCCTACAACCTGGGCCTGAACGCCGGTACCGGCGCCGGTTCCTCGGGCACCACCCGCAAACTCAGTGGCACCGGCGCCAATACCGGCACGGTGGCCTTTAACCTGTTCCAGACCGCGGGATCGACCCTGTGGGGCGACACCCAGGGCAGCAACACCGTGGGTGGCACCGGCACCGGTTCGGCCATCACCCACACGGTGTATGGCCAGGTGCCCGTGCAGGCCACGCCCGCGCCGGATACCTACAAGTCGACCATCACGGCGACGGTCTACTTCTGATGGGAGCGCGGCGCGCCTGCTGGCTGTGGATGGCGGCGTGCCTGCTGTGCGGGACCAGCGCGGGCGCGGCCAGCCTGCAGATTTCTCCCGTCAGCCTGCGCTTCAACGGCGCCCAGCAAGCCGGCGCCATCGCCTTGCAGAACATGGGTGAAGCGCCCATCTACGGCCAGGTGCGGGTGTTTCGCTGGGATCAGCAGGATGGCGAAGACGTCTTGACGCCGACCCGCGAACTGATTGCCAGTCCGCCCATTGTGCAAATCGCCGCCCACGCGAGCCAGGCCATCCGCCTGGTGCTCGCGCCTGGCGTGAGCCGCGGCGCCGAAGGCAGTTACCGCATCCTCATCGATGAACTGGGACGCGAGGATGGCGCTGCGCCACAGGGGGTCGACATCCGCCTGCGCTATTCCGTGCCCGTGTTTGTCGCCGCTGTGCCGGCCGATGCGGCAGCCCGCGACGACGCGCTGGACTGGCAGTTGTTCCGCCGCGATGGCGCCTGGATGCTCAAAGTGAAAAACAAGGGCGCGCTGCACGCGCAGATCGGCGCGCTCGACTTCACCAGCGCCGCCGGTGAACGATTCGATATCAGCCGGGGCCTGTTCGGCTACGTGCTGGCCGGGCGCGAACGCCAGTGGAAGCTGCCCGTCGATAGCCAGGCGAAACTGGCCGGCGCGGTGGCGATCAAGGCGGTTATCAATGCGCGCGCGCCGGCGAATTTCGTCAGCGGCGCGCAATGACAAACGGTGCGCCTGCATCCTGCCCTGCTGTGCCTTGCACTGGTTGCGCTGGCGCCGGCGGGCGCCGCGGCGGCGGTCCCGCTCGAGCAAGCCCAGGACGACACGGAGCTGTTGCTGGAAGTGTTCATGAACGGTGAGGCCACCGGCCAGATTCTCGCCGTGCGCCAGGGCCCGCGCGGCCTGCTGGCCACCCGTGCCGACCTGCGCCAGCTGGGACTGAACCGGGGCGTGCTCGCCACTGGCGACGGCGCCGAGCAAGTCGCGCTCGACAGCATTACCGGCCTGCTGGCGCGCTATGACGCAGCCGCTCAGACCCTGGCTCTGCAGGCCGACGACAAGCTGCGCACGCCGCTGGCCCTCAGCGCCGGCAGCGCCGTGCGCGCCCACGCACGCGCGCAGGCGTCGCCGGGTGCGCTGCTGAACTACAACGCGGTAGCGCATGGCGGCGCACAAGGTGCGGCGCTGGCCTACCTGGAGCTGCGCGCCTTCAACGAGCGCGGGGTGTTCAGCAGCAGCGGCGTGGCCACGCTGGTGCGCCGCCCCGACGGTAGCGCGGGTGGCGCGGGTGGTGTCGCTGGCCACTTCGTCCGGCATGACAGCTTCTGGCTGGAGTCGGACGAGGCCACCTTGCGCAGCTGGCGGCTCGGGGACAGCATCACTTCGAGCCTGGCGTGGACCCGTTCCCTGCGCATCGGCGGCCTGCAGTGGAGCAAAAGCTTTTCGCTGCGCCCGGACCTGGCCACCTTTCCCATGCCCTCGATGGGCGGCAGCGCCGCCGTGCCAAGCAGCCTGGCCCTGTACGTCAACGGCATGCAGCAGTACGCTGCCGAGGTGCCCGGCGGCCCCTTCATCCTCAGGCAAGTGGGCGGTGTCAATGGCGCCGGCGAAGCGGTGCTGGTGACACGCGATGCGCTGGGACGGGTCACGAGCGCCAGCCTGCCGCTGTACGTCGACGCGCGCCTGCTGGCGGCTGGCCTATCCGAGTATTCGCTGGAAGCGGGCCTGCCGCGCGCCGGCTTCGGGGTCGAGTCGTTCGGCTACCGGGGCGCTCCCGTTGCCACTGCCTCGGGGCGCTATGGCTGGAGCGACGCGCTGACCATCGAAGGCCATGGCGAGCTCGCGCCGCGGTTGTTCAATGGCGGCGCCGGCGCCTTGCTGGCGCTGGGGCGCTTCGGGGTGGCCAGCGCCAGTCTGGCCGCCAGCAGCATGGCCGGCAGCGCCGGCGGCAAGGGCGTGCAACTGGGACTTGGCTACCAATATGTGGCGGCGCGTGGCAGCGTCGATCTGCTCTCGCAGCGCGCCGGCGCCGGTTACCGCGACTTGTCGGCGCGTGACGGCGCACCCGCTGCGCGCGCGCAGGACCGCGCCGCGCTGGCCCTGTCGCTGGGCCCGAATCTGTCGATCAACACCAGCTACACCTACTATCGGCTGGGCGCCGATCCCGTTGGAGGGCGCGCCGCGCCGGCCAGGATCATCGCGCTCGGCCTGACCCATGCGTTTGCGGGCGGCTTGTTCGGCAGCCTGTCGGCGTTTGAAAATACCCTGGACCGATCCAGCCGTGGCCTGTATCTGAGCCTGTCGATGGCGCTGGGCGAGCGCACTGCAGCCAGCGCGGTAGCGGGACGCCAGAACGGCGTGTCGCAGCGCAGCCTCACCGTTATCGGCACGCCCGACCTGGCAGGTGGCGTCGGCTGGGGGCTGCAGGATCGCCGCCAGGGCGATGAGCATGTGCGCGCCGGGCAAGCGAGCTACCTGGGCCGCTACGGCCAGCTTGGCGTGACGGTGCAAAGCGCCTCGAACGGCGGCAGCTTCGCCATCGACGGCGCCGGCGCACTGGTGTTGATGGACGGTCAGCTGGCTGCCACGCGCAGCGTGGGCGCCGGCTTCGCCGTGGTCAGCACGGGCGGGGTGGCGGACGTACCGGTGCTGCACGAGAACCGCATCATCGGCAGCACTGACGCCAGCGGCCATCTCCTGGTGCCGGACCTGAACACCAATGTGGGCAATGTGCTGGCAATCGACACCACTACGCTGGCGGTGGACCGCCGGGTGCCAGTGAGCACGCAGGTGGTCAATCCGCGCATCCTGTCCGGCATGCTGGTGCGCTTTCCTATTGAGGCTTACCGGGCCGCCAATGTGGTGCTGGTCGACGCGGCCGGCAAGCCCCTCCCGGTCGGCTTGCCGCTGTTGCACCGGGAGAGCGGCAAGCGCTCCATGACCGGCTTCGACGGCCTCGCTTTCATCGACGACCTGCAGGCGCACAACCACCTCGAGGTGGCGGGGATGGAGCCGAATGGGGCAGGGCGCTGCGCCGTCGAATTCGATTACAGCAGCGATGCCAGCGATCCCGTGCCGGCCATCGGCCCGCTGCGCTGCATATTGGTCGAGGCAAGGCCGTGAGGACCCCGCGGCGCCCGGGCGTCCCGGCAGCGGTATACACCCTGCTGCTGTTCCTGGCGCTGATGCTGGGCGCCGGCAGCGCGCGCGCCGACACCTGCAGCGCCACCTTGAGCGACGTCGATTTCGGCGCCGTCAGTCCATTGTCCTCGGCCGACATCAGCGTCACCGCCAGCGGCACCGTCAGCTGCGCCTGGACCCTGCTGTCGCTCACGCCGCCTTACCTGGTGCTGCTGCCGAATGTGTCGGTGTGCGTGAACATTGGCCTTGGCAGTAATTCCGTGTCGAGCGATCCGCGCACCCTCGCCAATGGCAGTGCGCGGCTCGACTACAATCTGTACCGCGACGCCAGCATGACGCCTGCATCGATTGCTGGCTCGGTCAGCCTGCCGTCCACCAGCGTCCCCGTGCTGGCCGTGCTGGCCGTGCCAAGCCTGCTGCTGGGCGGCTCGATTTCCCAGCCCTTCACGATCTGGGGCAAGATCCCCGCCGGCGCGGCGCTGGCCGCCGTGCCCACGGTAGGCAATGCCGATACCATTTACAGCAGCAGCTTCGCCGGCCACGCGACCATCAGTTACGCTTTCTATAACCTGGTCAAGCCGGCCTGCACCAGCGGCTCCAGCGCCAGCTTCAGTCTCAATGTACGGGCCCGGGTGGTGAACGACTGCCGCATCGACGCGGCGCCGCTCAGCTTCGGCACGGCCGGCGTCCTCAGCGCAGCGGTGCGGGCGAACAGCGCGCTGTCGGTGCGCTGCGTGAAGAACAACGCCTACCAGATTGTGCTCAATGGCGGCAGCGTGGCCAATAACATCAACGCGCGCAAGATGAAAAGCGCGGCCGGCGACACGGTCGATTACCGGCTCTCGTCGAGTCTCGACGGGATCAGCTGGGGTGACGGCACGCTGGGCAGCAGCGTCGTGTCAGGGGTGGGAACGGGCGCGGCGCTTGCGGTGCCGGTGTACGGCATCGTGCCGGCGCAGGCGACGCCCAAGCCGGGCGACTATCGCGATACCGTCACGGCGACGGTACTGTTTTAAGTTTTAAAACGACACCATCCACGGCGCGTTGTCGGCCGCGCCAATATGGCTGACGGCGGCGGGCGTGGCCATCTGGCAGGCCACCACCGGTGCCTGCGCCGCTGCGGCGTCAATGCGGCAGGTTTCAACGATGGTCAGCGAGGCGTCGAATCCGGCGCTGCGGTTGGCCGACAGTGCCGGCGACGCGCTGGCGCAGCAGGCCAGGGCAAAGCACAACAGGGAGCAAAGTTTTTTCATGATCACGCATCGCATCCGTGCCTGAGGTCGCGCGAGCGCGACTGCCTGAATGCCTATCTGGTTTGTGGATATGACGGCAAGTGTATCATGGAAGAAGCGCAATGTTTGTTTCCAGAAGAAAACATATAATTTTTCCGCAAAAAGCTTTGCTGGACGTCGTGAACTCGCGACATTGCCATGTTCCTCGCGAACAGCCCGGCTCGCTCCGACCGTGTACAATCACGCGACAATTAATCTTACGACAAGGCTGTTCATGGATTTGCAACGCCGTAACAATGTGCAGCTGCGGGGCAATGGCCCTGTCACCGTCGTGTTTTCCCATGGCTTCGGCTGCGACCAGAGCATGTGGCGCTACCTGACCCCTGCGTTTGAGCGCGACTACCGCGTGCTGACCTACGACCTGGTCGGCAGCGGCGGCTCGGATGCGCGCGCCTATGACCGCGCCCGCTACGGCAGCCTGCAGGGCTACGCGGACGACCTGCTCGACATCGTCGAGTGCTACTGCGACGGCCCGGTCATCCTGATCAGCCACTCGGTGAGCGCCATGATCGGCATGCTGGCGACGATCGCGCAACCACAGCGCTTTGCGGCCCAGGTGATGGTGGGACCGTCGCCCTGCTACATCAACGACGGCGACTACACGGGCGGCTTTTCGCGCGAGGACATCGACGATCTGCTGCTGTCGATGGACGGCAATTACCTCGGCTGGTCGAGCAGCATGGCGCCCGCAATCATGGGCGTGCCAGAGCAGCCGCACCTGGGCGTTGAACTGACCAATTCCTTTTGCCGCAATGACCCCGACATCGCCCGCCACTTCGCCAAGGTGACGTTTTTGTCCGACCACCGCGCCGACGTTGCCAAATCGAGCGTGCCGGCTCTCATTATGCAATGCAGCGACGACATCATCGCGCCGATTGAAGTGGGCACCTACATGGCGGCCAATATGCCCAACAGCGAACTGGCCGTCATCGACAATGTGGGCCACTGTCCCCACATGAGCGCACCGACCGCCAGTTCGGCGGCGATCGATCGATTCCTCGCGCGCGTCGCCTGAGCCTGCGGCCCCGCCAGCATCATGATGGACGCCGCCCTGTTCGAACATGCCGCCTGTGGCCTGCTGGTGGCGCGTGCGGACGGCGTCATCATCCGGGTCAACGCCACGCTGTGCAACTGGCTCGGTGAAACGCAGGATCAGCTGCTGGCCGGCCGCAAGCTCGACCAGCTGTTTTCGATGGGCGGCCGGGTGTTCCACCAGACCCACTGCCTGCCCATGCTGCAGGTGCAGGGCTCGGTCGCCGAGGTGCAGGTTGACCTGCTGCACCGCGACCGCAGCCGCCTGCCGATGTTGATGAATATCGCCCGGCGCCTGGAAGGCGGTGCGCAGTTCGATCACGTGGCTTTCTTCCTCACCGTCGAACGCAGGTCGTATGAGCGCGAACTGCTGCTGGCGCGGCGCGAGGCGGAGCAGGCGCTTGAAGCACGCCGCGGCGCCGAGCTGCAGCTGCAGGCCCTGAACGCCCAGCTGTCGCAGGCCGACCGGCGCAAGGATGAATTTCTCGCCACCCTGGCGCACGAACTGCGCAACCCGCTCGCCCCGGTGCGCAACGCCATCGAGCTGCTCAAGATGCAGGCCGCCAAGTCGGGACAGGCCTCGCGTCCCCTGCAGGTGCTAGAGCGCCAGGTCGGCCACCTGGCCCACCTGGTCGATGACCTGATGGAGATTTCGCGCATCACCCAGGGCCACGTGGCGCTGCGGCGCGAAACGATCGACCTGGCCAGCGCGATCCGCGCCGCCGCCGACGACGCCATGCCCGTCATCGCCGCCGCCGGCCACCGCCTCGACGTGAGCTTGCCGCAGCAGGCGATGTGGGTCGACGCCGACGCCACCCGACTGATGCAGGTGGTGCTGAACCTGCTCACCAACGCGGCCAAATACACCCCGCACGGCGGGCGCATCGTGCTCACGGCGCGGCGCGATGGCGCGCATGCGCAGATCACGGTGGCCGACAACGGCATCGGCATTCCGGCCCAGTCGCTTGGCGCCATCTTCGAGATGTTTTCGCAATTGACGCCTGCGCTCGACCGCGCCCAGGGCGGGCTGGGCATTGGTCTGGCGCTGGTGCGGGGGCTGGTGGAACTGCACGGGGGCAGCATCCGCGCCGACAGCGCCGGCGTGGGCCAGGGCAGCGTGTTCACGGTACGCCTGCCGGCGCTCGATGGGGTGGCGGCCCCGGTAACGGCGCCGGTTCACTGCGTGCAGCCAGATGGTCTGCCGAATATACAACGCATCCTTGTGGTCGACGACAATCCCGACGCGACCGACACCATGTGCGCCATGCTGGAACTGCACGGCCACCTGACCCAGGCTGCGCACGACGGCGCCAGCGCCTGCAGCGCGGCCGCACAGTTCGCGCCGACCGTGATCCTGCTCGACATCGGCCTGCCCGACATGAACGGCTATGATGTGGCGCGCCGCGTGCGCGCCGCGCCGGGCGGCGGCAAAGTGTTCATGGTGGCGGCAACGGGATGGGGCCAGCAGGACGACCAGCAGCGCGCGTTTGATGCGGGATTTGACCGGCATCTGACCAAGCCGATCGACTTCGCGGCACTGCAGCAGGTATTGGCGGAAGCGGCGGCGCGGCGCCCTTGAGTTGATTTGACTTTACTTACGCCGCGCCGGAGCAGGCCACGCCGGCGCTGCGCACGCTGCGCTGCATCGCTGGCGCCTGGCGCGGCAAGGCGGGATAGCCGATCCGTTCGGCCGCCTGCAGGGCGTCGCTCAAGGTGGCCTGGGGATTGAGCGACTTGACGATGGCGGCGCTCAGCGGCGCGTGCGCATACAGGTGTTCGATCGACGCCAGCGGCGGATCGCACTCGAAATAGTCGACGGCGTATTCGTAATAGCACGAGGCGGGCGCCAGCAGGATCGACAGGTAGTCTTCGGAACCGTCGTAGCGGTGCGCCATGCGTGGTTCCGGGTGGGCCAGCTTGTTCCACAGGAGATCGGCGCCGCGGCGCCAGTAGCAGAAGCTCACGCAGTCCATCGCAAAACGGGGCTCGTGCAGCAGGGCGCCGAAGTCCTCGGGCACCACGGCTTGCGCCTGCAGGGCCATCGCGCGCGATTCGCCGCGCGGGAGATCCTGCACATGCCCCTTGATGATGGCGCCGGCGCTTGAGAGGTGCAGGTACCAGTGGTCACCCTCGCCGTTTTTCATGGCGGCGACGTGCTGGCCGGGTGCAAAATTGGGGTCGTATGAAAAGTAGCGGTATTCGGGTTCCGGGCAGATGATCGCGTCGAGCATGGCCAGCGCCATGGCACGCTGTCCCAACAGGCGTGGGTGGGGAAGATACTGTGGATCTAGCTGCATGTCGGCCTTTACGTGCCCGTCTGCGCGCGCGGCGGGGGCCGGACGACCATGCATTTGCGGGGTTAGTGAAGCTAGTCTCCCATGAAAAACATTACGGCAGCAATCATATTCCCCGAACCTTGCTTCTCTGTCAGCAGGATCAGTTGTGCCGGGACAACGCTGTTATTTGCCAGTCAATACTGCGCCCGTTTGCCCAGCCAGCGCGGTCCGAACATCACGATCACCAGCGCCGCCACCACCAGCGCCGTGCCAAGCCACTGCCAGGGCGTGATCACGTCGCCCAGCACAAGCATGCCCGCACTGATGCCCACCACCGGCACCGCCAGGCTGAAAGGGGCGACCCGGTTCGGCGCGTGGCGCGTCAACAGGCCGGTCCACAGCGCGTAGGCGAGAAGGGTGGCGAACCAGCCCAGGTAGGCCAGCGACGCCCAGCTGGACCAGGGCGCGGCGAGCCAGCGCCAGCGTTCTTGCGGTGCATCGAAGACGACCGAGAGCAGGATGAAAGGCGCGATCGGCACCAGTGAACTCCACACCATGAAGGGCAGCACATCGAGCCGGCCGCTGTCTTGCCGGGCGCGGCGCACGACGATGTTCGAGCCTGCCCACATGGCCGCCGACACCAGCACCAGTGCGAAGCCGGCCGGGGTGGTGGCGCCCGCGTCGCCATTTGGGGCGAGGTAGTTGGCGCAGAAGCAGGCGATGCCAAGGGCGGCTGCCGAGAAGCCCCAGCGCAGCGCGCGGCCGACGGTTTCGCCCAGCAGCGCAAAGCCGAACAGCGCGGTGAAAAACACCTGGGTCTGCAGCAGCACCGAGGCCAGCGCCGCCGACATGCCCACCTTCAGCGCCAGGAACAGGCAGCCGAACTGGCCGACGCCCTGCAGCAGGCCATACATGACCACGAAACGCCACGCCAGCTTCGGCGGGCGCACCAACAGCAGCATGGGCAGCACCGCAAACAGGTAGCGGCCCGCGCCCAGCTGAAACGGCGTGAAGTCGTGCAGAGCGAACTTCATGGCGATGAAGTTGCTGCCCCAGATCAGGATCACGGCGAGGGCGGCGAGATAGTCGCGCGCCGTCAGGGAAGCTGCGGGCGCGACTTCCTTAATGCGAGCCGCCCAGGTAGGCCGCCACCACCTTTGGATCGGTCTTCAGGCTCTCGGCCGGGCCATGCACGGAGATGCGGCCGTTTTCCAGCACATAGCCGTAGTCGGCCACATTGAGCGCGGCCGCCGCAAACTGCTCCACCAGCAGCATCGTCACGCCTTCGGCTTTCAGGCGCGTGATGATGCGGAAGACTTCCTCGACCAGGATGGGAGCAAGACCCATCGACGGTTCGTCCAGCAGGATCACTTCGGGATTGAGCATCACGGCGCGCGCCATCGCCAGCATCTGCTGCTCGCCGCCGGAAAGGGTGCCGGCCAACTGGTGCTGGCGCTCCTTCAGACGGGGGAACAGCTCGAGCGCCTTTTCCAGATCGAGCTTGATCTCGCCTTTCGGGCGCGCGCCCGTGAAGCGGGGAAAAGCGCCCAGCAGCAGGTTGTCGGTCACGCTCATGGTCGGAAAGACGCGGCGGCCCTCCGGCGAATGGGCCAGGCCCGCCCGGGCGATCTTGTGCGATTCCAGTCCCGTGATGTTGCGCGAGCCCAGGCTGACGGACCCGGAAGTCGGCTTGATCATGCCCGAGATGGCGCGCATGGTGGTGGTCTTGCCGGCGCCGTTGGAGCCGATCAGGGTGACCAGTTTGCCCTTCGGGACGTCCAGTGAAATCCCGTGCAGCACTTGCACCTTGCCGTAGGACGCGTGCAGGTCTTTAATGGTTAACATGGTTGATCCTTTCAATGCGCCGCGGCGGCAGTTGGGCTGGTGTCGCTGCTGCCGCCCAGGTAGGCGTCGATCACTTTCGGATCGCTCTGCACCGCGCCTGGCGTGCCTTCGGCGATCTTCTGGCCGAAGTCGAGCACGGTGACGGTGTCGCAAATGGCCATCACCACGTCCATGTGGTGCTCGATCAGGATGATGGTGATGCCGTGGTCGCGGATCTTGCGGATGATCGCCATCAGCTCCTTGATGTCGGGCGCGGTCAGGCCGGCGGCGGGCTCGTCGAGCAGCAGCAGGCGGGGATTCAAGCCCAGCGCCCGGCCGATCTCCAGCAGGCGCTGCTTGCCGTAGGGAAGGTTGCGCGCCTCTTCATTGGCAAGGTCGGCCAGGCCGACGAATTCGAGGATGGAAGCGGCACGCTGGCGCGCCGCCTGCTCTTCGCGGCGGCAGCGGGGCGTCTGCAGCATCACGTCGGCCACGTTGGAATGGAAGGTGTGGTGCAGGCCCACCAGCACGTTTTCCGTCGCCGTCATTTCGCCGAACAGCTGCACGTTCTGGAAGGTGCGGGCCACGCCGCCGAGCGCAATCTGCGAAGGCGTGCGGCCTGTGATGACGGCGCCGTCAAAGGCGACCTTGCCGTCGGTGGGCTGGTAGATCCCCGTCAGCACGTTCATCATGGTGCTCTTGCCCGAGCCGTTCGGCCCGATCAGGCCATGCACGCTTTTCTGCGCGACTTGCAGGTCGACCCGGTTGAGCGCTTTGAGGCCGCCAAATTGCATCAGCACCTGCTCGACCTGCAGCAGGGCGCTGCCGGCCGCGCCATCCACAGCCACGCCGGCAAAGGCGTCGGTCTGGCCGGCCGCCACCGCCAGCGACTTGTCGTGCACGGCGCCGCGGCCCAGCAGGGAGCGGAAGAAGCCGACGATCCCGTCCTGCAGGTAGTAGACCACGAACAGGGTCATCAAGCCGAAGATGGTCAGTCGCCAGTCCGTCATGTTCTCCAGGCGATAGGAGAAATACGCCATGACGACGGTGGCGACGACGGGTACCAGCACCTTGCGCGGGGTGCTCTTGCCACGCGAGAGCAGGAACACGGCCGCGCCAACGGCGATCACGGCGGCGGTCACCGCAATCTTTCGGAACAGGTCGATGTCGGCCAGAAGGCTCGGCAGCATCACCACGATCAGCGCGCCGATCAGGGCGCCCGAGCGGGTCTTGCGGCCGCCCATGATCACGGCCAGCAGGAACAAAATCGTCAGCTCGAAATTGAAGGTCTGGGGCGAGATGTATTCTTCCGAGTAGGCGAACAGCGAGCCGGCCAGGCCGGCCAGACCTGCGCTGATGACGAAGGCGTACACCTTGTAGCGGTACACCGACACGCCCATGCAGTCCGACGCAATCGGGCTGTCGCGCAGCGCTTCGAAGGCGCGGCCAAGATGGGATTTCAAAATCCGGTGCACCACCAGCAGCGAGACCACCATCAGTGCGGCCACCAGGTAAAAGTAGCCCACTTCGGTGAGCTTGGTGCCGAAGATGACGGGCTTGGTGATCTTGATCCCCATCGGGCCTTCGGTAATGAAGGTCATCTCGTTGATAAGGATCTGGATGATGGTGCCGAAGGCCAGGGTCACCATGGCGAGATACGGCCCGGTCACGCGCAGGGCCGGCAGCGCCAGGATGGCGCCGAACAGGGCGGCGCCGCCGATGGAGCCGAGCATGGCCAGCGGCCAGGGCACCCCAAGCTTGAACACCAGTACCCCGGTGATGTAGGCGCCGATGCCGAACAGGCCGGCGTGGCCCAGCGAGACCTGGCCCGTGTAGCCGACCACGATGTCGAGGCCGAACAGCAGGATGGCGTAGATCAGGATGGTCTCGGCCAGGTGGATGTAATACGGATTGGGGAACAGCTGCGGGTAGGCGATCAGGGAGATGATGCCGACCACGGAGGCGAGAAAAATTTTCTTGTTCATGGCGTCTTCAAACCTTCTTGATCGCGGTTTTGCCAAACAGGCCGGCCGGCTTGATGGCCAGCACCAGCAGCAGCAGCACCAGGCCCGGCACTTCCTTGTAGCCGGTCGAGACGTAGTAGCCGGTGGCCGTCTCGGCGATACCGAGAATCAGGCCGCCGACGATGGCGCCCATGCCGGAGGTGAGTCCGCCGATGATGGCCACTGCAAACGCTTTCAGGCCCAGCGAGGCGCCCATGGTGGCGCCGGTCAGGGTCAAGGGCGCCACCAGCACGCCCGCAAAAGCGGCCGTGGCCGAGGACAGCGCGTACGAGAAGGTGATCACCATGCTGGTGTTAATCCCCATCAGGCCGGCCGCGTCGCGGTCGTTCGAGGTGGCCACGACCGCCTTGCCGTAAATGGATTTGCGGTTGAACAGTTCGACGGCCAGCATGATGGCGATGGCGCCGACGATGACGGCGATCTGCATTGGCTGCACGTTGGCGCCGAGGACCTTGATCGGGGTCGTCGACAGGGGCGAAGGGAAGGTCAGGTCGTCCTTGCCCCAGATGTTTTCGGCGACGTTTTTAAAGATGATGGCCAGTGCGATGGTCGACATGATCCAGCCGAATTCGGACTTGATCTTAATCGCCGGGCGCACCCCGATCCATTCGACGAACATGCCCTGCAGGGCGCCGAAGCACAGCACAATGGGGATCATCAAGAGGTAGCCCACGTAAGGGCCGCCGTGGATCGACGAGACAAGCGAAAGGCCGACCAGGGCGCCCAGCATGAGCGCTTCGCCCTGGCCGAAATTGAGGGTGCCGGAAGTGGCGAATGTGAGCTGGTAGCCGAAGGCGATGACGGCGTAGATCATGCCGAGGGCGATACCGGAGAAGACAATTTGAAGCAGGATATCCATGATGTGATCCGGTGGGCGCCGTCATTGGCGGGACGGCGCCGGTCAACAAGAAAATGGCCAGGCTTGAGTGCTCAAGTCTGGCCACGATACAGACAGCGTTGCGGCGTTACTTGGCCTGCACGACGTGGCCGCCCTTGACCTCACCGAACACGGTGTTCTTGAAGTCGATCGCTTCGTGGTCGGTCTTCGAGAAAGGCTTGCTGTAGGAGGTGACGACGCCGTCCACGTTTTCGTTCAGGTTTTCCAGCGCAGCCAGGATTTTCGGGCCGTCGGTGGAGCCGGCCTGCTTGATGGCCGCAGCGAGCAGGTAGACCGAGTCATAGCCCTGCGCAGCGGAGACGGGCGAAGGCATGCGGCCATTGGGCGGGTTGTAGGCCTTGACGTAGGCGTCGATGAAGGCCTTGCGCTTGGCGTTGTTGGGATCCTGGATGAAGGTCTGCGGCATGCGGGTGCCGTCGCCGTTCTTGCCGGCGTTGTCGATGAAGTTCCCCATCGAGAGCGTCCAGCTGCCGATCAGAGGCACTTTCCAGCCCAGCTTTTCCATGCCGTTGGCGATCTGCGCCAGTTCAGGACCGATGCCGTAGGTGAGCACCGCTTCCGCGCCGGCCTGCTTGGCCTTCAACAGCTGGGCCGTCATGTCGACGTCCTTGATGTTGTATTTTTCCGTGGCGACGGGCTTCAGGCCCCGCTTGTCGAGCGCTTTTTCCAGGTCTTCGCGGCCCAGTTGGCCGTAGTTGGTGGAGTCGGCCAGGATGGCGACCTTCTTGAATTTACGGCGGTCGACCGCTTCCTGGATGATCATCTCGGACTGGATCTGGTCGGAGGCGGCATTGCGGAAGATGTAGTTGGCCGGCTCCTTGGCAAACTGCTGGGTGATGATCGAGCCGGTGGCGACGTTGTTGATCACGGGGATCTTGGCTTCCTGGTAGAAGCGCTGGGAGGCCAGGGCCACGCCGGTGTTGATGTAGCCGACGGTGGCGACGACTTTTTCCTTGTTGATCATTTCCTGGGCAACCTGCACGCCCCGTGGTGGCGCTGCCTCATCATCGCGCTCGACCAGCTGGATCTGGCGGCCCAGGATGCCACCCTTGGCGTTGATTTCAGCGGCGGCCAGCTTGACGCCGTCGCGCATCGACACGCCCATCGGCGCCGAACCGCCTGTGAAAGGGCCTGCGACACCAATCTTGATGGGCTCGGCAGCCGTGGCCGCCATTGCAGCGCCGATCGCCATGCTTGCAACCAATGCTTTCAATTTGAAATTCATTTTGCTGTCTCCATAATGTTGTTATAAATGCCTGCGGCGTGGGCATATCACCCATCTGCAATTGATTGTATGGGACCATTTTGCTAACAGCAATCGTTTCATGTGACGCGATGCAACAACGTCAAGTGTAAGGTATCGGTAAGGAAGAAGGCGTAGGAAGATCAAGCACTTAGCCCGGAAATGAAAAAGGCCGCCCTCGGCGGCGGCCTCCCCAAAATGGTGCAATATTGATGACTGGTTTTACAATCTTGTAAGCAATATAATTTATCTGCCGAAGTGGGTGCCGATGCCGACACCACCCCAGCCGCGGCCGCCCCGATGGCCGCCCCAGCCACGACCGAAACCAAAGCCCAGGTCGATCGAGACGGGAGGATAATAGTAGGGCGAGGGCGCGTAGTAGACCGGCGCCGGATAGTAGGCGGGCTGTTGTACGTACACGGGTTGTTGCACATACACGGGCTGTTGCACGATCGGGGTCGAGGTGTATTCGGTGGCCGTTCCCTTGCCGGAACCGGCGGCAAGGCGTTCGCCCGTGCCCGGCGCCACGGGCGTCACGGAAACGGTATGCCACTGGCTGGGATCGGCTGGGGCAGCGTAGCGGTTGGCGTAGGCGCCCGGCGGCGCATCATAGGCGCAGCCCGACAAAGCGGCGGCAGCGGCTACGGCAATCAGGGAAATCAGGGTTTTCATGGTGTCCTCGCGCAATAGGGGCAGTATCATCACGATATTAAAGGAGCGCGCGAAAATGTCCAATCCGCATTACAGCTTGTTACATTCGCAACGTGAGGCGAAACATGGGTGAGATACGGATACGCCCGGCTGCTACGGCAGACGTCGCCGCGCTCGAATCGCTGATCGAGCGTTCGGCGCGCGCACTGTCGGTCGGCTTTTACACGCCGCTGCAGCTCGACACCGTGATTGCCGAGGTGTTCGGCGTTGACAGCCAGCTGGTCGCCGACGGTACCTACTTTGTGGTCGAATGCGATGGCGTGCCCGCTGCCTGCGGCGGCTGGGGCAAGCGTTCCACCGGCTGCGGTGGGGACAAGGCAAAGAATGCGCCGGAACGCCTGCTCGATCCCGCCATCGAGGCGGCCAAGATGCGGGCATTTTTTGTCGATCCGGCGATGGCGCGGCGGGGTATTGCGTCACGCCTGATGGCGTATTGTGCTGACGAGGCGGCGGAGGCGGGATTCGCTGCTCTCGAACTGGTCTCCACTTTGCCGGGCGTGCCGCTGTACCGCAAGCTGGGCTTCGAAGAAGTGGAGCGCTACGATCTGGCCTTGACGGTGCCGGTGCCGGTTGTGTTGATGCGGCGCGACGTGTAGCGAAGGGCCAGTCCCCGATGCTGCAATCAGCGCAATATATTCAGCAAGCCATCCAGCCCGCAGAAATTGAGCGCCACCTTCGCCTGCTGGCGCACCACCGGCTTGGCCCTGAACGCCACCGACAGCCCCGCAATACCCATCATCGCGAGATCGTTGGCGCCGTCGCCCATCACGATGGCCTGCGAAGCGTGGATGCCCATGCCATCGCAGACGGTGTTGACCGTCTCGCGCTTGGCGTCGGCGTC
>JBJMVV010000133.1:0-10197 GCA_045810505.1 Massilia sp.
AAATGCTTTCCACGCGGCCTGGATATTTCTGCTCCCACTCGCGCATCAGGCCCTTGATCTGCTTGCGCTGGAGATTTTCCTGCGAGCCGCACAGGTCGCACGGGATGATGGGAAACTGCTTCACCTCCGCATAGCGCGTCGAATCGGCTTCTTTTACATAGGCCAGGGGACGGATCACCATGTGCTTGCCGTCATCCGACACCAATTTGGCCGGCATGCCCTTCAGTTTTCCGCCGAAGAACATATTCAGGAAGAAAGTTTCGAGGATGTCGTCGCGGTGGTGGCCCAGGGCGATCTTGTTGCAGCCCAGTTCATCGGCGACCCGGTACAAAATGCCGCGGCGCAGGCGCGAGCACAGGGAGCAGGTGGTCTTGCCTTCCGGGATCAGGCGCTTGACGATGCTGTAGGTGTCCTGATTTTCAATGTGATAAGGCACGCCCAGTTTTTCCAGGTAGGCCGGCAGTATGTCGGCAGGAAAATTCGGCTGCTTCTGGTCCAGGTTGACGGCGATCAGCTCGAACTTGATGGGTGCGCGCTCGCGCAGGGTCATCAGGATGTCCAGCAGGGCGTAGCTGTCCTTGCCGCCGGACAGGCAGACCATCACCTTGTCGCCATCCTCGATCATATTGAAGTCGCCAATGGCCTGGCCGACCAGGCGGCACAGGCGCTTGTGCAGCTTGTTGTTTTCGTAGGCGATCTTTTCCGCTTTTTCGGCGGACACTTCCTGCATCACGGCGCTCATGCTTCTTCCTTAATGCGGAACACTTCCACGCCGACGCCATCGCAATCGGGATACACATCCGGCTTCATGGTCGAAACGCACACGGCGCGCACGCGGGGGTGGGCCAGCATGGCGGCGGCGACGTCATCGACCAGGGTTTCCTGCAGGTGAATGTGGCCTTGAGCCATGCGGCGCGAGACGGTTTCGCGCATGAAATCGTAATCGACCACTTCGTCCAGCAAATCCTGGCTGGGGGTGGACAGGGCCAGCGGCACGTAGAGGTCGACATTGATCAGCACGCGCTGCTCGCCGCGCTTTTCGAAATCGTGGACGCCGATATTGATCATCACTTCATAGTTCCGCAGAAACAGGCGGCGACAATCGGCAAGCTTGGGGTGGAGGAGGGCGGACAGCATAAATACCTTTAACTATATAAACAATTATTTGGTGAGGAACATCACGTCCCGCGGCAGCGGCAACAGGTGCTGGCCGCCATCGACCAGCAGCACGGCGCCCGTGACGGCGCGGGCCTGGGCCAGGTAGCAGACCGCCCCGACAATATCGGCGGGCGTGCTCGACTGGCCCAGCGGCGTGACCTGGTGGGCGCTCTTGAAACCGTCGGCGCTCTGGTCGCCCGAGACGAGGGTGATGCCAGGCGAGACGCCCACCACCCGCACCGTGGGCGCCAGCGCCTGGGCCAGCATCACGGTCGCCGTCTGCAGGGCGGCTTTCGACAGGGTGTAGGACAGGTAATCGGGATTGAGGTTCGCCAGTTTCTGGTCGAGCAGGTTGATGACGACGGCTTGGCTGCCGGCCGGCGTGGCGGCGTGCAGGGCCTGGGCCAGCAGGAGGGGCGCGGCCACATTGGTCTGCATGAGCGTTGCCAGCAGGGCAGGCGCAAAGTCGGCGGCGCTGTCGTATTCGAACAGGGATGCATTGTTGACGACGCAGCTGACGGGCCCGAGGGCGTCAATGGCGCGCGGCAGCAGGGCGCGCACGGCGGCTTCATCGGCCAGGTCGGCGTCGAGCAGCGCGGCGCGCCGGCCCAGCGCGCGGATGGCCGCTGCCGTCTCTTCGGCCTCAAGCGCGGAATGGCGGTAGTGCACGGCGATATCCCAGCCTGCTTCGGCCAGGCCCAGCGCGATCGCGCGCCCGATGCGGCGGCCCGCGCCCGTGACGAGGGCGGTTTTATTCTGGGCGGAATCGGGGGAGGCTGGCATGGCGAATTCTTGGGCGAATTATGCGAAATCGTGCATAAATTGATCGGGAAACCTGTCCGGTGAAAAAAGCGTCATCGCGCTGACGGTGAAATGCTGCATAAATTGTTTGGCGCTGCCGTTGTCGCTACAATGGCCGGATGTCCTTGCCCGAACCCGCCCCTGATGCGCTCGCCGCATCCCACGCCCTGCTTCAGCTGGTCGCCGACGACATCGCGCGCGCCGGTGGCGCCATTTCCTTTGCCCGCTTCATGGAGCTGGCCCTGTATGCACCCCGGCTTGGCTATTACAGCGGCGGCTCGGCCAAGCTGGGCGCAGCTGGCGATTTTACAACGGCCCCGGAGCTCACGCCCCTGTTTGGCGCCACCATCGCCCGCTTGAGCAACGCTATTATCGCCCAATCGGCGCCATCCATCCTGGAGTTTGGCGCCGGCACGGGCAAACTGGCGCATGACGTGCTGAGCGCCCTGGCGGCCGATGGCGTCGCCGTCGAGCAGTATCTGATCCTCGAATTGTCCGGCGAATTGCGCGAACGCCAGCAGCAGGCCCTGCGCGATTTCCCGCAAGTGCGCTGGCTCGACGCTTTGCCGGACAGCTTCAGCGGCGTGGTGCTGGCCAACGAGGTGCTCGACGCCATGCCGGTCGAACTGGTCCGTAAAACCGCCGCAGGCTGGCAGCAGGTGATGGTCAGCATCGAGGGCGAGCAGCTAGCCTGGTCGGAACAAACGCCCGCCCCCGATCTCGCCGCGCACATTGCCAAACAGATTCCCGACGCCGACACGCTCGACATCGGCTACCTGACCGAAGTCCACCCGATCGCCGTCGGTTTCATGGGCGCCCTGGCCAAGGTAATGCAAGGCGAGGGGAGCAAAGGCGCGGCCATCCTGTTCGACTACGGCTTTCCCGCCCACGAGTATTACGTCGACGACCGCACGGGCGGCACCGTGATGTGCCACTACCGCCACCACGCCCACCCCGACCCGTTTTATTTGCCGGGCTTGCAGGACATCACGGCCCACGTCGATTTCACCGCCATGGCCCTGGCCGCCCAGGATGCCGGCCTCGAAGTGCTCGGCTTCATGAGCCAGGCTGGCTTCCTGCTGGGCGCGGGCATCGGCGAACTGTTGATGCGCACCGACCCGGCCAACGCCATGCGCTACCTGCCGCAGGCCAATGCGGTGCAAAAACTCGTGTCCCCGGCCGAGATGGGCGAACTGTTCAAGGTGCTGATCGTCGGCAAGGGCGTGGACTTGCCGCCCGCGCTGGCCGCGGCTGACCGCAGTCACCGCCTGTAATATTCAAAACATGGCCAAGATCCACACCCATTACGACAACCTGAAGGTGGCCCGCATGGCACCCCAGGAAGTGATTCGTGCGGCCTATAAAGCCTTGAGCCAGAAATATCACCCTGATAAAAATCCGGGCGACGAAAAGGCGGCCCGCATCATGGCCATCGTCAACACGGCCTACGGCATCCTGGCCGACCCGGTGCGCCGCAAGGAGCACGACGAGTGGATCGCGGCCGAGGAATGGGAAATCGCCTGGCTGGAAAGCACCAGTGAAGACGGCGGCAAGGGCCACGCCCCCAGTTCACATGCCTGGGAACCGCAGGCCGTGCCCACCCGCATCCGTCAACGCCTGCTGAAGGAACCGCTGACCTGGCTGGCGATGGCCGCCGTGTTCACGGTCGGCTGCGCGGTGGGCGCACTGGCGCTGCCGCCGGCGGCCAGCCTGCGCACGGCGGCCGCGCCCTTGCCGCCCGCGGCAGCCAGGCCGGCTCCTGCACCTGCACCAGCGCCGATTGCGGTGACCCAGGTGGCAGCACCGGTCACCGTTGCCGACGACTGGGCCGGCCCGCACACGGGCGCCGCCCCCGTCGACAAGTCCGGCCTGCAGACCCTGGCCGTCATGGAACTGGCCGTGCCCGCGCGCGCCGCCGACTGCAGCACCCAGTTGCACAGCGCCACCGCGCCGAATGGCAAGCCGTGGCCGGCCGCCACCGGCTATGTCGACGGTTATGCAGTCGCCAACCAGGGCGAGCACATGCGGGTGAACATTGACAACGCCCGCAATGAATCGGCCGTGTTCGTCCGCCTGATCGACCTCGACCGGGGCGCCAGCGTGCGCCACGCCTACGTGCTGCCCCACGAGGCCCTCAGCATCGACCGGCTCAGCGCCGGGCGCTACCAGGTGCGCTATCAAAACGTCGATCCGGGCGGAGTGCGTGGCAATTGCACACTGGCCGCGTTGAAGCCTGAGAACGCCGCCCCCTGAAATACGCGATACCGCTAGACGTCTTGCCATCTTTGATGATAATTTGATCATGCAGGCGGCATCAGTGCGCGCCTGATCCGCCTGGCAAGGATGCAGATGAACGACGCTGATGACGAAGACTGGCTGATCGACGACGACGACCTTGCCGCGCCTGCCGCCCATTCCACCGAACGGCCGTGGCGGGTGCTGGTGGTCGACGACGATCCGGATGTCCACGCCGTCACCCGGCTGGCTCTGCGCAACGTCAGCTTTAAAGGCCGCGAGCTGGAGCTGTTTTCGGCCCACAGCGGCGCCGAAGGCTACCGGGTGCTCAGCGAAACGGCCGATGTGGCGCTGGTGCTGCTCGATGTCGTGATGGAAACGGAAGATGCCGGCCTGGTGCTGGCGCGCCGCATCCGTGAAGACCTGGGCAACCACACGGTACGGGTGGTGCTGCGCACGGGCCAGCCCGGCCAGGCGCCCGAGCAGCGCGTCATCATCGATTACGACATCAACGACTACAAGGCCAAGACGGAGCTGACCACCCAGCGCCTGTTCACGGCCGTCATCTCCGCCCTGCGCGCCTACGAAAGCCTGACCATGCTCGAGCGCAGCCGCGCCGGCCTGGGCCGCATCCTGGCCGGCGTGACCAATCTCTACCAGGCCGGCTCGCTGCGTGAATTTGCCTCTGGCGTGCTGGGCCAGGTCAGCGCCGTGCTGGGCATTGGCGGCGACGGCATGCTGTGCGTGCTGGCCGCGCCCGGGCGCGATCCGGCCGTGCTGGCCGCCACGGGCGTCTGGGCCAACCTGGCCGACCGGGGCCTGCTGCCGCACGACCACCCCCTGCGGCCCGGTTTTTTGCGCGCCTTTGCGGAGCAGGAGGGACAGCACAGTCCGCTTGGCACCTTGCTGCCGATCCACACCATGCAGCAGCAGCGCCTCGGCATCGCCGTCTGCCCGCCGCTGGCGATGGGAGACATGCAAAGGGACTTGCTGGAATTGTATTGCCAGCGCATTGCCGCCGCCTTCGACAACCAGTTTTTGTACGAGCAGGTCAAAAAGACCCAGGCGGCCACGGTGGCGCTGCTGGCCCAATGCGCTGAACAACGTCATCCGGGCGCGGCCGCCCACGCCGAGCGGGTGCGGGCCCTGTCAGTGCGGATTGCCGAGCGCATGCAGGAGCGCGGTTGCGACGATCCCGAACTCACTGCGCAACTGATCAGCACGATCGGCCTGGCCAGCATGCTGCACGATATCGGCATGTCGCAAGCCTGCGACGGCTGGCCCGACGACGCTCCCTACACACCCGAGCAACGCGCCGCCATGCAGCGCCACCCCGACATCGGCCGCGCCATGCTCGAGCAGGCCGCCTCCACCGTGGACGGCTACACCTATCTGCAATGCGGCGCCCAGATCGCCGCCGCCCACCAGGAGCGGTTCGATGGCAGCGGCTATCCGAACGGACTGGTGGGCCGGGCCATTCCCCTGTGCGCCCGGATCGTCGCCGTGGCCGACAGTTTTGATGGCATGACGGGGCAGCGCCCCTACCGGCCGGCGCTTTCCTGCGAAGCCGCCCTCGCCGAACTGCGCGCCGAGGCGGGCGTGCTGTTCGATCCCGAGGTGGTGGCGGCCATGCTCGACATCGCCGGGTCCGACTGCGCCGGTGTCGCGCCGCATGCGACGGTTTGGCAGACTGGTCAATAAGGCAATCCGCCCTGTTGCTGTGCGCGACAAAAATCGCTGCTTTCCCTATGACGGCAATGTCGATTTAACGATTTTCCCTCTGGCGCCGTTATATACTCTTTGGATGACCAGAGCCGATCGCGCAGGAAAGAGTATTGAACAATGAATGACCTCGAGGGACTGTCTGCGCTGATTATCGAGCCGCACGCCGGCATGCGCGCCAATGTCCACAGCATGCTCAGCATGTGCGGCATCACCAAGATCGACCATGCAAGCAGCGCCAACAACGCCGTCAAGCTGCTCGATCTGAAGCACTTCGACCTGGTGCTGTGTGAATACGATCTCGAAGGCGGGCAGGACGGCCAGCAACTGCTGGAAGACCTGCGCCACCATAAACTGATTTCGCTGTCGACCATGTTCTTCATGGTCACGGCCGAAGGCGATCACAGCAAGGTTGTCAGCGCCGCCGAACTGGCCCCCACCGACTACATCCTCAAACCCTTCACGGCTGACCGCCTGCTCGAGCGCATCGCCCGCGCCCTCGACCGGCGCGCCGCCCTGATGCCCGTCTACGAGCTGATGGAAGCGGGCGCCCAGCGCGAAGCCATCACGGCCTGCATCGAAGGCGTGCGCGCCCATCCCCGCTACACGGTGGATTTTTTGCGCCTGCGCGCCGAACTGCACATGTTCCTGGGCGAGCCTGCCGAGGCCGAGCCGATTTATACGCAGCTGTTTGAATCCAAGGCCATCGCCTGGGCCCGCCTGGGTCTGGCGAAAACCCTGTTCATGCGCGAGCGCTACAACGAGGCGGAAAACATCCTGCAAACCCTGGTTGAATCGAACAACAAGTTTGTCGATGCTTACGACTGGCTGGCCAAGACCCATGCGGCCGCCGGCGCCCTCGACAAGGCCCAGGCGGCCCTGACGGCAGGCGTGGCGGTGTCGCCCCACGCGGTGCGGCGCCTGCGCAAACTGGGCGAAATCGCGCTGGAAACGGGCGACTCCGATGCCGCCGAAAAAGTGCTCAAGCAAGTGGTAAGCAAGGCAAAATATTCCGAGTTCCGCGATCCGGAAGACCATGTGAAACTGGTGCAGACCCTGGTGGCCAAGGGCGACCCCGTCCAGGCCGCCGCCGTCATCCGCGATCTCGACAAATCCATGGGCGGCCAGAAGAACACGGCCGTCTGCAGCGCGATTGCCTCGGCCATGGTGCACGAATACACGGGCAATGAAGTGCGCCTGAACGAGTCCCTGATTGCGGCCATTTCCGCCGCGCGCGACGCCACGACTTTGTCGGTCGACACCAAGATGGAGTTGGCGCGCAATTGCCTGCAAAACAATATGGACGCGGGCGCCGTCGAGGTGATGGGCGACGTCATGCGCAACGCCACCAACAACGCCGCCATGGCCAAGGCGATGGCGGTGTTTGAAAAAGCCGGCAAGGCCGACATGGCGACCACGGTCGCCCAGCAGAGCCGCCAGGTCGTGATCGACATGGTGGCCGCCGGCGCGCAGAAGGCCAAGGACGGCGATTACCTGGGCGCGGTCGAGCTGATGAACGAAGCCGTGTTGAAGATGCCGGAAAACCCGCAGGTGGCGTTCAACGCCGCGGTAGCCGTTTTAAAATGCCTGGAACACACGGGCTGGGACAATGCCCTGGCCGCCAACGCCGCGGCCCTGATCGCCAGCGTGCGCCGGCTCGACCCGGTCAACCCGAAGCTGCCGACTCTGGCCGGCCTGCATCAGCAGATCCTGAAAAAATATAACAAGTCGGTGGGGCCGAAAAAGTAAGGGCGTCCTATTCGCCTTGCACAGCCACCACTGACGGAACCTCAACGGAAAAGCGCTACCATGCCAGTCGACTCTCCCACCCCCGCCGAGACGCGCCGCGTGCGCGCTGCCCTGCTGCAAAAAGTCACGGGCGACGAGGACATGTTCGCCCTCGGCACCTCGGTGGCGCGGGTGGTGCAGATGGCCTCCTCGGACGACCAGGGCACCCACGATCTTGCCTACTACGTGCTGTCCGACGTGGCGCTGACCCAGCGCATCCTGCGCCTGTCGAACACGCCGACCTACCGCACCTCGTCGGGCACCACGGTGACGACGATTTCGCGCGCCATCTCCCTGCTGGGCTTTGACAACGTCAAGACGACGGCGCTGGCGCTGCTGCTGGTGGACGCCCTGTCGAACAGCACCCATGCGCAAAGCGTGCGGGTGGAACTTGAAAACGCTTTGTGCGCCAGCCTGGTCGGCCGCGAGATGGCCCGTCAGAGCGGCTACCAGGGCGCAGAAGAAGCCGCCATTGCGGCGCTGTTCAAGAATCTGGGCCCCCTGCTGGTCGCCACCCACGAGCACGCCCGCTACCGCGAAATCCAGGCCCTGCATGCATCCGGCAAGCACACCCTGGGGCAGGCCTCGCAGATGATTTTGGGCGCCAGTTACGACGCCCTGTCGGAAGCGGTAATGGCCGAATGGAAAATCCCCGAGCAGATCGTGCGGGCCCTGAGCGCCTTGCCGGGCGGCGTGCAAAAAACCGCGGCCAGCCGCGCCGAATGGATGAAGCAGGTGGCCTCGTTTTCGGCCGAGGTGTCGCAACTGCTGGGCCGCAGCGCCAATCCCGCCGCCACCCCGGACGCGCGAGCGCTGCTGGCCCGCTACGGCGTGGCGCTGGGGGTCGATGCCGACCGCATGGAAGACCTGTTCGACACCGTCCAGCGCGACATGACGAGCCTGCTGCAAAGCATGAACATGCAGCCGCGCCCGAAGGTCGAAGAGCCGGCCGACGGGGGCGGCCTGCCGAATGTGCTGCTGCTGGCGACGATGGACGCCGGCGAGACGGCCGATGACGCTTTTTATCCCAGCGGCAAGCCCTACAATGCCCGCGAGCAGTTGCTCGCCGGCGTGCAGGATGTGACGCAATTGCGCGCGGGCGGCGCGACCGTCAACGAGGTCATCCTGGCGGTGCTTGAAACCGTCTATCGCAGCATGGGTTTCCGTTTTGCGACGGTCTGCCTGAAAGATCCCCGCAGCGGCCAGTTCCGCGCCCGCGTGGCCTTTGGCGAAAACAAGGAGCTGCGCCAGGCTGGTTTTACTTTCCCCGGCACGGGCGCGCGCGACCTGTTTCACCTGGCCATGGAGAACGACGCCGACCTGATGATCGCCGACGCCTCGTCCACCAAGATTCACGACCTGCTGCCCATCTGGCACCGCAACCTGTTGCCCGACGCCCGCAGCTTTATCGTGCTGCCGCTGGTGCTGGGCAAGGTGCAGGTGGGCCTGTTCTATGCGGACCGCACCGAACCCGCGCCGGAGGGCGTTCCGCCTGATGAAACCTCGCTCATCAAGGCCCTTAAACAGCAGGTCCTCAGCGCCCTCGCGCCGTAAAACGGAGGGGGGGACTGGCCTTGCAGGCCTGTCCCCATATTTGAACTGCGCTTCGCGTTATAAAAGCCGGGAAAAAAAGGGGACAGGCCCGCAGGGCCAGTCCCCCCTGCTGCACACGACCGCGGCCCGTCGCAAAATAAATAGTTCACATTCCCCGCCGCACCCTTGCAATATCTTAAATCCACCGGTTACAATCACGCCCCGAAGCGAGAGCGATGAAAATAGCGCGTAAGATTGCGGAGAAGGTTCCGCAAATGCTGTTGACACCGAGTGGTGCTTGCTTCATACTCTGCGGTTCCTCGCGGAGGGGTGGCCGAGTGGTTAAAGGCGACAGACTGTAAATCTGTTCTCTATGAGTACGCTGGTTCGAATCCAGCCCCCTCCACCAAGATGTTGCTTGGAAGTTGTAGCGGTAAGTGAATTGAAACGGATGCAAAACCTCGCGGGTGTAGCTCAATGGTAGAGCAGAAGCCTTCCAAGCTTACGACGAGGGTTCGATTCCCTTCACCCGCTCCAGGCTTTCATCGCAATGCATGCAGTACAAAAAGCCCTTGTAGCTCAGTGGTAGAGCACTCCCTTGGTAAGGGAGAGGCCACGTGTTCAATCCACGTCAAGGGCACCAGAATTCAGTAGTTCGCAAGTCGCGGTAAATTCAAACGGTAACGCAGGCGAGTGCCTGGCATTTCTCAAAATCATCAGGAGTCTAAAATGGCAAAAGGTAAATTCGAACGGACCAAGCCGCACGTCAACGTCGGCACCATCGGTCACGTTGATCACGGCAAGACGACCCTGACGGCAGCAATCGCGACCGTCCTGTCGAAGAAATTCGGCGGCGAAGCAAAAGCATACGACCAGATCGATGCAGCGCCAGAAGAGAAAGCACGCGGCATTACCATCAACACCGCGCACGTCGAGTACGAGACCGCCAACCGTCACTAC